>NZ_JBHVTL010000001.1:0-298150 GCF_042884635.1 Kitasatospora sp. NPDC058115
CGACTCCCCGACGGCACCCTCGAATTCCTCGACCGCATCGACACCCAAGTCAAAATCCACGGCTACCGCATCGAACTCGGCGAAATCCAGACCACACTCACCACCCACCCCCACGTCCACGACGCCGTCGTCACCACCCACGACACCGAGAAGGGCAAGCAGCTCGTCGCCTACCTCGTCCCCGCCGACGGCCACACCCCCGACCCCGCCGACCTGCGCGACCACCTCACCGCCACACTCCCCCGCTACATGGTCCCCGCCGCCTTCGTCACCATCGACACCATCCCGCTCACCGCCAACGGCAAGCTCGACCACCGGGCACTCCCCACCCCCAACCGGGAGACGGCGGACGCCAACCGGCGTCACACGCCGCCCCGCACGCCGGTCGAGGAGAAGCTCGCCGCCCTGTGGTGCGAGGGTCTGGACGTCACCCGGGTCGGCGTCGAGGACAACTTCTTCGACCTCGGCGGCGACTCCATCCGTGCCGTCCGGATGCTCAACTCCGCACGTCAGGCCGGTCTGGACCTGTCACTGTGGATGATCTACGAGGCCCGCAGCCTCGCGGAGCTCGCCGGCCTGGTCGGCAGCGGGCAGTCCGACGACGCCGACCGCTCGCCGCTCCTGCCGGGCCAGCTCCGGCTGCTGGAGGAGGGCGGGTCGCCGGCCCGTTCGGTCCGGGTGCCGGTGACCGAGCCGCTCGACCCCGAGCTCCTGGAGCAGGCGCTGGCGGCCGTGGTCGCCCAGCACGAGGCGCTGCGCTTCCGCCTGGACACCAGTGGCACCATGCCCCACGGCTGGACGGCGGCGCACGAGTCCGCGCAGCTGGTGCGGACGGTCGACCTGGAGTCGGTGCCGGCCGAGCGCCGGGCCGAGGAGATCGCGACGGCCACCGCGGCCGACCGGGCCGACCTGGACCCGCAGGCCGGTCCGGTGCTCAGGGCCAGTCTCTGCCGGTTCGGCGGGGACCGGGTGCTCGGCAGCGAGCAGCTCCCCGAACTCTGGCTCACCGCGTACGACCTGGCGGTCGACGCCGACTCCTGGGAGACCCTGCTGCTCGACCTCGAAGCGGCGTACCGGCGCCTCTCCGAGGGTCGGCCGGCCGAGTGGGCCCGGCCGGCGATGACCTGGCGGCAGTGGGCCGGCCGGGTGGCCAAGCGGGCGGGCGACGCGGAGATCACCGACCAGGCGGACTTCTGGCTCAACCGGCAGCCGCAGGTGGAGCTGCCGGTCGACCACCCGGAGGCCGTGCACACCTGGGCCGGCCGGCGGACGCTCACCACGGTGCTGGCACCGGAGCCGACCGCCGCGCTGCTCGGCGGTGCCGAGGCCGAGCAGACCCTGCTCGGCGTGCTGGGGCGGGTGCTCACCCGCTGGACCGGCAACGACCGGATCGACATCGAGGTCGGTCGCGACCTCCGCCGCGAGGTTCCCGAACTCCGTGGCGCGGTCGGTGCGTTCGCCGACGCCTTCCCGGTCTCGCTGTGGCTTCCGAAGCGCCGGGACACGGCGGCCGCCGTGCGGTCGGTCTGCGAGCAGCTGCGCGGTGTGCCGGAGCCCTGGTACGGCTACGGGCTGCTGCGTCACCTCGCGCCGGACGCCGTGGTCGCCGAGGAGCTGGCCGCGCAGCCGGCCCCCCTGGTCCGCTTCTCGTTCGCCCGGCCGGAGGACTCCGCGGGCCGTGGTTCGGCCCTGTCAGGGCTCTTCCTGGCACCGCGCCGGGAGGACGAGGTCCGCGAGGGCTCGGCGGGCCGGGGGCACCAGCTGGCGGTGCGCGCCGAGGTCCAGGACGGCCGGCTGTACCTCGGCTGGACGTACAGTGCCGAGCTGCACACCGAGGACACGGTGCGGGAGCTGGCCGAGAACCTGGTCGCCGAGCTGGGCACCCTGCTCGCCGCACCCCGGGCGAACGGCGCCCGGGCGAACAGCCGGCAGACCAACAGCGGGCAGGCGGACGCCGGTCGGGCCGACGGCGGGCGCAGCCGCGGGGCCGCTTCGGCCATCGGCCTCGCCATGCCGGAGCTGCTGGCCCGCCACGAGGTGCCGGGCGTCAGCCTGGTGCTGATCCAGGACGGCGCGATCGCCTCGGCCGAGGCGTTCGGCACGCTGGCCGCCGGCGGCAGCGAGCCGGTCACCACCGACACGGTGTTCGCGGCCGGGTCGCTCAGCAAGCACGTCACCACCTTCGCGCTGCTCCGGCTGCTGGCCGAGCGCGGCCTGGACCTCGACGAGGACGTCAACGCGCACCTCACCTCGTGGCGGATCCCCGGCGACCCGGCACCGGCGGTGACGTTCCGTCAGCTGCTCGGCCACCTGGCCGGGTTCGCCCAGCACCCGCGGCTCAACCGGTTCGCGCCGGACGAGCCGATCCCGACGGTGCTGGACGTCCTGCACGGACGGCCGCCGGCCGTGACGCCGCCGCCCCGCTTCGCGTCGGCCCCGGGCAGCGCGTTCCTGATGAACACGCTCCACATCTCGATCCTCCAGCAGACGATGAGCGACCTCACCGGGGCGCCCTTCGACGAGGTGGTCCGGACCCTGGTGTTCGGTCCGCTGGGGATGGCGGGGAGCAGCTTCGACCCGGCGTTCCCGAGGACGGGCGGGCGCCCGGTGGCCCTGGGCCACGACGAGCCCGGCCGGCCGCTGCCCGGCGGCTACCAGGTCTACGCGGAGTCGGCGGCCGCCGGTCTGTGGACGACGGCGACCGACCTGGCCCGGCTGGCCGTGGAGGTCCGGCGCGGCTACCTGGGGCTGCCCGGCGCGCTGCTGCCGCGGCCGCTGGTCCAGGAGATGCTGACGCCGCGTTCGGGCCGGCCGTACGGCTGGAGCACGATCGTCGACGACAGCGGGGCCGACCTGGAGTTCGGCCACGGCGGACAGGCGATCGGTTACCAGGCGATGTCCGGCCTGCGGGTCCACTCGGGGCTCGGCGGGGTGCTGCTGACCAACGCGACGGCCGGCCGGGAGCTGGTGAAGCGGGTCATCGCCGAGGTGTGGCCGAGCCAGCAGCGGCTGACCGGCCTGTGGCAGCGCGGCCTGGACGACGCCGCGGCCCGCCGGGCCGAGTCCTGACCCTCCGGGTGCGGCCGGGCCCCTCCCGGCCCGGCCGCACCCGGCCCGTACCGATCAGAGCCGACGAGTGGAAGGGAAGACTATGAACACGGCGATAGCCGTCGGTCGTGTGGTCGAGTTGATCGAGGCGCAGGTCGATGCCGCGCCGGAGGCGGTCGCGGTCGTCGCCGAGGGGGCCCGGCTGAGCTACGGCGAGCTGGACCGGCAGGCGAACCGGATCGCCCGGAGGCTGATCGCCCTGGGCGTGCGGCCGGACCGGCCGGTCGGGGTGCTGCTGCCGCGCGGCCCGGAGTTGCTGCCGGCGCTGCTCGGGGTGTGGAAGGCGGGCGCGGCGTACCTCCCGCTCGACCTGGGGCTGCCCGCCGGGCGGCTGGAGTTCATGCTGGCGGACAGCGGGGCGGCGGTGCTGATCTGCCGGGCCGGCGCCGCCGGGCGGGTGCCGGCGGGCTTCGCCGGGGCGGTGCTCGAACTCGGGGAGGACGGTCCGGCCGTGGAGTCGGACGACAGCTCCCGGCCGGAACGGGCCTCGGACCCCGAGCAGTTGGCGTATGTGATCTACACCTCGGGTTCGACCGGCACTCCCAAGGGCGTGATGGTCACCCATCGTTCACTGCTGAACGTGGTGCGCTCGGTCACCGAGGACGTGGGGGCCGGCCCGGCGGGCACCTGGCTCGCGGCCACCTCGGTCTCCTTCGACATCTCGGCGCTGGAGCTCTACTCGGCGCTGCTGGACGGCGGCCGGGTGGTGCTGGCGCCGGACGCGGAGGCGCGCAATCCCGCGGCGCTGCTGCGGCTGGTCGTCGACCGGGGCGTCAGCCACGTGCAGGCCACGCCCTCGGGCTGGCGGCTGCTGCTGGCCGCCGGGTTCGACCGGCCGGATGTCCACGCGCTGGTCGGCGGGGAGGCCCTGCCGGTCGCGCTGGCCGGTGAACTGCGGCGCAGGGTGCGCCGGTTGACCAATGTGTACGGCCCGACGGAGACGACCGTCTGGTCCTCGTTCTGGGAGGTTCCGCAGCGGCCGGCGGAGGTGCTCCTCGGCGGCCCGCTGGCCAACACCCGGCTGCACGTGCTGGACGGCGCGGGCCGCGCGGCGGGTGACGGCGGGACCGGCGAACTCTGTATCGCCGGGGACGGGTTGGCCCGTGGCTACGCCAACCGGCCGGATCTCACCGCGGAGCGTTTCGTCCCCGATCCATGGGGCGAGCCAGGGGCCCGGATGTACCGCACGGGTGATCTGGTGCGGCGCGGGCCCGGCGGCGCGCTGGTCTTCCTCGGGCGGATCGACACCCAGGTCAAGATCAGCGGCTACCGGATCGAACTGGGCGAGATCCAGGCCAGGTTGATCGAGCACCCCGGGGTCCGCGACGCCGTCGTCACGGTGTGGGAGCCGAGCGAGGGCGACCTCCGTCTGGTCGCCTACCTGGTGCCCGTGGACCGGGCGCCGGAGGTGGCCGCGCTGCGGGCGCACCTGGCCGTGAGCCTGCCGGACTACATGATCCCGAGCACCTTCCTGGCGATCGCCCGGATTCCGCTCAGCATCAGCGGGAAGGTCGACCTCCAGGCGCTCCCGGCGCCGGCCCGGGCGTCCCGCCGGCCCGCGGGACGCGCCCGATGAGCCCTGCCGCGGGCACCGCGGGCACCGCAGGCACCGCCGAGACCCCCGACGCCCAGAACGCCCCCGAAACCCCCGACGCCCCCGACGCCCGCGCCGCCGCGGACGCCCGCGCCGCCGCGGACGCCCGGCAGGCCCCGCCCTCCGACCATCCGCCGCTGCACCGCAACCGGGACTTCACCCGGCTCTGGCTGAGCGCGGGCATCTCCCGGTTCGGCTCCTGCATCGCCATGGTGGCCTTCCCGCTGCTGGCGCTCTACCACACGGGGTCGGCGGCCCACGCCGGGCTGGTGGGCTTCGCGGCGGCGCTGCCGAACCTGGTCGTCCAGCTGCCGGCCGGCGCCTTCGTGGACCGCTGGGACCGCCGTCGGGTGATGCTCTGGTGTGACGTCATCGGGCTCCTGACGGTGGCCAGTGTCGCGGTCGCCGTCGCCCGGGACGAGGTGTGGCTGCCGCACCTGATGCTGGCCGCGTTCGTGGAGATGAGCCTGGCCACCTTCTACGACCTCGCGGAGCGCGCCGCGGTGCGCAGCGTCGTCTCCACCGAGCAGTTGCCGACCGCGATGTCGCGCAACGAGGCGCGCGGTTCGGCCATCGGTCTGCTCGGCCAGCCGGCCAGCGGTCTGCTGCTGTCGGCCGCCCACTGGCTGCCGTTCGGCTTCATGGCGGCGGCGAACCTGCTGGCGCTGGGCATGCTGGCGCGACTGAGGCGCGACCTCCGGGCGGTGGTGGGCGAGCGGTCCGGCCGGCGGCTGTACACGGACATCAGGGACGGCGTCAGCTGGCTGTGGCGGCGGAAGTTCGCCCGGTTCCTGGTCGGGTTCTTCGCCGGCAGCAATCTGATCTTCCAGGTGCTCGCGCTGACCGTGATGGTGATCATCCAGCGCAACGGCGGTTCACCGGCCGACTTCGGGATCGTGGCGGCCGCCCGCGGGATCGGCGGGATCGCCGGCTCGCTCGTCGAGCCGCACCTGTCGCGGCGCTACCGGCTGCACACCGTGCTGGTGATCGTGACGACGCTGTGGGTGGTCCTGATGCCGTTCGTGGCGCTGCTCCACCGGCCGGTGGCGCTGGCGCTGGTCCTGGGCGGTCTGAGCTTCGCCTCCGGGATCCTGAACGTGGCCGCCTGGGTGTTCCAGGTGCAGAACACGCCGGACGAGATGCAGGGCCGGGTCAACGGCACCGCGCGGTTCCTCGGCGCGGGCTTCAACTCCCTCGGTGCGCTGGGCTGCGGCTACCTGCTCGACGCGATCGGGACGACCCGGACCTCGATGCTGCTGTGGGCGGCGGTCGCGGCCCTCGCCGCCGTGGTCGGCTTCAGCCGGACCGCGCGCACCGAGAAGGATGTGGATTGATCCGCATATGACTCATATAGCTGATGTATAGGCATTCTTCGCATCATCGTTCAGTGCATTCATCTCGTCCTTCGACCGGTTGTCCCGGAGGGATCCCCATGACGCAAACGGGCGGCAAGTGGTTTCAGGGGTACGGCGCCGCGGCCCGTCCCGCTCTGCGGCTGGTGTGCTTTCCGCACGCGGGCGGCGTACCGACGTTCTTCCACGGCTGGGCGGCGCACCTGCCGGAGGACATCGAGCTCCGGGCGGCCTGCTACCCGGGGCGCCAGAGCCGCATCCACGAGCGGCCGGTGGAGTCCATGACGGCGCTCGCCGACGAGGCCGCGCAGGCGCTGGCCCCCCTGCTGGACACCCCGGTGGCCTTCTTCGGGCACAGCATGGGCGCGGCGCTGGCCTACGAGGTCGCCCGCCGGCTCGACGTTCTCCACGGGGTCCAGCCGGTGCGGCTGTTCCTGTCGGGCCAGCCGGCGCCGCACCGCAGGGAGCCGAGCCGGCTGAACCTGGAGGACGACGCGACGCTGGTCGCGGCGGTGCGCCGGCTCGGGCTGTCCTCGGCCGACGCGATGGCCGATCCGGAGCTGCTGACCCTGACGCTGCCGGCGCTGCGGGCGGACTTCCGGGCCGTCGAGACCTATGCGCCGGAGCCGGCCAAGGTCCGCTGCCCGGTGGTGGCCTACAACGGCGACCAGGACCGGGACTGCCCGCCCGGGACGGTCCGCGCCTGGTCGGAGCTGACCAGCGGCCGGTTCGAGTACCGGGCCTTCCCCGGCGGCCACTTCTATCTGGAGGCGCACACCGCCGCGCTGCTGCGGCACCTGGTGGGCCACCTCAGGGACGATCTGCGGCTGGCCCGGGCGGTCCGGGCCGCCGGGTCGCCGGTGCGGGCGGGGGGCGCGTGATGGCGCAGCAGGTCCTTCCCCTCTCGCACACCCAGGAAGCGCAGTGGTTCCTGTACCGGCTGGCGCCGCACAGCGGGGCGTACAACACCGGGCTCGCCGTGCGGATCCGCTCGGCGGTCGACCTCGACCGGCTGCGGCACGCCGTCGCGGCGCTGGGCGAGCGGCACACGATGCTGCGCTCGCGCTTCGACGTGGTCGGCGGCCGGCCGGTGCGGATCGAGGAACCGCTGGGCGAGCCGGTGCTGACGGTGCGCGAGCTGCCCGGCGCGGACGACCCGGCCCTGCGGGCGGCGGTCCGCGAGGAGCTCGGCCGGCCGTTCGTGCCGGAGTCGGGCGCGCCGTTCCGGTTCGTCCTGCTGACCCGGGGGCCCGCCGACGCGGTGCTGCTGGTCGCGGGGCACCACATCGCCACCGACGCGGCGTCCAACGCGCTGCTGCTGGGCGATCTGCTCAAGGGGTACGAGCACCCGGCCCCGGCCGGACCGCCGCCGGCGGGCCGCTACCACGACCACGTCGACAAGGAGCGCCGGCTGCTCGCCTCGGCCCGCGGCACGGCGATGGGCGGCCACTGGCGCGAGGTCTGCGCCGAGGTCCCGGCGGCCGAGCTGCCCGCCGACCACCGGCGGCCGGACAGCCAGTCCTTCGCCGGTGACACCCTGCGGGTGACCGTGCCGCCCGAGCTGGCGGGGCCGGCGCTGTCGGCGGCCGCCGAGTGGGGAGTCACGCCGTACGCCTTCCTGCTGGCCGCCTTCCAGGTGGTGCTGCACCGCTCCACCCGGCAGCGCGAGTTCCTGATCGGTGCCCCGGTCACCACCCGGCTGAGCAGCCGGATGCGCGAGGTGGTCGGCAACTTCATGAACACCATCGTGCTGAAGGCGGCGTTCGCCGACGGGGCGACGTTCCGGGACACCGCCGTCGCCGCCAACGAGCAGATCCGCGGCGGCATGGACGCGGGGCGCTACCCGTTCCCGCTGGTCGCCCGCGAGTCGCGCAGCCGGCGGGCCGCCGGGCGGTCGGCGCTGTTCCAGATCACCTTCAACATGCTGTCCACCGCCCATGCCGCGGCCGGGCTGCGCCCGCTGCTGGACACCGGGGACGAGGACCGGGTCACCCGGTGCTCCGGGCTGCTGCTGAGCCCCTGGCACCTGCCCCAGCAGGAGGGGCAGGTCGACCTGGCGGTCGACGTGCTGCAGAGCGCCGAGGCGTTCGCGGTCGACTTCCGCTACGACACCCGGCTGTACGAGCGGGCGACGGTCGAGCGGCTGGCCGGTCACTATCTGCGCGCGGTCGAGCTGGCGGCCCGCACCCCGGACGCCCGGGTCGCCACGGCACCGCTGTGGCACCCGGTGGGCACGGGACGGCCGGCCGGTCTCGCCGGCCTCACGACGACGAGGTGAACCGCTCCCGTACCGGGTCCGCGGCAACCATGGAGAAAGGAATTGCGGGATGGGCGACTACCTGGTCGACCGGCTCAGGCGGTACGCACAGGACCGGCCGGAGCGGGACGCGGTCAGCTTCGTGCAGGTCAGCGGGTCCAGCCGGACGACTCTGACGCTGGGCTTCGCCGAGCTGGACCGCCGGGCGCGCTCGGTCGCGGCCCGGCTGCGCACCCGGTGCGCCGAGGGTGACCGGGTCCTGCTGCTGTACCCCACCGGGCTGGACTTCGTCGCGGCGCTGGTCGGCTGCATGTACGCCGGCCTGGTGGCGGTGCCGGCGCCGCTGCCGGTGAACAACGGGCGCCGGGGGCCGCGCACGGCCGCGATCCTGCGCAACGCCGGGCCCGCCGTGGTGCTGACCGACAGCCGGTCGCTGGCGGACGTCGTCGAGGCCGTCGCGGAGGCGGGCGCGCCGGAGCTCGACTGCGTCGCCACCGACACCTTCGAGCCGGACGCGGACGCCGCCGGGCCGCAGCCGTGGATCGGCGCCGACACCCCGGCCTTCCTCCAGTACACCTCGGGCTCCACCAGCGACCCCAAGGGCGTCGTGGTGACCCACCGCTCGCTGGCCGACAACATCCGGTACATGGAGCGGACGTTCGGCCTCGACGAGTCGATCACCTCCTGCAGCTGGCTGCCGCTCTACCACGACATGGGCCTGGTCGGGATGCTGCTGGCCCCGCTGTTCCTGGGGACCGGTACGGTGCTGCTGTCGCCCGGCGACTTCCTGCGCCGGCCGTACCTGTGGCTGCAGCTGATCGACGAGCACCGGGTGACCAACACGGCGGCCCCGAACTTCGCCTACGAGCTGTGCGCGCGGCAGGTGACGGCGGAGAAGGCGGCGGCGCTGGACCTCTCCAGCCTGCGGACGGCGGTGAACGGCGCGGAGCCGATCAACCCCGGTACGCTGGCCCGCTTCAACGAGCGCTTCGCGGTCTCGGGGCTCCGGCCGGACGCCGTCGCGCCCTGCTTCGGCATGGCCGAGGCGACCCTGCTGATCACCGCCACGCCGCGCGGCCGGCGGGCGCCGGTCATCGAGGCGGACCGGGCGGCCCTCGAACGGCACCTCCTGGTCCGCGCGGGAAGCGACGCCGCCGGTGCCGACGACGCCGACGGCCCGGACGGCACGCACGCCCCGGACCGCACGCACGCCCCGGCGGAGGCGGACCGGCTGCCGCTGGTGAGCAGCGGCCGGGCCGACTGGATGGACGTGCGGATCGTGCACCCGGAGAGCCGGGTCACCCTGCCCGAGGGCGCGGTCGGCGAGATCTGGGTGCGCGGCGAGAGCGTGTCACCGGGCTACTGGAACAACCCGGAGGAGTCCGCGCGGGCCTTCGGGGCCGTCACCGCCGAGGGGGAGGCCGGATTCCTGCGCACCGGCGACCTCGGGGCCTTCGAGGACGGCGAGCTCTACGTGACCGGCCGGATCAAGGACATGCTCATCATCCACGGCCGCAACCTCTACCCGCACGACATCGAGCGCGAGGTCGCCGCGATGCACCCGGCCTTCCGGGGTCTGTCGGGCAGCGTCTGCTCGGTCCCCACGGACCAGGAGGACCTCGTGGTGATGCAGGAGCTGCGCGTCCCGCGCGGCGAGGAGGTCGACCCGGGCGAGCTGGCGCGCCGGATCCAGGAGGAGCTGGCGGGCTCGCTCGGGGTGCGGCTGCCCAGCGTGGTGCTGCTGCGCCCGGGGCACGTGCACCGCACCACCAGCGGCAAGGTGCAGCGCTCCCTGATGCGGGAGCTGTTCCTGAGCGGCGGGCTGAAGCCCGTCCACGAGGAGCTGAGCCGGCCGGTCGGGCGGCGCTACCGGGCGGCGGCCGTGGCGGGGGGTGCCGCGTGAGGGCGCCGGACACCACCGTGGCGGCCGCGTTCGACCGGCTGCTGGGCGACCCGCACGACGCCGGGCGGCTGTTCTCCTACCCGCGGTGCGCCGAGCTGGACGAGCGGGAGGAGTTCCCGCTGGAGATCTGCCGCGAGCTCGACGTCCTGGGTCTGCCCGCCCAGTACGTGCCCGCCGGGTACGGCGGGGCGCTGGACAGCTTCCCGGAGGCGGTGCAGCTGGTCCGCGCCCTGGCCCGGCGCGACCTCACGGTCGCCGTCGCCCACGCCAAGACCTTCCTCGGCGCGGTCTCGGTCTGGGTCGGGGGCAGTCCGGAGCAGGCCGAGGCGCTCGGCGCCGACGTCGCCCGGGGCACCGTGGTCTCCTGGGGCCTGACCGAACGCGAGCACGGCAGCGACCTGCTGGCCGGGGAGGTCCGGGCCGAGCGCGTCCCGGGCGGCTACCGGATCTCCGGGGAGAAGTGGCTGATCAACAACGCCACCCGGGGCGACCTGGTCAGCGTGCTCGCGCGGACCTCCCCGGAGGGCGGCCCGCGCGGCTTCAGCGTCCTGCTGGTCGACAAGCGCCGGCTCGGCCCGGCGCAGTACCGCCCGCTCCCGGCGGCGCGGCTGCACGGGATCCGCGGCGCGGACATCAGCGGCGTCGTGTTCTCCGGGGCCGAGGTGCCGGGGACGGCGCTGGTCGGCACCGAGGGCGACGGCATCGAAACGGTGCTCAAGAGCCTCCAGCTGACCCGCACCCTGTGCGCGTCGCTGTCGCTCGGCGCGGGCGACCAGGCCCTCGGCATGGCCACCGGCTACGCGCTGACCCGGCTGAACCACGGGCGGCGGCTGATCGACCTGCCGCAGTCGCGCCGGCTGCTCGCGCAGTCCTACGCGGACCTGCTCGCGGCGGAGGCGCTGACCCTGGTGGCCGGCCGGTCCATCCACGCGCTCACCGAGGAGCTCGCGCTCGTCTCGGCGGCGACGAAGTACCTGGTCCCCACGCTGGTGGACCAGGCCCTCGGCCGGCTCGCCCGGCTGATCGGCACCCGTTCGCTGCTGCGCGGCGACACCTTCGCCGACGGCCGCTTCCAGAAGGTGCTGCGCGACCACCGGATCGTCGGGATCTTCGACGGCAACTCGGTGATCAACCTGCACGCGCTGGTCAACCTGTTCCCGCTGATCGCCCGCGGCCACCGGCGCGGCGCCGCGCCCGGCGCCGGGCTGCGGACGGCGACCACCCTCACCGAACCGCTGCCCGCGTTCGACCCGGGCAGGCTGGACCTGCTGCCCCGCGACGGCTGCGGGCTGCTGCGGGCGCTGCCCGCGGCGGTCGAGGAGCTGCGCGCCCTCGCCGACGCCGGCACCGTCCCCGCCTCGCTCGCCGCGTGCGCGGCCGACGTGGCCGGCGCCGCCGACGAGCTGATCGGCCGGATCACCGCGTACCGGCCCGTGCCGGCGGGGGCCCCCGCCGAGGCGTTCGAGCTCGCCGAGCGCTACGCCCGCTGCCTCGCCGCCGCCGCGGCGGTGCACCTGTGGCTCCGCAACCGGGAGTCGGACCTCGCCCTGGCGGGCCACGGGCTCTGGGACTCCGGGCTGTGGCTGGAGGGCTGCCTGGTGCGGCTGCTGCGCTCGCTGCGCCCGGTCCGCACCGCGTACCTCGCCGCCGACGGCGGACAGGACCCGGAGCAGGCCGTCGACCGGCTGGTGGAGCCGCTCGTCGACCAGTTCACCGCCGGGCGGCTGCCCTCGCTGCTGCCCTACCAGCTCACCGGAGCCGCCGTATGACCGCCCTCGACACCGCCTCCCCGGCCCGGCCCGCACCGGCGGGCCCGCTCGGCGACCTGGAGACCCCGGACCCGCTGGAGCTGCTGCTCGGCGACCCGACCGACCCCGGCAACCCGGTCGGCTACCAGGCGTTCGTCGACGCCGACGAGCACGGCGACTTCCTGCCCGCCGGCCGCAAGGCCATGGAGGCCTACGGGATCGGCGCGGAGTTCGTGCCGACGGCGCTCGGCGGCCGGCTCGTGCAGGCCGACCGGCTCGCCCGGGTGCTGCGCACGGTGTTCCGCCGGGACGGCGCCCTGGGCCTGGGGTTCGGCGCGATCAACCTGATCGCCTCCTCCACCGTCTGGGCGGCCGGTGACCAGGCGCAGCGCCGGTGGCTGGCCGACGTCCTGCTGGGCAACGGCCAGACCGCCGGTGCGATCACCGAACTCGCCCACGGCGACGACCTCGCCCGCACCCGGCTGACAGCCACCCCGCGCGGCGCCGAGCTGGTGCTCGACGGCCGCAAGGAGGTGATCAACAACATCGCCCGGGCGCACGCGATCACCGTCCTGGCCAGGACCAGCACCGAGCCCGGCAACCGCAGCCACTCGCTGCTGCTGGTGGACCCGGCCGCGGTGCCGCGCGACCGGCTGCGCTTCCTGCCCCGCTTCCGCACCTCCGGCATGCGCGCCACCCACCTGGGCGGGGTGGAGTTCCTGGAGTGCCCCGTGCCCGCCTCGGCGGTGGTCGGCGAGATCGGCGACGCCATGGAGACGGTGCTGCGCTGCTTCCAGGTCACCAAGTCGGTGGCGAGCAGTGCGATGGTCGGCGCGCTGGACACCATGCTGCGCACGGTCACCGACTTCACCCTGCGGCGCCGGCTGTACGACCGCACGGTGGCCGAACTGCCCCACGCCAGGGCGCAGCTGACCGCCGCCTTCACCGATCTGCTGGTCTGCGACAGCCTGGCGACCACGGTGTGCCGCTCGCTGCACGTGCTGCCGGGCCAGACCAGCGTCTACGCGGCGGCCGCCAAGTACCTGGTCCCGATGCTCGCGCAGAACGCGGCCGACGGCCTGGCGGTGCTGCTCAGCGCCCGGTCGTTCCTGCGCGAGGGCCCGCACGCGGTGTTCCAGAAGCACCTGCGGGACCTGCCGGTCGCGGCGCTGGCGCACTCCGGGGCCACCATCTGCCAGGCGACGATGATCCCGCAGCTGCCGAGGCTGGCCCGCAAGAGCTGGTTCTCCTCCGCCGCGCCGGACCCGGTCCTGTTCCGGTTCGGCGAGCCGCTGCCCGAGCTGGACTTCGGCCGGCTGGCGGCCGGCGCCGGGCCGGACGACCGGCTGATCGCGACCCTGCCGGCGGCCGACCTCTCGGGCGACCCGGCGCTGCGGGTGCTGCACGGACGGCTGCTGGAGGAGCTGCGGGCCCAGAAGAACGGCTGGACCGGGCTGCCGCCGCGCAACCGGACGCCGTTCGCCGGGCCGGTCGCCTTCGAGCTCGCGGAGCGCTACGCCGTCCTGCTGGCGGCCGCCGCCTGCGTGGGCGTGTGGCAGCACAACCAGGACCACCCCAGCGCGTTCGTCCGCGACCCGGCGTGGCTGGTCTGCGCCCTCGACCGGCTCACCGCGCGGCTGGGGTACGACCCCGTCGACGGCGCGCGGGAGGCCGGCCACCAGGTCTTCGCGGAGCTCACCGCCCGGTACGCGGCCAACACCGGCTTCGACCTGATCGGCCGCCGGCTCTGCTGAACCGGCGCCACCGCGCCACCGCGCCACCGCCCTCCCCATCACCCCACCACCCGGAATCCCGAGAGAGGAACCCGATCATGACCGCCCCCGTCGAGGAAGCCGTCGACTGCCCCACCCCGGAGGAGATCCGCGCGCTGCTGATCCACCACGTGGTCTCCTTCCTGGAGTGTCCGGAGAGCGACATCGACCCGGACGTCCCCCTGATCCAGTACGGCCTGGACTCGATCTTCGCGCTCACCCTGTGCGGGGACATCGAGGACGAGTACGACATCGACATCAAGTCGACCCTGGTGTGGGACCACCCCACCGTCAACGGCATCACCGGCTACGTGCACGGGATCCTGAGCGAGAAGGCGCGGGAGATCTGATGGCCCTCGACACCGCCGTGACCACCGGGCCGCTGGACCTGGCCTCCTTCGGTCCGCGCATGCTCACCGACCCCTACCCGGTCTTCGCCGAGCTGCGCGAGCGCGGACCGGCCCACCGGGTGCGGCTGTTCGACGGCAGCGAGGCGTGGCTGATCGTCAGCTACCCCGAGGCCCGCGCCGCGCTCGCCGACCCCCGGTTCCGCAAGGACTGGTCGGCGGCCGACCCCGCGCTGCGCAAGGAGGTGATGGGCGACGGCAGCGAGGGCGGTTCGCGGCCCAAGGTCGGCCGGCACATGCTGTCCGCCGACCCGCCGGACCACACCCGGCTGCGGAACCTGGTCTCGCGGGCCTTCACGCCGCGCCGGATCGAGCTGCTGCGCCCGACGATCCAGCGGACCACCGACGAACTGCTCGACGCGATGCTGCCGCAGGGGCGCGCCGACCTGCTGGACGCGCTGGCCTACCCGCTGTCGATGGCGGTGATCTGCGAGCTGCTCGGCGTCCCGGTGCCGGACCAGGAGCAGTTCCGCCGCTGGTCGGGCTACCTGGTGGTGAACGACCGGAGCCCGGCCGCCGCCGAGGCCGCCCAGCGCTTCCACGCCTACCTCCGGGAGCTGGTCGCCGCCAAGCGGGAGTCCCCCGGCAGCGATGTGCTGAGCGCGCTGATCCAGGTCCAGGACGACGACGGCGACCGGCTGTCCGAGGAGGAGCTGCACGCGACGACCCTGCTGCTGCTCCTGGCCGGCCACGAGACCACCCTCAACATGATCGGCAACGCGGTGCTGTCGCTGCTGCGGCACCCGGACCAGCTGGCGGCGCTGCGCGCGGACTGGTCGCTGATCGACGGCGCCATCGCCGAGTCGCTGCGCTACCAGGGCCCGTTGAAGACCGCCAGCGTCCGCTTCGCCGCCGAGGAGGTGCGGGTCGGCGACACGGTGATCCCCGCCGACGGCAGCCCCGTGCTGGTGGCCCTGGCGGCGGCCGACCGGGACCCGAACCGGTACCAGGACCCGGACCGCTTCGACATCACCAGGAACACCAACGGGCACCTGGCGTTCGGGCACGGGGTGCACTACTGCCTCGGCGCGCCGCTGGCCCGGCTGGAGGGGGCGGTGGTGGTCCGGTCGCTGCTGGAGCGCTGCCCGGACCTGGCGCTCGACGTGCCGGTCGAGGAGCTGGGCTGGCGCGGCGGCATCGCGCTGCGGGGCATGACCGAACTGCCGGTCCGCTTCACGCCCGTGCGCGGGTGACGACCGGTCCCGGGGCGGGGGCCCCGGGCACGGGGGCTGTAGCCAGTACCAGGGCGAGAACGGGCATCAGGGGGAGCGACCGCGCCCCGCGATTCGGGAATCGTGGGGGGTGCGCCGCCGACCCGCCCGCGCAGAGCAGGAGAGATCCCCGTGACAGCCGTTCCGCCCGCCACCCCGTCCCGGCGCCGTAGCACCGTCGGGCGGGTCGTGGCGGGCACGGCGGCGGTGGCTTCGGCCGCGGCCCTGGCCGGCGCCGCGGCCCGGTGGCCGGCCGCCGCCGCGCCCGCCCCCTACGTGCGGCGCGGGCGCTTCGACCGGCCGCTGCCGCTGCTGTCGCTGCGCCGGCTGGACGGCCTGCTGCGGGCCCGGGCGGGCGAGCGGCTGCTGGAGATCGGCCCCGGTTCGGGGCGCCAGGCCCTGCACGTCGCCCCGCAGTTGGGCCGGGAGGGGCGGCTGGACATCGTCGACGTGCGGCACCGGGCGCTGGACCGGGTCGTGCGCAGGGCGGCGGGCAGCGGCATCGGCACCATCGTGCCGTGCCTGGCCGACGTCCACCACCTGCCGTTCGGCGATGCGGTCTTCGACGCCGCCTACCTGGTCACGGTGCTCGGGGAGCTCCCGGCCCCGACGGGGACGCTGGCCGAGCTGCGGCGGGTGCTCAAGCCGGGCGGCCGGCTGGTCGTGGGCGAGTGCTTCCACCGGCACCAGCTGCGGGTGCCCGCCCTGGCCGCGCACGCGGCCCGCGCCGGGCTGCGGGTGGAGGCGCTGAGCGGCCCGTCCTTCGCCTACTTCGCGCTCCTCCAGCCGCTCCCCGGCCGCCGCTGACGGCCGGGGCACCGTCAGCGGGCGCGGTTCGCGTAGGCCTGGGAGACGGCGACGAGCTCCCGGGCGTCGGCGCCGAGCCCGCTCGCCGAGGGGAACGCCACCCGGGTGGCGGACAGCGCGGCGTTGGGGTCCTCGACGGCCGGCTTCAGGGCGAGGGCCTCGGCGATGTGGCGGGCGAGGCGGTCGGCGGGCCCGCCGGCGAGGTCGTCGGCGGGGGCGACGCGCGCCAGGTACGGGCTCAGCCGCACCAGCGCGTCACGGCACTCGATGAGGCGGCGGTAGAACCGGGCGTGGGTGTGGCGCAGCCCCAGCCGGCCGAAGCGGGTGCGCTCCGGCTCCCGGGTCAGGACGAGTTCGGGGTAGGCGTCGGCGAGGACGGTCCACAGCGGGGCGAGCCCCTCGTACATCCGGCGGTGGTGCAGCACCGAGCGGACGTAGGCGACCAGTTGGGCGCCGGCCGCGTAGCAGAGGCCGGCCAGCACCAGGCCCGTCCCCCAGTCGTCCGGCGACCAGCCGCCGGTGTCGAACGCGGGGTGCGGCCCCGGTCCGCCGGTCCGCAGGCCCGCCCGGACCATCCGGGCCGCCGAGGCGAGCGCGACCACGCCGAGCCCGAGCGTCACCGTGCGCAGGCCGAGCGCCAGGTGCCGCCCGGCCGGGCGGGCGTAGCGCCCCGCCCACAGCGCCGAGGCCAGGCAGGCGTAGAGCAGGTAGCCGTTGCCGATCACGGCGAAGGCCGCGAGGGAGGTCCGCGCCGCCCCGGGGGTGCCCGGCGGGTGGCCGCGCAGGGCCTCGGGGGTGGCGAGGGTGCACAGCGCCAGGGCGGCCACCACGGCGCCGAGCAGTGCCGCCTCGAACCGCATCCGGGCCCGGTTCTCCCGGTACCCGCCGCGCAGCGAGGAGACGAAGAAGACGGTCAGCGCCGCCAGTCCCGCCATGGAGGCCGCGCCGGAGGCGAGTTCGCCGACGCCGGCGGCGGTGACCGCGTCGGTGGCGCTCAGCACCGCCGGGAAGCCGAGGAGCTCACCGGCGGTCAGCAGGAGCAGCGAGGCCACCAGGACGCGCAGCGCGCGGTCGAACGGTGCGCGCGCCAGGTCGACCGCCTTCCACACCGATCCGGCGACCAGTACGACGGTGGCGGGTTCCCGGAGGATCACGTCCGCCCCCAGCGGGAGCCGAGGGCGGAGCGCAGCACCCCGGGCGCCGTGGCCTGCGGACCGCGGGGTGCGAGGTCGCCGGTGACCACGGCCCACTCCTGGAGGATCGTGGCGACCAGTTCGGCCTCGCGCTCGTTGTCCTCGTCGTAGCAGGTCCGCAGGAAGCCCCGGCGCCGGTGCTCCCAGGGGTACTCCGGGCCGAGGTCGGGGAAGGCCGCGGCCGCGGCCCCGGCCCCGGTCCCGTCGTCCTGGTGGTCGGCGAGCAGGTGGCCGATCTCGTGCAGGATGATGTGGTCCTGATGGACCCTGGTGGTCTCCTGCTGGTAGAAGATGCAGTCGTCGTCGTCCCGCGACATCCAGACCCCGAACGGTCCGGGGACCGGCAGCGGCCACGGGATCAGCCGGATCGGCTTGCCCCGGTACTCGCCCAGCCGTCGGCACAGCTCGTCGACCCGCAACGGGGGCTGGATCTCCAGCTTGCGCAGGAGACGCTTGCAGGAGCGGCGGAGATCGCGTTCGCGTACAGACACGCGTCCATGCTCACACCGCGGGGTCCGCCGCTCCAGCCTGGTCGAGACTTGCCATCATCTTTAGCAACTGTTCCCGCATCGCGGGCGTCATCGCCCCGGCCCGCATGGCGATCGCCCGCACCTGGTGGCTCGCGAGCCCGCGCTGCAGCAGCTCGTCCTCGGCCGAGGACTCGGCGACCAGCCACTGCACCGTGACCCGCGGGGCCCCCGGCTCGCGGTGGTCGTCGAAGAACTTGGCGAGCCCTTCCAGCACGCTCAGCGTGGGGTTCGTGTGCGAGCCGTTGCGCAGCATCGCCAGGTAGCTGCGCGACAGCGTCGCCGGGTGCGACGGGTCGTCGGTGACCGCCTTGGCCACCTGCGCCGTCGAGTACTCCCACTGCCGGCCGTGCGCGTCGGTCCGCCGTGTGCGCGCGAACAACGCGTTCAGCCTCTCGGCGAGCGACCGCCCGCCTTCCCTCTCGTCCACCACCGTGTCCGCACCTCCCGGCCGGATCGCCGTCCGCCCGCCCTTGAACCGGATCCCCGGCTCGGCCTTGTTCCGGGCGCTCCCAGACTACTTGACCATGCAAACCGTCAGCTGCCAATATATTGGCCATTCCGCCAATGAGAGAAGCGTGGGGTCGAAGATGTTCTCAGGGCGGGTGACAGCTCCATAGGGCAGTGCGGAGAGCCGCACATGACAGCGCATGGGGGCGACATGGAGTTCCGACTGCTCGGCCCGGTCGAGGCCGGCCGGTGTACCGGGCCGATCGAGATCCTGGGCACCAAGGAGAACACCCTGCTGGCGGCGCTGCTGCTGGCCCGGGGCAAGGTCGTGTCCGACGAGCGGCTGACCGAACTGCTGTGGGGCTGGGACCCGCCCAAGACGGTGAGCGCGCAGATCTACACCTACATCTCGCGGCTGCGCAAACGACTCGGCCCGGAGGTCGAGCTCGTCCGCCGCCAGCCCGGCTACCTGCTGGACGTCCGCGGCTCCCGGGTCGACGTCACCGAGTTCGAACGGCTGGCCCGGCTCGGCGCCGTCGCCCTCCAGGACGGGCGCCACGCCGACGCCGCCGAACTGCTGCGCGACGCGCTCGGCCTGTGGAGCGGCACCGCCCTGGCGAACGTCACCCCCCACCTCACCCAGGCCTACGGGCCGCAGCTGGAGGAGACCAGGGCGGCCACCCTGGAGCAACGCATCGAGGCCGACCTGGCGCTCGGCGCCCACCACGGCCTCATCGCCGAACTCACCGGACTGGTGGCCGAGTTCCCGGTCCGGGAACGGCTGAGGGCGCAGCTGATGACCGCCCTGTACCGGTGCGGGCGGCAGAGCGACGCGCTGGCCGTGTTCCACGAGGGCCGCCAGGTCCTCTCCGAGGAACTGGGCATCGACCCCTCGGCGGTCCTCACCGACACCTACCAGGCGGTGCTGACGGGCAGCCTCGACGCGGGCGTGCCGCTCCCCGACCCCGAGGCCTCCCCGGTGCCCGAGCCGCTCCCGTTCCCCGGCGCGCCGGTCACCCTGCCCCCGGACCTCCCCGACTTCGTCGGCCGCCGGCGGGAGTTCGAGCGGCTGTGCGCCCTGCTGCGGCCGGCGCCCGGCGCCGGGGGACCCGGCGGGCCGCGCCGGTTCCTGGTGGCCGGCATGGGCGGCGTCGGCAAGACCGCCCTCGCCCTGCACGCGGTGCACCACCTGCGGGAGTCCTTCCCCGACGGCCGCCTGCACGTCACCCTGTGCCGGGCCGACGGCGAGCCCAAGGACCCCCGGGAGGTCCTCACCGGCCTGCTGCGCGCCCTGGGCGAGCGGCCCGGCCCGCCCGGGGAGGACCTGGACGACCTGGTCCGGCGCTACCGCGCCGCCACCTACGACAAGCGCATGCTGATCCTGCTCGACAACGCCGTCGGCGACCGCCAGCTGGAACCGCTGCTGCCGAGCACCCCGGGACCCACCCTGCTGATCACCGGCCGCACCGTGCTGGCCGGGGTCCCCCGGGAGCACACCCTGCCGCTGGGACCGCTGGACGACGACGACGCACGCCTGCTGCTCTCCGCCGTCCTGGGCGCCGGCC
Source organism: Kitasatospora sp. NPDC058115 (assembly GCF_042884635.1). NCBI lineage: Bacteria > Bacillati > Actinomycetota > Actinomycetes > Kitasatosporales > Streptomycetaceae > Kitasatospora > Kitasatospora sp. NPDC058115. The sequence goes on from NZ_JBHVTL010000001.1 coordinate 19,895, forward strand.
GGGCCGCCGAGTCCCCGGCCGACCTCGACGACCTCGTCACCCACTGCGCCGGTCTGCCGCTGGCCCTGCGGATCGCGGGCGCCCGGTACGCCGCCCGCCCCCGGGGCTCCGCCACCCGGCTGGCCCGGCGGCTCGCGGACCGCACCGCCCGGCTCGACGAACTGCGCCTGGGCGACCTCGACGTGCGGCAGAGCCTGCTGCTGTCGGTGCGGCGGCTGGCCCCGGACAGCCAGGCCTTCCTGCGCCGCCTCGCCCGGGTCCGGCGGGGCTCCTTCTCCGCCGCGGAGGCCGCGACCGCCCTGGCGGTGCCGGCCGGGGCCGCCGAACGGATGATGGAGGGCCTGGTCGACGCGTCGCTGATGGACGTGGCCGGAGCCGACCGCGAGGAGCGGCTGCGGTACCGCTTCCACGAGCTGGTGCACCTGCTGGCCGCCGAACCCGCCCCCGAGCCGGCCCCGGTGGTGCGCCTGCCCGTCCAGGTCCGCTCGTTCGTGCAGGCCCCCCGGACCACCCGGCTCACCCCCAAGGGCGCCGTCCGCCCGCCGCTGGCCCTCGGCCGCACCGGCAGCACGCGCTGACGCGCGCGGCGGGCACCGGGGCCATCCGGTCGTATAGGGAAAATACAGGCCGGGCTGTGACGGTGACGGCCATGCAGATCAATCGGAACATCCTGAAGGCGGCCCTCACCGCAACGGTGACGGGCGCCGCGCTCCTGGTCCCGGTGATGCCCGCGGGCGCCACCACCACGACCACCACCGTCACCGCCGGTTCCGGCGTCGCGACCGAGCTGCCCTGCGGGGAGTCCCGCGACTCCAGCTACCGGTACTGGCGGAACTGCGAGACCCACCCCGTCAAGATCAGCGCGTACTACATCGACGGCTGGACCGACCGCTTCTGCGTGGCGGCCGGCGCCACCCAGACCATGTCCGACCCGGGCCTGCTCTGGGTCACCAAGCTCGGCGACAGCTGCTGAGACCGCGGGCCGGCCGCAGTCACCCCCGGGGCCCCAGGCCCGACCGCGGCCGGCCCGCTCCCTCCCCCGGCGCGGGACCGGGAGCGGACCGCCGGGGCGTCGCACAGCGGGAAGGTCCAAGGCCTTCCGACCATGGGACGAGCCGACCAGGTGCCCGCCCCGCCGGCCCGCAGCGCCAGCGGTTGCCGCCGGCGGAGGGGGGCCTTAGGTTCGCACCCGGACGGCCTCCGCGGCGGTGACGCCCGCCCGGGCCGGGAGCGGAGGAGCCGAGGTGCGGATGCTGTCGAGCAGGTGGAGCCGGGCGGCGGCCGTCGGGGTGCTCGCCGGGGTGACGGCGACCGGCCCCCTCGGGCAGCCGGCCCGCGCGACGGCGCCGGACTCCCTGGTGACGCTGCGCCAGGCAGCCCGTCCGACGATGTTCCTCACCTCCACGGCGGAGGGCGACCAGGCCTACGCGAAGGCCGAGGCACCGGACCACACGGCCCAGCGGTGGCTGCTGCGCCCGGACGGGAACGGCGCCTACACCATCAGGGACCCGAGCGGCAGCTCGTGCCTGGCCACCAACAGCACGGAGGACTACAGCTGGGTCGCGCTGATGGCCTGTGACTCCGCCCAGTACTCCCATCGGCTGTGGAAGCTGGTGCGCGAGGGCACCGGATTCCTGATCGCCGACGCCGGGGGCACCTCGGCCCGTTTCGACACGTTCAGCGAAGACCGCGACCAGATCATCCTGTGGCTCTACGGCAACTACCCGGACGACCAGATCTGGCTGCCGGTCTTCGAGCCCCGATGAGGTGAAGCCCCCGCGCGCCGCGCCGGGGACGACGACGGCGGCTCCTAGGCTCGGGCCCGTGACGACGGTAGTCCGCCGGTGGCTCGCCCTCTCCCTCGCCGCCGCACTCCCCCTCGCCGCGGCCGGCTGCCAGGCACCGGCCTCCGCCGATCCGGCCCCCACCGCCGACTGGGTCACCGTCCGGCCGGCCTCGGACCCCACCAAGGCCCTCACCGACCCCGGCGGCCCCCTGGTCGTGCGGGGCTTCGACGCGCAGCTCACCGGCCAGCGCTGGTTCATCGGCCGCCGGGCGGGCACGGGCCCGTACATCATCGGCGACGGCGGCATCCGCTGCGTCTCCGCCCCGGACGGCGGCCAGGGCACGCCGGTCGTGAGCGCCGACTGCGCCGGGTCGCAGATCACCCACTGGCGGTTCGTCCCCCGGGCGGGCGGCTTCCGGATCCGCAGCGACGAGACGCCGTTCTGCCTCGCTGCCCCCGACGCCACGAAGCCGGTGATGCTCTGGCCCTGCGACTCCGACGGCGCCGACGACGTGTGGCTGCCGGTGATCGAGCCCGCGTCACCGTCACCGTCCGCCCAGCCACCCGACAGGAGCCGTCCATGGCCGCGATGACACTGAAGGACCTGCGGGCCCGGCTCTCCGAAGCCCAGGGCGGGACCTTCACCCTGACCGGCACCGAACTCGGCGTGGGCGCGTCCGGCACGGTGTTCGGCAGGTACCTCACCGGCGGCACGCTCACCATCACCGGCGCGGCCACGGACCAGGACGAGCTGACGGCCTCCGGCGCCGTCACCCTGCCGGGCGAGCACGGCGCGACGACCGTGACAGCCGTGTTCACCGCCGCCTCCGACAGCGTCGGCGGCTACACCCTCACCTTCCCGCTCGCCTCCGGCTGGACCGTCACCACCGACGACGGAAAGGTCCACGACTACGGCACGCTCCAGAAGGCCGGCACGCTCACCTCCCCCGCGCTGCTCCTCCAGGGCCAGGACTCCACCGGCAGCGGCGTCCTCACCGCCATGACAGACGGCACCCCCTACACCTTCGCCCTCGACGGCTCCGGCACGGTCACCACGCCCGGCGGCCTCACCCTCGCGAAGAGCGCCAAGGCGTTCGGGTTCGAGCTGGCGCAGGACCTCGACATCGCGCTCACCGACCTGTGGATCGGCAACGATCCGGCCAGGAAGGCGACGGTGATCACCGGTACCCTCCAGCTCGCCAAGGGCCACCAGGTCGGCTGGGTGGCGGTGCTGCAGTGGATCGACCCCCTGCTGTGGGGAATCACCGTGGTCACCGCCGAACTGGGCTGGGACATCCCCTCGCTCTCCCCGCTGTCCCACCTGATCCCGTCCACGGCCGGGCTGGTGGTCTCCGACGCCGGGCTGACCTTCGTCCGCAGGAAGCTCGACCAGGACAAGCTCGGCGAGTTCCAGCAGATCCTGCGGGAGACCGTCGGCGCCACCGGGCGCCAGGTGCCCGGGCTCCCCGGAGCTCCGCTGGAGGCCGGCGCGATCGCGACGCTGGGCTACACGCTCGGCAGCGTCCGCACGGAGGCGTTGAAGGTCCAGCTCGGCGCGCTGTCCAAGGACACCGGGTCGGAGTTCCCGCCCGAAGCCGACGCCGAGCAGCACCCCAGGCCCGCCTCGGAGGGGCCGCTGCGGCTGGACACGGTGAGCCTGGGATACCAGGGCGGCACCCTCACGATCACCGTCGACCTCACCCTCGCCCTGGGCCCGGTCGTCTTCCAGTTCCACCGGCTCGGGCTGGCCTACTGCCTCCTGGGGACCGGCCACGGCACGCAGAAGCCGACGATCGGCGGCCTGGGTGTGGAGGTCGAGGCCGGCCCGGTCGAGTTGCTGGCAGCCCTGCGCCACCGCTCCGACGCGCAGTTCGACCCGCTCGTCGAGGGCGCCGGGCTGCTGACCCTGCCCTCCCTGGCGGCCACCGTCGTCGGGGCCTACGCCCGCCCCACCAGCGACCCCTTCTCCTCCTTCTTCCTGTTCGGCAGCCTCTCCGTCGGCAAGGAGAGCGGGGGCCTGGGCCCACCGTGGTTCCGGGTCAAGGGCGTCTGCCTGGGCGGCGGCTACAACAGCCGGGTCCGGCTGCCCGGTGTCGCGGAGCTCGACAGCTTCCCGCTGCTGCGCGGCGTGGACGACCCGGCGGTGTTCGGCGGCCTCGATCCGCGCCCGATGGACGTGCTGAACGTCCTCACCGGCGGTGCGCCGCCCTGGGTGGCCCCGGAACGCGGCGAGTACTGGATCGCCGGCGGGCTGCGGGCGAGCATCGTCGAGTTCGTCGACCTGCGCGCCACCCTGCTCGTCGAGTTCGGCGACGACCTGGTGGTCTCGCTGTCCGCGCTGGGCATCTGCGACCTGCCCAGGAAGCCGGCCGACGCGGTCACCGGCGACGCCGGGGAAACCCCGAAGGTGGCGCACATCGAGCTCGCCGCCGCCGCGTCGTACGTGCACTCCCGGGGACTGCTGCAGCTCTCCGCCGAACTCGGCTCCAACTCCTGGGTCGTCTCCGAGTACGCCCGGCTCACCGGCGGCCTGGCGGTGTGCTGCTGGATCGATCCCAGCCCGTACCACGGGGACTTCGTCGTCAGCTTCGGCGGCTACCACCCGGCCTACGACAAGCCGGACCGGTACCCGGCCGTGCCGCGGCTGGGCCTCAACTGGACGATCGACGACAGGACCCACGTCCGGGGCGAGGCGTACGCGACCGTCACGCCCAACGGGCTGATGTTCGGCGCGTCCCTCGCCCTGGTGTACGAGTCGGGCTCCTTCAAGGCGTGGCTGACCGCCCACCTCGACGGCCTCTTCGAGTGGAACCCCCTGTACGCCGAGATCACCGTCGGGGTCACCATCGGGGTGCAGGCCACCGTCTCGGTCGCCTTCGTGCACGTCACCGTCAGCGTGGAGGTCGGCGTCGACCTCGACTGGTGGTCGCCCCCGGCGGGCGGCCACGCCGACGTCCACCTCTGGTTCCTCTCCTGGGCCTTCGACTTCGGCGACCCGAGCCCCGACCACAAGGCGGTGTCCTGGACCGCCTTCCAGAGCCGGCTGCCGCCCCCGGCCTCCGCCAAGCGGACCTGGACCGAGATGAAGGAGATGCCGACCACCCCGGACGAGGACGAGCAGGCCCTCGCCGATCCGCAGGCCCCGCCGCCCTGGATCACCGGCAACCGCCGGTTCGTCTTCGGCACCTCCGCCGCCGTACCGGCGACCCGGCTCTTCCTCGGCGACCGCCGGATCACGGATCCGGGCGCGGACGCCGACGACAAGCTCTACATCCGCCCGCTCGACCGGGAGAGCGACTCGGTGCACACCGTCACGGTCACCGGCGCGGACGGCACGGCGGTCGACACCTCCGCCTGGCCCGCCACCGCCGTGCCGGGCACCGGCCCCGTCTCGCTGTGGGGCCGCGGCGACCTGACGCTCAACGGCTCCGGACTGGTCGGCCACTACGACGGTCTGCGCATCGCGTTCCCGGACCCGGCCCTGGCCCCCGACCCGTTCACCGCGCCCGCCGAGCGATTCGCCCGCGATCCCATGACCGGCCCGATGCCCTACGACGGCACCGACGTCCCCGACGGCCCCGCGCCCCGGCAGGTGGCCGACACGCCCCGGACGATCGCCGGCCAGATCGCCGACGACACCCGCACCGCACGGCGGTCCGGGCTCCGCACCCGGCTCGCCGCCCTCGGCTACGCCCCCGGCGACGACGACCCCCTCGTCCGCTACCCGGCGTTCGCGGGGCACGACCTGACAGCCGCTCCGCTGCTCCTCCCGGAAGGCACCTGACCCGCCGATGACCACGCTCCCCAGCACCGACTACGCCTTCCGGGACAACGCCGTCCCCCGGGTCGAGGCCGGCCTCTACCGGGTCACCGTCACCCACGATCTCCCCGACATCGACGACCCCGCCGCCAAGGCCTACTTCGGGGATCCCGTCGTCCGCACCCTGGACGTCCGCACCCCGCGCTTCCGCCTCCCGCCCGGCGCCGTGCACTCCGCCCACCCCGCGCACGGCTGCGTCGGCACCTTCGACGACGTCCTGCCGCACCTCACCCTCGACCACCCCGAACTGCCCTGGCAGACCGCGCTCGGCGGCACGGCCCCCCGAAAGACGCCGTTCCTCGCCCTGCTGCTGTTCGGCGCGGGGGAACTGCCCGGCGACCCGGAGGCGACCGGGCGCACCGACACCCGCACGGTCAGGGACCTCCTCGCCACGCCCCCGGCCGAAGCCGTCGTCCCCGTGATCGATCCCGCGAGCGTCGAGGCGGACGTCCTGGACAGCGACTGCGCCACGATCGACGTCCCCGCCGGGCTGTTCGCCCGGGTCGCGCCCCGCCTCGACGAACTGCACCTGCTGGCCCATCTGCGCCTGGGCGGCGACGAGCCGCAGTCCCTCCCGGCGCTGGCCGCCCGGGCCCGCTCCCGCTCCGTCCACGGCGTCGTGCGCGCCGTGCCCCGGCACGCCGGGCCGGTGGACGCGGACGACCCGCAGCAACCCGGCCTGCACGGCGTCATCCTCGCCAACCGCTTCCCCGATCCCGCCGGCGGGCAGCACGCCGTCCACCTGGTCTCGCTCGAAGGGCACGCCGAGCGGCTGCCCACCTCCGACACCGCCACCGGCGCGGGCGCTCCCCCACTGCGCCTGGTCGCCCTGCACTCCTGGACCTTCCGCTCGCTCCCCGACGTCGGCCCGCACTTCGGCGCCGTCATGGCGCGGCTCGCCGCCGCCGGCTCGCCCCACCCCGAGGCCCTCACCCTGCGGCTGGACCCCAAGGACGCGGTCGGCGACCTCGGGGACCGGCTCACCCGCGGTTTCGTCCCGGTCTCCCACCAGCTGCCGACCGGCGAGCACAGCTACGCCTGGTACCGGGGGCCGCTCACCGCCACGCCCGCCGCCGTGCCGCCCACGCCCACCGCGCCCTACAGCGCCGACGCCTGGCTGGTCTACGACCAGCACGACGGCGTGTTCGACGTCGGCTACGCCGCCGCCTGGACCCTCGGCCGCTCCCTCGCGATGGCCGACGACGCCTTCACCACCGCGCTGATGACCTGGCGCGGCGCCGTGCGGCAGGCCCTCGGCCGGGCCCTGACCGCCCGTCCGGGCCGCCGCCACGGCAGCCTCAGCGGCACCGGCGCGGTGCTGGCCGGCAGGCGGGACGCCGCCGCGCTGCTCGACCCGCGCGCCGCCCGGGACGTGTTCCGGGCCTCGGTGCCCGGTGGCCGGTTGGCCGGCCTCGTCCCCCAGGCGCGGCCTGCGCACGGCCCCGGCGCACTGGGAGACCACCCCGGGCCGCCGCCGGGCCCCGGCGACCCCGGCCCGGCCTCCGACCGGCTGCGGGCCTGCCTCGCCGACGAGGGGTTCCGGCGGGCCCTCGGGGCGGTCGCCGCCACCTCGGAGGCCGCCGTCCTGGACTGGCTCGACCGGCTCGCCCTGCTCCGGCCCGTCCCCTTCGACCACCTGGTGCCCGACGGCCGGGCCCTGCCCGACGAGAGCCTGCGGCTGTTCCACGTCGACCCCGGCTGGCAGAGCGCCCTCGTGCACGGCGCCCTGAGCGTCGGCTCCGGCACCTCGCTGGACCTCGCCGCCAACGACCGGATCGCGGCGGCGGCGCTCGCCGGGCTGCCCCGGGCGGTGACCGGCTTCCTGGTCCGCTCCGCCCTGGTGCCCACCTGGCCCGCCCTGCGGGTCCGGGTCCGCGGCACGCTCCCCGGCGGCGGCAGCGGCGCGCTCACGGTGGTGCGCGCCGACGTCCTCGCGCCCGACGTCCTGCTGATCGCCGTCGACGGACTCCTCGACGCGATCGACGTCGCGGAGCCGCCGCAGGCCATGCACCTCGGCTACCGGTACGACGACGGCACGCACGGCGACCACCTGCAGCTGCGCGAGCTCGTCACCGGCATCGGCACGCTGCTCGGCCTCTACCAGCCGCTCGCCGGCCACTTCCGCGAGTCCGGCGCGGGCCTGCCCCGGGTGCTGCGGACGGCGGCCCTCGGCACGGACCTGCGGACGCTGCTCGGCGCCCACGCGCCCGACGGCCCGCTCGGTCCGGCCGGCTTCGCCCTGCAACTCCTCGCCGCGCCCCTCCAGATGACCTTCCAGCACCCCTCGTCGTGAAGGGACGCCACCCGGTGCACACCCCCTCGCCCGTCCCGCTCGTCGTCCCGATCGAGGTCGACGCCCTGCTGGTCAACCCGCCCATGCTGCAGAGCCGCACCTTCGAGCGGTGGCAACCGGACTACCGGCTGCTGCTCCAGGGCGAGTCGCCGGACAACTCCACGCTCACCTCCGACATCCGCCAAGGGGTGTACCTCCAGTGGCAGTTGCCGGGTGCGCTGCGCCACAGCCGGCTCGGCCCGGCGTCCGGGCACGCCGCCGAGTTCCCCCGCATCCCCAACCGGTGGCTGGTCGTGCGCGGCTGGGGTCCGGCCGACGGCCGCACGGCGCGCGGCTGGATCGTGGAGAGCGACCGCTACGGAGACGGCTGCACCACCCCGTTCCTGAACCCCGGCTGGACACCCGGTGCAGGTGCGGCCGCCGACGGGCCGGCCGGGCCGACCCGCTTCATCGGCCGCGCCGTCCCGCTGGAGAACTGGGACGGTGACCCGCACCCGGCCCCCTCGTTCGTCACCGCCGCCGGTCCCGGCCAGGTCGCCTTCACCACCTTCCAGCCGCACAACGAGAACGTGCTGTCCCTGCACGACCCCCTGGACGACGTGGAGCCGACCGCGGACCTCTGCTACCTGGTCACCGGATGGCACGCGGACCCCGACGACGACCCGCTCAGCGTGACGGCGGACCCGTCCGCGCTCCACTGGACGGTCGCCGGCGGCCGGCTCCCCGCGCCCCCGAACGCGGCGCTCTACACCGGACGGGTCCTCGGTCTCACCTGGGACCTCAACGGCGACCGCTGGACCGACACCGGCCGCATGCCGCCCTCGCCCCGGCCCGCCGGCGTCAACGTCGACGTCGGCGTGGGCAGCAGTTCCGCCGACGCCCTCACCGCGCTGCTCTGCGCCACCCAGGCGCCCCGGCCGGAGATCGCCGCGCTCGAAGCCCTCCAGTACGGCCTCCTGGACAGCCTGGACCACGACGGCCCCGCCGTCGTGGACGACGCCGTCCACAGCTCCTGGTTCGCCGCCGCACCCGGCGGCTGGTCCTGGGAGATCCGCGACCGCGACCGCGGCGACGACACCGGGCCGGTGGCGAGCACGGTCACGGCCGGGGAGGAAGCACTGCTCGACACCCTCGACCGGGCCCAGACCGCGCACGACCAGGGCGACCGCGCCCTCACCGCGCTCCGCCGACAGCTCTACGACGTCTGGCTGCTCATGTTCGACCCCGGTCTGCCGGACCAGTACGGCGACGCCTTCCCCGCCGCCGTGGACCCCGGCGTGCCGCAGAGCCTCGCCGCCCGCGTCGCCGCCGCGGCGGCGGACATCGAGCGCCGGCGCACCGCCACCGGGGACCCCGACCACGTGCCCTGGGGCGACACCCCCGCCACGCTCGCCGCGGCCGCGGACGCCTATCTGGCCCTGCACGGCGGGGACGTCAGGGCCCGCGTCCTGCGCCGCGTCCCGCTGCCCGGCTTCCACCGGGCCGCCGATCCGGTCGTGATGCTGCACGGCATCTCACCCGCGCCGCTGCCCGATCTGCGCACCGAGGTCGAGTGCCGGCTCGCCGCCTCCCTCGTCACCGCCGTCGCCGGCGCCGTTCCCGGGCCCGAGGCCGGCCTTCCCGGCACCCTGGACCACCACCCGCACGCCGACACGGTGCACCGGCTGCTCACCGAGTTCTGGGTCCTCGACCGCGCCCTGACCGCCGGCGTGCTCGCCGCCGCCGTCGCCGACCCCACCAGGGTGACGGGCATCCTGCCGCAGTACGGCACCACCGCCTGGACCCAGCCGTGGAAGCCCCTCTTCCTCACCTACCGGGCGTTCCACTACTCCCTGCCCTACCAGGACTCCGATGGCACCCACTGGACCTTCGACGGGCACACCTACACCTGGAACGGTTCCCCGGTCCCGTCCCCCGAGGACTACCGGGAGGAGCACGCCCGCGTCCTGCTGACCCCCCACGCCGTGTTCAACCTCGCCGCGCAGGTACGCCGCGACCGGGAGAACAACCCCGGCGTGCTGACACCCGAACTCCTGGACCTGGAGGCCGAGGTGACCGGCTGGGACGTGATCAGCCAGGTCCTGGGCGGGATGACCCGGCGGATGGCCCTGCGCGATCCGGCCACCCGGATGCACCCGTACGACCCGAAGGCCGCCGCCGTCCCCGGGTCGCTGCCCGCACTCCTCGCGGGAGAGCACCACACCGCCCCGACACCCGGCCGGCCGCCCGTCGGCGACGTCTGGGCCCCGTCGCAGCTCCTCCAGACCCGCAGCGGCCAGTTCTACTTCTCGGAACTGCACGTCGTGGACCAGTTCGGCCAGGTCTGCAACGTCATCGACCCCGACACCACCACCGGCACGCCCGGCAAGGGCGACACCGCCCTGCGCAGCGCCGAGAAGCGGCTGTACGTGTCCGCCTCCGCCTCCCTGGACGACGGCCGTGCGGTCGTCCCGCCCGCGTTCCGCATGGTCTCCCTGCGCCCGCGCCTGCTCCAGGCCGCCCGGCTGTGCACCGACTGGCTCTCGGCCCGGTCCGACGACATCGTGGTCGCCCCCCACTCCTCGGCCACGCAGATCTGCGGCTGGCTGCTGCCGAACCACCTGGACCGGGCCCTGGCCGCCCACGGCCCGGACGGCGGCCCGCTCGGCGAACTGCGGACCGCCTACGACGACAGTCTGTTCTGGGAGCCCGCCCCCGGCAGCGCCTTCCCGTCCCTGGACTCCCTGGCGGCCCCGTTCCCGCACCTGCACGGCTTTCTCACCGCGCTCGCCGCCCGCGCCGACGCCGGAGCCGCGTTCACGGCCCTGCTGGGCGCCGTCGACGAGACCCTCCACACGGTCGCCCCCCTCGGCGGCCGGGACGACCGCACCATGACCGTCCTGGTCGGCCGCCCGCTCGCTCTCGTCCGGGGCCGGCTACGGTTCGAACTGGACGGCCCGCCGCTCCACGACCCCAGTTGGGAGGCCTGGCAGTACGTCGTCGGCCTCAAGCAGGGCCCGCCACCGCCACCGGACTTCCTCGGCTACCCGTGGAACGTACGGCTGGGCGCGGCCGACAACCTCCGGGACGGTCTGATCGGCTACTTCGAGGGCACCGACTACGGCCTGCTGCGCGCCGTCGCCGTTCCCGACCGGCCGACGACGACCTATCTGAGCCGGATCGGCACCGGCTTCACCCTCGACATCGCGGGAGCCGCACCGGTCCGGCACGTGACGATGCTCGTCGACCCGCGCGCCGCCGTCCACGCCGCCACCGACATCCTGCCCACCGTCGCCTGGCAGCTGCCCGCCGCGCGCGTCACCCCCGCCCTGGCACGGATGGAGGTCTCCTACCGGGTCGGTCCGCTGCTCGCGCGCACCGAGCCGGCCGCCGACGGCGACGAACGGCTCATCGCTCCCCGGCCGTCCACCCGGCACGGCAGTTGGACCTTCGCCCGGCCCCGGCGCGACGGTTCGCCCGGCTGGACCGAACTGCCCGTCGGCCCGGCCGACCCGGTGGCCCGGATCGCCCCCACGCCCCCCGTGGCCCGCAACGGCCGGATGGTGCTGCGCGGCGCGGTGTCCGAGCGCTCCGCCGGCCGCTCCGGCCGGGACCGCTGAGGGGGCCGCCGTGTTCATCGGCCGCACCGCCGGCTCGACCTGCGTCCTGGACTACGCGCTGTTCACCCGCCCCGTCCCGCTCCAGGTCGACTACGCGGGAACGGGGGCCGCCCCCACCGGCAACGGCCGGATCGTGGTGACCGTGTCCAACAGCACGGGGAACACGGTGAACATCGCCTCACTGACCTTCACCGTCGAGGTCGGCCCCGACCCGAAGGACCTGACCCGTCACCCCGAGGGCATCCGGCCGACGGCCGCGCCGGACGACTGGACCCTCTCCCCGGACGGCGGGACGTTCACCGCCCTGCCGAAGGACGCGACGGCCGGCTACATCCCCTTCGGCGCCGGGACCAGTTACGCGTTCACCTTCGACACCATCGACGTCAACACCGCGGTCGGGGTCACCACCGTCACCATCGCCGAATCGCAGTACGACAAGCCGCCCGTCAAACACACCTCCTTTCTCGTCGGAAAGGCCCCCTACGGCTTCGAGTTCGGCAACTTCCGTCCACAGACCGTCGACCAGGCGGACGCGAAGGGCCATCACGCGGCCGTCCGGCCGGGCGACCGGGTGACCCTGCTGTGGGAAGGCTCGCAAGGGGCCACGTACGAGATCGTCCACGACCTCGAACCGCCCTGCGCCGTGGCCCCGGGAACGTACTCCTGGCAGTCCGGGCCGGTCTACCGGGACACCACCTTCCATTTGCGGGCCACCCTCACCACCCCCGGCGGAACGGTCCAGGTCAGCCACTACCTCGACACCACCGTCACCGTCCTGGGGCCCGTCACCCTCGGCACCCAGCAGGACCCGACCGACCTCCTGGTCACCGGGACCTCCACCACCTGGGGCGACTCCCGCACGGACGGCCGGCTGACGGTCTCGGGCGAAGCGGTCGTCGAAGGCGATCTGGCGGTCTCGGGCGTGGCGACCCTCGACCGGGACACGACCGTCCACGGCGACCTGACGGTCTCGGGCACGACGGTGCTCGAACAGGACACAGCCGTCCGGGGCCGCCTGACCGCCCGTCTCTCCGGGCTCCTCGGCCCGGCGGAGGACCTCTGGACACCCACCGACGAGGAGCTGGCGGCGGCCGCCAAGGACGGCAAGCCCAGGACGCGACCCGTCGACGCGAACTCCACGGACGGCTTCGTCCTGGGCGCGCTCACCGTTCCCCTGGTCGAGCAAGGGTCGGTGTACCTCGTGGCCCGGATCTCGTGTTCGGTCACCGGGCAGCCGGACGTCGGGGCACACGTCATCCAGCAATGGGGGCTGGGTTTCATGACGATGAACGACAGCTTCCTCCTGCCGGTACCGGCCGGCACGGGCTTCACCCTGGGCTTCGCCGCCCTGCACGTGCCCGAGACCGACAAGCCCGCCTTTTCGCTCTCCTTCCGCTGGATCCCGATCGGAACCACGTAGCCGGCGGCGGCCGCCGATTCACGTGGCCCGGATCACAGGAACCCCGGCATTCCTGCGGGCAGGTCGGAACATGAGCGCAATTCCCCTCCCCCGCCGCAACGTCCTCCGGGCGCTGGCCGTCGCCGTCACCCTGGTCGGCGGCCTGACGCCCGCCTGGGGCGGCGCGGCCGTCGCCGCCGAACCGGAGACGTACACCCTCACCATCCGGCACCTGGACCGCACCGGCCACGCGCCGGAGAAGTACCGCACCACCGTCGCCGGCATCTCCGGCCCCGGCGCCGACCGCGCGGAGCGGCCGTACGACGCCTCGGGCGTGACCACCGTGCGGCTGCCCAGGGGCCGGTACCTGCTGGAGAGCGAGCTGTACACCAGCAGGGTGGCGGACGGCAGCGACTGGATCGTGCAGCCCCGGCTGGACCTCGACCGCGACACCACCGTCACCGTCGACGCGCGGACCACCGAGCCCGTCGACGTGCGGCCGCCCGACGGCTCGGCGCGCATGCTGAGCAGCGGGATGTTCATCGAGGTCACGCACGAGGGCCGGACCAGGACCGCCAGCACGGTCAAGGCGACGCCGACCCTGCGCGTCGCCCACCTGGGGCCCGAGGTCGAGGCCGGGTCGATGCGGCAGTGGTTCGACGCCTACTGGAGGGGTGACACCGCCGACCACGCACTCGGCGAGACCTTCTCCGGCACCCGCGCGCTGACCGGGCTCACCCGCCACTACACCCCGCAGGAGCTGGCCACCCTGCGGATCCACGGCGGCGCCCGGCCGGGTGCCGGGGGGACGGCGCTGCTCGATCTGGCACCGACCCCCGGACCGGCCGCGGGACCGACCGTCGGCGCCCCGCGGCCGCTGGAGGTCCCCGGCACCGCCACCTTCCTGGTCACGCCGGGGCGCGGCACCTGGGACGTCGGCTACGCGGCCCCCGACTCCGCCGGCGCGCCGGTGAACCGCTACTCCGCCGAAGCCCTCGCCCTGCGGGCCGGGACCACCACCACGCTCACCTTCGACAACCCGGCCTTCGGCCCCGCGCTCCCCGCCGGCGCCGGCGTCGTCCGCGACGGCGACACGATCACCGCGAACCTGCCGCTGCTCGCCGACGGCGACGGCCACGCGCCGTCGGCGCCGTCCTTCGACACCGCCTTCACCTCGCTGCACCGTGACGGCGTGCTGGTCGGCGCCCGCTCCGGCGCGGACAGCGCGGCCGGACGCGCCGCGTTCACCGTGCCCCCGGCGCCGGCCTCCTACCGGCTGGCCGCCACGGTGACCCGCAGGGCCGCGACCGGTGCGACCACCCGGGTGAACGCGTCCTGGACCTTCTCCTCCGCCGCGACCACCGGGCCGGCCCCGGTGCCGGTGAGCGTCGTCCGCTTCGCGCCCGCCCTGGACGCGGACGGCACCGCGCCGGCCGGGAGCGCGCTGCGGGTGCCGGTCACCGTGCAGGGCGCAGCCGCCGACGGCCGCGTCCGCTCGCTGACGGTCTCGGCCTCCACCGACGGCGGCGTCTCGTGGACCCGGCTCCCGGTGGAGGACGGGGCCGTCACGGTCCGCAACCCGGCGGCGGGTACCGGGGTCTCGCTGCGCGCGGAGCTGACCGACGCCGACGGCAACACCCTCGACCAGAGCGTCCTGGACGCCTACCGGACCCGGTGAGCCCGGTGGCCGGGCCGGGCCGGTCCGCCGGTGCGGTCCGGCCACCGCGCGTTCCCTTTCCCGGGGGACATTCGGAAATGCTCGGGAAAAGGGCCCGGGAAGATTAGGGGAAAGCGGTTGACGCGCGGTGGACACGGCGTACACGCGCACGACTCCGCGCCATATCGCCATGGCATTTCGGTCGTCCGGCCTTTCTCCCGACGCTCCGTCCGGAAACGGGACGCACCATGGGTCGCGGGAAATCCCCGCTCTCACCTCCCGACTGGAGCAGATCGCCATGCGCTTTTCCGTTCGTCCGACGCCGACCCGGTACCTCGCCGTTGCCGCCCTCGCCGTGGCGGGTGTGGCCCTGGCGGCCGCGCCCGCCCAGGCCTACCCCGTCGCGATCGCCGCCCACGGCGCCGGCGTCGCGGACGCCGGCCGGACGCTGAACGTCTCCGTGACCTACAGCTGCCACGCGGAGTTCCAGTGGGCCGCGATCACCGTGCAGGGCACCCAGTCCGCCGTGTCGGGCACGGGCTCGGTCCGCGTCCCCTGCACCGGCGGCACGACGACCGCGACCGTCGCGGTGGGCGCCGCCCCGGCCGGCCGGGTGTGGACGACGTCCCCGGTGGACCTCGCGCTGTACATCGCCGACGCCGAGCTCAACCGCACCCGGGCCTGGGCCACGGTCGTCCCCGGGTGAACCGGGCGGCGCCTCAGCCCGCCCGCCGCCGGGCGGCGATGACCGCCGCGCCCAGGACGCACGCGACGGCGGCGGTGACGTAGGCGAGGTGGTAGCCCGCGAGCTGGTCGTCGCGGGTCGCGGCGACCAGCACCATCACCGCGACTCCCGCGCTGGCCCCGATCTGCTGCGTCACCACGTTCACCGCCCCGGCGACGGCGTGCCGCTCCGGGGGAACGCCGGTGAGCCCGGCGGAGGTCATCGAGGGGAAGTTGAGGCCCTGTCCGATGCCGCTCACCACCAGTCCGGGCAGCACGTGCAGCAGGTAGTCGCCGTCGTGCGGGGTGCCCAGCCACAGGCCGGTGCCGACACCGATCAGGACCAGGCCGACCGCCATCAGGGTGCGCGGGGCGTACCGGGCGAGCAGCCGGCCGGTGGCGAAGTTGGCGGTCAGGAAGACGGCCGCGGACATCGGCACCAGCGCCAGACCGGACTCGAAGGGCGAGTAGTCCAGCATGCCCTGCAGATACAGCGGCGCGAAGAACAGCATCCCGACCGAGCCCATGTACTGGAGGAACGCCGCCAGGCTCGCGGCCCGTACCGAGGCGAGCCGGAAGAGGCCGAGCGGCAGCACCGGATCGGCGGTGCGGTGCTCCCGGACGACGAACAGCGCCAGGCACAGCACCGCGGCGGCGAGCAGCGCCCACACCGTCGCGCCGTCACTGCTCACGCCGACCACGAGGAGGGTGAGCCCGAGGGTGCCGGTGATCGCGCCGGGCAGGTCCAGCCGGCCGCTGTGCCCGACGCCGCCCGGCAGGCCGGCCCGGGTCGCGGCCAGCACGGCGAGGCCCAGCAGCACCGAGAACCACAGCACCGAGCGCCAGCCGAGGAGCTGGGTGAGGACGCCGCCCAGCATCACCCCTCCGCTGAAGCTCGCGGCGCCGACCGCCGCGTACACGCTGAAGGCCCGGTTGCGGGCCGGACCGGCCGGGAAGGTCTCGGTGAGCAGGGCGAGTGCGGCCGGACCCGACAGGGCGGCGCCGATCCCCTGGACGGCGCGCGCGCCCAGCAGCACCGCGATGTCCGGGGCCACCGCCCCGACCAGCGCGGACACGGTGAACAGCGCGACCCCGGCCTCGAACACCCGCCGCCGTCCGAGGACGTCGGCGAGCCGGCCGCCCACCAGGAGGAAGCCGGCGAAGGTGACCGCGTAGGCGGTCATGACCCACTGGAGGGTGCTGTCGCCCAGTGCGAAGCGCTCCCCGACGGACGGCAGAGCGGCGTTGAGCACTCCGAGCCCGCTCACGTCCAGGGCGAGCGCCCCGGCCAGGACGCCGAGCGCCAGGCCCGGCCTGCGCACCGGCGAACCCTCGGACAAGGAGCCACCGACATCGACTGACGCAATATCAGATCCATCAACTGCCATGCCGGCCAGCTTGCATGGACCGATCATCTGGTGTCCAGCCCGCCTCGTGCCTATGATACCGGAGCGCGCCCTTCAGAAGGTCATGCTCCTGTCATCCATCGGGCAGTGACGACAGGACACCGGGCACCGCTGAACCGGACCACCCTCCCGTACCGCCAAGTCGATCCGATTCCGGCCGCGTGACGCCGGGTCGGCCTCCGTCCCTGCGCACCGCCGGAACCCGCGCGCCCCGTGCGCGGCCTTCATCTGTCATGCCCAGGTCGGCCCCCTCGCCGACCTCGGCCGCGCCGCGCCGGCGCCCCGCTCCGCCCTTTTTCCTTTCCTCCATCCGCCCTGCCGAGGGAGTCACCATGCCCCAGGAACACGCAGCGCGAGACCTGTCCACCGTGACGGACTTCCTGGTGTCCCGTTTTGCCGAAATTTTGGACCTCTCCCCGTCCTCGGTGGACCGCCGGGCGCCCATGCACCGCTACGGGCTGGACTCACTGAGGTCGGTGAGCCTCGCGGCCGCGCTCTCCGCCTTCATCGGTTGGCAGGTACCTGCCACATGGATGTGGCAGTACCCGACCGTCGACGGTCTGGCCCGGGCCCTCGTCGACGGACCGCAGGCCGCCGCCCGGGCCCCGGGCACCGACCGCGGCGAGCGCCGGCCGTCCCCGCACGAGCCCGTCGCGGTCGTGGGCATCGGCTGCCGGTTCCCCGGCGGACCGGACCCCTCCGCCTTCTGGCGGCTGCTCACCGAGGGCGGCGACGCCGTCGGACCGGTCCCGGCCGCACGGCGCGAGCTGCTGAACGACCGGGTGCGCTGGGGCGGCTTCATCGACGGCATCGACCGCTTCGACCCGCTGTTCTTCGGCATCTCACCCCGCGAAGCCGTCCAGATGGACCCCCAGCAACGGCTGGTCCTGGAACTCTGCTGGGAGGCGCTGGAGGACGCGGGAATCCCGCCGCTGAGCCTGGTCGGCAGCGACACCGGCGTGTTCATGGCCTCCTGTTGGGGCGACTACGCCGCGCTGGCCCACTACCGCGGGCCGGACGCGCAGATCACCCCGCACACCGCGACCGGCATGCATGACGGCATCATCGCCAACCGGGTCTCCTACCTGCTCGGCCTCCAGGGCCCGAGCATGGCCATCGACGCCGCCTGCGCCGGCTCGCTGGTCTCGGTGCACGTCGGCTGCCAGTCGATCCAGCTCGGCGAGAGCGACCTGGTGCTGGCCGGCGGCGTCAACCTGAGTTTCGTCTCCGACTACTACACCGCCATGGACCAGATGGGCGCGCTCGCCCCGGACGGCCGCTGCAAGTCCTTCGACGCCCGCGCCGACGGCTACGTCCGCGGCGAGGGCGCCGGCGTGGTCGTGCTCGCCCCGCTGAGCGTGGCCCTGGAGCGCGACCTGCCGGTGTACTGCCTGATCAAGGGCAGCTCCTCGAACAACGACGGCCCGAGCAACGGCATGACGGCGCCGAACCCGCAGGCGCAGGAGAAGATGCTGCGCACCGCCTACCGGCGGGCCGGCATCGACCCGCACCTCGTGGACTACATCGAGTGCCACGGCTCCGCGACGCCCCTCGGCGACCCGATCGAGGCCAACGCCATCGGCGCGGTGCTGGGCGGCACCGACCGCGCGGAACCGCTGCGGCTGGGCTCCGTCAAGTCCAACGTGGGCCACCTGGAGGCCGCCGCCGGCATCGTCGGCCTGGTCAAACTCGCGCTGTCGATGCGCAACGGCGTGCTGCCGCCGAGCCTGCACTACAGCGCGCCCAACCCGCAGATCATGTTCGACGCCCACAACCTCACCGTCCAGGACCGGCTGACGCCGTGGCCGCGCCGCTCCGACGCCCGCCGCGGCGGCGTCAGTTCCTTCGGCTTCGGCGGCGCGATCTGTCACGTGGCCGTCGAGGAACTGCCCCGCCCCGAGAGCTCGCTGCTCCTGCTGGCCGCCGACTCCCGGGAGGAGCTGGCCGAACGGGCCCTGGCGCTGCGCGACGGGACCGACCTGCGGGCGCTGTGCCGCCGCACCCCCGGCGACGGCGCGTTCCGGCTGGCGGCCACCGCCCGCGACATGGCCGAGCTCAGGAGCAAGCTCGACGCCTTCGCCGCCGGTGGGGCGACCGCCGGGCTGAGCGTCGGCGAGTCCACCGGGCGCGGCCCCCGGGTGGCGTTCCTGTTCTCCGGCAACGGCTCCCAGTGGGCCGGCATGGGCCGGCAACTGCTCGCCGGGCTGCCGGTGTTCCGGCGCTCCATGATGGCGTCCGACCGGCGGATGCGGGAGCTGCTGGGCTTCTCGATCGTCGAGCAGCTGCTCTCCCCCGAGGGCCGCCTCGACGACATGGACGTCTTCCAGCCGCTGCTGTTCTCGATGCAGGTCGCACTCGCCGAGGCCTGGCGCGCGCTGGGCGTGGAGCCGGACGTCGTGGTCGGGCAGAGCGTCGGCGAGTTCGCCGCCGCCCACGTCGCGGGCGCGCTCGACTTCGACGACGCCTCCCGGCTGGCCGCCCACCACGGGCGACTGCTCCAGCAGTTGGCCGTGGGGCGCGGCGAGGGCATCGTGGTGATGACCTCCGCGGCCCGGGTCGAGCCGTACCTGAGTGGCCGGCTCACCGTCTCCGGCCGCAACGGGCTGGGCTCCACCCTGGTCACCGGCACCCCGGAGGAGATCGACGCGCTCGTGGCGCGGCTGACCGACGAGGGTGTCACCAGCCACCGGGTGCGGATGGGCCACGCCCCGCACTCCCCGCTGGTCGACCAGGTGCTCGCGCCGCTGCGGGCCGCGCTCGACGGCATCCGGCCGCGCACCGCCCGGGTCCCGATGATCTCGTCGGTCACCGGTGAGCGGGTCGACGGCGCGGAACTCGGGCCGGACTACTGGGCGGACAACCTGCGCCGGGAGATCCGGATGGTCGACGCCCTGACCGGGCTGCGCGACCACGACGTCGACGCGGTGGTCGAGATCAGCCCGCACCCCGTCCTGCTCAAGTCGGCGGCGGAGCTGCTGACCGCGGCCACCCTGCCCTCGCTGCGGCGCGGCGCCGACGAGGCCGACGTGCTGCTCGGCTCGCTCGGCGCCCTGTACGCCGCCGGACTGCCCGTCGCCGCCCACCCGTTCCTGGCGGGCGACCGGGGGCGGCACGTCGCACCGGGCCACGGCGACGCCGTGCCCGACGGGCAGGTGCACCTCGTCACCGTCTCGGCCCGGACGGCGGGCGCGCTGAGCGACACCTGCCGCGAGCTGTCCAACCACGTCGAACGCGACCCCGGGCTGCGGGTCCGCGACCTCGCCTACACGCTCGCCGCCCGGCGCAGCCACCACGGCCACCGGGTCGCCCTGTTCGCCCGCGACCGGCAGGACGTCCTGGACGGCCTCGCCCGGGTCGCCGCCGGGCAGCCGCACCCCGACGTCGTCGCGGGCACGGTCTCCGGCAGCGCCGACCGCCGGGTGGCGCTGGTGTTCTCGGGCGGCGGCACCCAGTGGGTCGGCATGGGCCGTGAACTCCTGCGCTCGCACGCCGGTTTCCGCGGCTGGATGCACGCCTGCGACGCCGCCGTGCGGGCGGCCGGCGGCCCCGCGGTGCTCGACCGGCTCGCCGCCCCGGCCGAGGAGGCGGGGTACGAGGAGATGGACGTCCAGCAGCCGGTGCTGTTCGCCCTCCAGGTGTCGCTGGCGAAGGTCTGGCTCTCGCTCGGCATCGAACCGGCCGCCGTGGTCGGGCACAGCCTGGGCGAGGTCGCGGCCGCCTGCGTGGCCGGTGCGCTGTCGCTGGAGGACGCCGCCCGCGTGGTGGTGACCCGTTCGCGGCTGCTCCAGCACCTGGCCGCCGAGGGTGCCATGATCTCGGTGGACCTGCCGGAGGCGGAGCTGCGGCCGTGGCTCGCCCGCCACGCCGCGCACGCGGCCGTCGCCGTGGTCAACAGCCCCACCAGCGCGGCGGTCTCCGGTTCGCCCGGGGCCGTCGACGCGCTGGAGGCCGAGCTGCGGGCGGCCGGGGTCTCGGTCCGGCGGATCCGGGTGGAACGGCCGGTGCACAGCCCCGGCATGGATCCGCTGATCCAGCCGCTGCGCGCGGGCATCGAGGGCATCGCCCCGCTGCCGCCCGGCATCGACTTCCACTCCACGGCGCTGGCCGGCGCGGTGAACCCGGTCGCCGACGAGGACTACTGGGTGCAGAACCTGCGCAACCAGGTCCGCTTCGCCGCGACGATCGGCGCGCTGGTCGACCGGGGGGTCGGCACCTTCATCGAGATCGGCCCGCACGAGACGCTGCGCGGCGCGGTCGAGGAGATCGCGCTCACCCGCGGCGCCCCGGTGCACGCGGTCAACTCGCTGCGGCGCGGCGAGAGCGACGTCCGCTGCCTCCTCGGCGCCGCTGCCTCGCTGTACGTCCGGGGCGTGCCGCTGGCCTTCGACGCGCTGTTCGCCGACGACGTCGAGCTGGTGGAGACCCCGCTCGTCCAGTGGCAGAAGGAGCGCTACTGGATCGACACCGAGCCCCGTCCCGTGGCCGCGCCCGCGCCGGCCCCGGCCGTCGCGGCCGTGACGGTGGCCGCGGCGGCGGAGTCGGCGGCGGAGTCGGCCGCTCCCGCGCCGACGGCGCAGCGGCGCCCCGTGGAGGAGGTGGTGCTCGCCGAACTCGCCGACGCGCTGGGCGTACCGGTCGCACGGTTCGAGGCCGACGCCGCGCTGCGGGACTTCGGTCTGGACTCCATGCTGGCGATCCGGCTGGTCAACCGGATGCAGTCGGTGCTCGGGCACCGGGTGTCGCCGGTGGTGTTCCTGGACGGCCGGAGCATCGCCGAGGTGGTCGCCCACTTCACCGGGCTCACCACCGGGGCACCGCCCGCGCCCGCGCCCGCCCCGGCCCCCGCCGCCGTCCCCACCCCCTCCCTCACCCCGGGCCCGGTCCCGGTCCCCGTCCTGCGGAACGAGCCCGTCCCGGACCGGAGCTTCCTCGACGAGCTGTCCGAACTGGACGCCGAGGAGCTGGTGGAGGAGCTCGACGCGCGCGGGCTGCTGGAAGCCACCGACGCCCCGGCCCTGGAGCAGCTGCGCGCCGAGGGTTCCGGGCTCCTGCTCGCCCCGGCCTCGCACGGCCAGGCCTCGCTCTGGTTCATGCAGATGGTCGCGCCGGACGCCGTGCCCTACAACTTCATGGTGACCGCCCGGATCCGCGCCGCGGTCGACGAGAAGGTCCTCGAACACGCGGTCCGCGCCGTCATGGACCGCCACCCCTCCCTGCGCACGCTGTTCGTGGAGGCGGGCGGCCGCCCGTACCAGGTGGTGCTGGACGAGCCGGTGTACGAGTTCACCGTGGTCGACGGCTCCGCCCTGGACCCGGAGGAGGCCCGCGAGGAACTCGCCCGCCGCGGCCACGAACCGCTCGACCTGGACAACGGGCCACTGGTGCGGATCGTCCTCCTGACCCGGGAACCGGCCGACCACTACCTGCTGGTGCTCGTCCACCACATCGCCTCGGACGCGGCCTCGGCCGAGGTGATGATCCGCGAGATCCAGGAGTTCTACCAGGGCGCCGACCCGGCCGGGCTCGAACCCGCCGCCCCCTACACCGAGTTCGTCACCCGCGAGCGGGATTGGCTGGCGGGTCCGGCGGCCGGGGCGGCGCTGGACTGGTGGTCCCGGCAGCTGGAGGACCCGCCCGCCCGGCTCGACCTGTCCGACAAGGAGCGGCCGCCCGGCGTCACCTACGAGGGCCGCGACCTCGCGTTCCGCTGGAGCGCCGAGGAGACCCGTCTGCTGCGGGAGTTCGCGGTGCGCGAGGGCGTGTCGGTCAGCACGGTGGTGCTGGCCGGGTTCTTCGCCACGCTCAACCGCGCGGTCGGCACCGAGGACGCGGTGCTGGCCACCGCGATCGCCCAGCGCTCCGAGCCCGGCTGGGAGTCCGCCGTCGGCTACTACCTCAACACCGTGCTGGTCCGGGCGAACCCGGCCCCCGACCGCAGCTTCCGGGTGCTGCTGGGCGAGGTGCACGCCTTCTCGCTCGGCCTCCTGGAACACATGGACTACCCGCTCGACCTGCTGGCCTCCCAGCTGAAGCCGCCGCGCGCCGAGGGCCGTTCGCCGTGGTTCGACGTGGTGGTGAACTGGCTGTCCTCGGACGCCTTCCCCCGCGCCGTCAAGCTCTTCCACGGCGTCGGCGACACCCTGTCGCCGGACGGCGCGCTGCCGCTCGAACCGCTCCAGGTGCGCCGTCACCTCGCCAAGTTCGACCTGGAGATCTCGATGGCCGACATCGACGGCCGGGTGGCCGGCCACGTCCAGTTCAAACCGAGCTACCTGGAACGGCACACCGTCACCGCGCTGCTCGCACTCTTCCGCACGGTGCTCTTCGACTCGATCGCCCACCCCGACCTGGCCCTCGGCGCCGTGGCGCCGGCCGGCCTCCCCGAGGAGACGGACCAATGACCGAGACCCTGCACTCCGAGTTCCTCGCCCAAGCGGTCAAGAACCCCGACGCGACCGCCGTCTGCTCCGACGCCGGCGTCCTGACGTACGGCGAACTGAACGAGCGCTCCCGGCTGCTGGCCGAGCGGCTGACCGCCGTCGGCGCGGGCCCCGGCGTGCCGGTCGGCATCTGCGTCGAGCGCACCCCCGACCTGCTGGTCGCCGTCCTGGCGACCCTGCGCACCGGGTCCTGCTACCTGCCGCTGGACCCGAACTACCCCGCCGACCGGCTGGGCTTCATGGTCGGCGACAGCGGGACCGGGCTGCTGCTGACCACGCCCGCCTCCCGCGCCGCCTGCCCGCCGGGGCCGACCGTGGTGGTGCTGGGCGACACCGTGACCGTCGAGCCCGGCGCCGAGCCCGCCGCGGTCGTGCCCGAGGACACCGCGTACATCATCTACACCTCCGGCTCCACCGGCCGGCCCAAGGGCGTGGCCGTGCACCACGGCGGCTGCGTGGCGATGCTCTCCGAGATGGACCGCGCCCTGGAGGGCTGCGACCTGAGCGGCGTGGCGGCGGCGAGCTCGGTGTGCTTCGACATGTCCGTGATGGAGATCTTCAACGCGCTCTGCCGCGGCGGCACCGTGGTGCTCGTCGAGAGCGCCGTGCACCTGGCGGAGAGCCGGTACGCCGACCGGATCACCCATCTGAACGTCGTGCCGTCGGTGATGAACGGCCTGCTGGACGCCGGGGCGCTGCCGCCGAACGTGCGCTCCGTCGTGTTCGGCGGCGAGGCGCTGCGCCGCAAGCTGGTGGACCGGACCTACCGCGAGACCACCGCCGAGCGGGTGTACAACGCCTACGGCCCCACCGAGGGCACCGTGTTCTGCTCCTTCGGCCCGGTGCCCGAGGGCGGGACCGAGGAGCCGACGATCGGCCCGCCGACGACCGCCGACCGGATCCACGTGCTGGACGGCGACCTGAAGCCGGTCCCGGCCGGGGAGCCCGGCGAGCTCTTCCTCGGCGGCCCCAAGGTGGCGCACGGCTACGTCAACCGGCCGCAGACCACGGCCGAGCGCTTCCTGCCGGACCCGTTCGCCGGCGGTGACGCGCGGATGTACCGCACCGGCGACCTGGTCGCGTTCACCCCCTCCGGCGAGCTGCGCTTCCTCGGCCGCACCGACCACCAGGTCAAACTGCGCGGCTACCGCATCGAGCTGGAGGAGGTCGAGGCCCGGCTGACCGCCTGCCCCGAGGTGCGGGAGGCGGCCGCCGCCGTCCGGGGCAACCGGCTGCTCGGCTACGTGGTGCCCGCGGGCGAGGGCGCCGCGCCGGACGGCCCGCGGCTGGACGCCGCGCTCCAGGGCGCCGTCACCGGGCGGCTCGCCGCCGAACTGCCCGACTACATGGTGCCCGCGACGCTGGTGTTCCTTCCGGCCCTGCCGCTGGGGCCGGGCGGGAAGCTCGACCGTGCCGCACTGCCCGAGCCGCCGGCCGCCGGCACCGGCGCCCCGCTGACGGCCGCGAGCACGCCGACCGAGGTGGCCCTGGCGGAGATCTGGGGCCAGCTGCTCGACCTCGACCCCTCGGGCATCGACGTCCAGTCCGCCTTCTACGACCTGGGCGGCGACTCGCTGCTGCTGGTCCGCCTCGCCCGGCTGATGACCCGGCGCTTCGAGCGGCGCGTGCGGGTGCCCGACCTCTTCAGCTTCCGCGACATCGCCTCCCTCGCCCGCTGGCTCGACGACGAGAGCGGCGAAGCCCCCGAGGTGGTCCGGTCCGCCCGTGCTCGTGCCACCGCCCGCCGTGCCGCGCTGCGCGGGCGCGGTGGCGCCACCGGCCGCTGAGCCACCCTTCCCTCGACGACGAAGCAGGAGCCTTCCCATGACCGACAGCCCCGAGCAGGAGTACGACCCGGGCGACGTGGCCGTGATCGGTATGTCCCTGCGGGCGCCCGGAGCCCGCACCAAGGAGCAGTTCTGGGACAACCTGGTCCACGGCCGGGAGTCCATCAGCTTCCTGGCCAAGGACGACATCCATGTCGACGAGACGCTGATCCACAGCCCGTTCTACGTCCGGGCCTGCGGCGTGCTCGACACCTACGACCAGTTCGACCCCTCGGTGTTCGGCATCAGCGACCGGATGGCCGCCGCGATGACCCCGGAGAACCGGCTCTTCCTGGAGAGCGCCTGGGAGACGTTGGAGGACGGCGGCTACGACCCCGACCGGCTGAAGGCCGAGGTCGGCATGTACGGCGCCAACAACCCGCAGACCGCCGCGCTCTACAGCTCCCCGCCGGACCGGGTGTCGGTCGGCCCCGAGGCGATCGAGGCCAGCCTGGCGTGGTCGCCGGACACCATGACCTCCAACGCGCTGTACTACATGGGGCTGACCGGTGAGGCCGTCACCGTCGCCGCCGTCTGCGCGGGCTTCCACTACGCGGTGCACCTGGCCTGCCAGTCGCTGCTGCTCGGCCAGACCGACCTGGCGATCGCCGGCGGCGCGATGGTCCGGCTGCCGCACCCCCGCGGCCACCTGTGGGAGGAGAACCGCATCCTGTCGAAGGACGGTCACTGCCGCCCGTTCGACGCCAACGGCACCGGCACCGCGCTGTCCAGCGGTGTGGTCACCGTGCTGCTGAAGCCGCTGGGCCGGGCCGTCGCCGACCGCGACCACATCTACGCCGTGGTCAAGGGATCGGCCGTCAACAACAACGGGGTCAGCGCGATGGCCTACGGCCTGGCGCAGCCCGAGCGGCTGAGCGCCTGCATCGCGAGCGCCATGGAGGTCGGCGGCGTCACCCCGGACACCGTGTCCATGTACGAGGCGAACGGGCTCGGCATGCCGGTCACCGACGAACTGGAGGTGCACGCGGCGAGCATGGCGTTCGGCAAGCAGACCGCCACCACCTCGATCGGCGGGGTCAAGGGCAACGTGGGCCACGGCGGCGTGGTGTCGGGCGGCTTCGGCGCGATCAAGGCCGCGCTGTCGCTGTACCACCGGACGCTGCCGGCGACGATCAACCTGACCGAGGTCAACCCCGACCTCGACCTGCCGGGCACCCCGTTCGTGCCGCAGCTCGAAGGGGCCGGCTGGGAGCCGGAGGCCGGCGTCCGCCGCGCCGGGATCACCTCGATCGGGGGCGGCGGCTACAACGCCCACCTGCTGCTGGAGGAGGCGCCGGCCACTGCCGCGCGGGCGCCCGAGGAGACGGGCCGGCCGCGGCTGGCCACCCTCTCCGCCCTGGACGACGAGGCGCTGGCCCGTCAGCGCGAGCGGCTCCGGGCGTGGCTGGAGGCCGACCCCGGGCTCCGGCTGGACGACGTCTGCTTCAGCCTCAACCTCGGCCGCAAGGTGATGGCCCGGCGGTGGGCGGCGGTGGTCCGCAGCCGCGCGGAGCTGCTCGCGGCGCTGTCCGGCGACGCCGGCGGGCCGGCCGCCGTCAGCACCGCCGACGCCCCGCAGCCGGGCCCCGACGACTTCACCCGCACGGAGCGGGGCATCGTGCCCTCCGGTCCCCACGCGCGGGCGCTGTCCGAGCTGGCCGCCGCCTGGGTGGGCGGCCGGCAGGTGGACTTCGAGGCCCTGCACCGCGGGGAGGCCAGCCACCGGGTGCCGCTGCCCACCTACCCGTTCCGGCCCCGCCGCTTCTGGCGGACGGACTGGTGACCGTGACCACCCCGGCACCGGACACGGTGGACCTGGGCGACCCGGCCACCTTCGCCGACCACGACCTCACCGGCTTCTGGCGCACCCTGCGCGACACCGCCCCGCTGCACTGGAACCCGCCGGCCGACGGGCGGCCCGGATTCTGGGTGCTCTCGCGCCACGAGGACATCATGAACGCCTACCGGGACAACGTGAACCTCACGTCCCAGCGCGGCAATGTGCTCGTCACCCTGCTGGAGGGCGGTGACGCCGGCGCCGGCCGGATGCTGGCCGTCACCGACGGACCCCGGCACCTGGAGCTGCGCAAGATCCTCCAGCGGGTGCTGTCCCCGCGGGTGCTCGACGAGGTCGCACTGACCGTGCGGGCCAACACCCGGCGGTGGATCCGCGAGGCCGTGGAGTCGGGCGGCTGCGACTTCGCGGAGCGGATCGCGAGCCGGATCCCGATGACCACGATCTCGAACCTGCTCGGCGTGCCCGAGCAGGACCGGGAGTACCTGCTCGGCCTGACCAGGACCGCGCTCTCGGCCGAGGACGAGTCCGTCGACGAGCTCGACTCCGAGATGGCCCGCAACGAGATCCTGATGTACTTCATGGACGTCGTCGAGGAACGGCGCGAGAACCCGGGCGACGACGTGATCAGCATGCTGATCGACAGCGCCGTCGACGGCGTGCCGCTGTCCGACGAGGACGTCGTGCTCAACTGCTACAGCCTGATCATCGGCGGCGACGAGACCAGCCGGCTGACGATGATCGACTGCGTCCGCACCCTCGCCGCCCGGCCGGACCAGTGGCAGCGGCTCAAGCGCGGCGAGGTCGCCGTCGGGACCGCCGTCGAGGAGGTGCTGCGCTGGGCCTCGCCCACGATGCACTTCGGGCGCAGCGTCGAGCGGGAGACCGAACTGCACGGCGTGCGGCTGCGCCCGGGCGAGATCCTGACGCTCTGGCACGCCTCCGGCAACCGGGACGAGCGGGTCTTCGCCCGGCCCGGGGTGTTCGACCTCGGCCGCACCCCCAACAAGCACCTGGCCTTCGGCTACGGCCCGCACTTCTGCGTCGGCTCGTACCTGGCGAAGGTGGAGATCGCCGAACTGCTCACGGCGCTGCGGGACTTCACCACCGGCTTCGAGCAGAACGGCGAGGCCCTGCCGATCCGGTCCAACTTCCTGACCGGGTTCTCCACCATGCCGGTGCTGTTCCACCCCGACCACTCCGGACTGAAGGCACCCGACCCGCGACCGCAGGAGGACCGGTGAACATCTACATCTCGGGACAGGGGGCGTTCGCGGTGCAGGTCGCGGAGGCCCTGTTGGACAAGGGGCACAAGATCACCGGGGCGGCCGCACCCCGGCTGCGCAAGGGGAGGTCCGACGAGGGCGACGCGATGTGCTGGGACCGCCTGCGCTCCTGGGCCTACCACCGGGACATCCCGTGGACGGACTCCGCCGAACTGCGGGCGCGGCACGTCCCGGACGGCGTGGACGTCATCATCGCCGCGCACTCGCACGCCTTCCTCGGCCGTCAGACCCGCGCCCGGGCCGGCATCGCGACGATCGGCTACCACCCCAGTCTGCTGCCGCTGCACCGCGGCCGGGACGCGATCCGGTGGACGATCCGCGACGGCGACAAGGTGACCGGCGGGAGCGTCTACCACCTCACCGAGCGCACCGACGCCGGCCCGCTCGCCGCCCAGGAGCACCTGTTCGTGCCCCCGGGCTCGACCGCGCAGAGCCTGTGGCGCGACCAGCTGGCACCGCTCGGGGTGCGCCTGCTGCTCCGGGTGGTCTCCGACCTCGCCGCCGGCCGGCACATCGAGGTCCCCCAGGACGAGAAGCTGGCGACCTGGGAGCCCGCGATGGGCGCTCCCCCGCTGTTCAAGCCCGAACTCATCGCGCTGCCCGGCTCGGTGAAGGTCGACAGCAGCGCGTGGGCGCTCCACGAGCGGTAGGCGGAACCCGGCGCACGGCGGGGCCCGGTGCCTCCGCCGTGCGCCGGGACGTCGGGCGCCGGGCGCCGGGCGCTGCGGCGCGGTCAGGCGAGGGCCTTCTCCAGGGCGGCGAGGTAGTTGCGCATCAGGTGGTCGCGGATGCCCTCGCCGTCCGGGGAGAACGCGGCGGCGCCCAGCCCCTTGGCGCGGTCGGCCAGGCCGCCCACCAGTCCGGTCCGCTCGCGCAGCCGGCCCGCCGAGTCGATGTGGTGCAGCGTCTCCACATGGGTGAAGGCGGGCTCCGGGGGCAGCTGCGGCACGATGTCGTTGGCGTGGACGAAGCGGTGGGTGCGGCCCTGGAGGCCCTGGTCGTAGGCGGCGGCCAGCAGGCGGTCGCAG
Source organism: Kitasatospora sp. NPDC058115 (assembly GCF_042884635.1). Classification (NCBI taxonomy): domain Bacteria; kingdom Bacillati; phylum Actinomycetota; class Actinomycetes; order Kitasatosporales; family Streptomycetaceae; genus Kitasatospora; species Kitasatospora sp. NPDC058115. The sequence continues at coordinate 48,953 of NZ_JBHVTL010000001.1, forward strand.
GTGCGGGGCTGGCCGAAGGTGTAGACGCCGTCGGCCCGCAGCCGGGGGTCCTCCAGGCTCAGCCGGGCGGCGGTGAGCATCGCGAGCGCCCCGCCGAGGCTGTGCCCGGTGAACCAGACGCTCTGCCCGTCGGTGCGCAGTTCGGCGAGGGTCTTGGCGACGTCGGGGAAGACGGATTCGAGGGCCTCGGCGAAGCCGTAGTGGACGAAGCCGGTGCGGGCGGGACCGGGCCAGGGCGGCGTGGTGCTGTCGGTGAGCCAGTCGCGGATCTGCGCGGGCTCGGTGCCGCGGAACGCGGTGACGATCATGTGCTCGCCGGCCATCGTGAAGGCCTGGGTGTCCTGGAGCGGGAACGGCGGGGTGAAGCGGGTGCGGTGGTGGCGCACGGTGTCGAAGCCCCAGGCGCGGGCCTGCGCCTCGATGGTGGCCTCGTCCTGGTAGGCGAGCTCGGCGGCCTTCGCCAGGTTGTAGGCCAGCGGGAGGCCGAAGCCGGTGGCGCGCTGGTCGAAGGTGGTGGGTACGGCCACGGTGGGACGCTCCTGTCGGGTCGGCGGGCGGGACGACGGGGCCACGGCGGACCGCGCCCGCGCCCCGTCCCGGGCAAGCGGTCCGCGACGGCCCGGTGACCACCAGTGACGCTACCCCGGCGGGAGTTCGTGGGCGACCGGACGGGCGGGGCCCCGGCGCGGGAGGTTCCACCGCACCGGGGCCCCGCTCGCGCCGGGAGCTAGCAGATCCTCGGCAGCTGCTCGCCCATCGGCAGGTCCACCACCCGGGTGCCGCCGAACGCCGTCCGGGCGACGACCGTGCCGGGGTGGTCGGCCACACACGCGCCGATCACCGCCGCGCCCGTGCCCCGGGGGTGCGCCCGCATGGCGGCGAGCACCGCGTCCGCCTCCTCGCGCGGCACGAAGGCGACCAGCTTGCCCTCGTTGGCGACGTACATCGGGTCGAGGCCCAGCACGGCGCAGGCGTTGGCCACTTCGGGCGGCACCGGGACGGCCCGCTCGTTCACCACCACGCCCACGCCGGCCGCCGTCGCGATCTCGTTGAGGGCCGCGCCCAGCCCGCCCCGGGTGGGGTCGCGCAGCGCGTGGAGGTCCGGGGTGACGGCGAGCATCGCCCCGACCAGGCCGCCGAGCGCGGCGCAGTCGCTCTCGACCGTGACCCCGAACTCCAGGCCCTCGCGTACGCTCATGATCGCGACGCCGTGCAGCCCGATGTCCCCGCTGACGATCACCACGTCGCCCGGCACCGCCCGCTGCGGCGCGATGCGCACGCCCTCCGGGACGAGCCCGATGCCGGCGGTGTTCAGGTAGACGCCGTCGCCGCGGCCCGCCTCCACCACCTTGGTGTCGCCGGTGACCACCTCCACCCCGGCCGCCCGGGCGGCGGCGCCGAGGGCCTTCGCCACGCGGTCCACCACGGCCATCTCCACCCCCTCCTCCAGGATGAAGCCGCAGGACAGGTAGGCGGGCCGCGCCCCGCTCATCGCGAGGTCGTTGACCGTGCCGTTGACGGCGAGGTCGCCGATGCTGCCGCCGGGGAAGAACAGCGGCCGCACCACGTAGGAGTCGGTGGAGAACGCGAGGCGGGCGCCGCCGAGTTCCAGCACGGCGGAGTCCGCGAGGCCGGCCAGGGTCCGGTTGCCGTAGGCCGGGGCGAACAGGCCCGCCACCAGTTCGGCGGACATCGCCCCGCCTCCTCCGTGCCCCATCACCACCCGGGGGTGGTCGCGCAGCGGCAGCGGACAGCTCCAGCCGGAGAGGTCCGGTCCGGTCAGGGTCACGGTGTCAGCCAACGGGGCTCGCCTCCCGGGGGACGCCCGGCGTGCCGAGCCGCCGGTAGAGGTAGTACGCGGCGCAGGCGCCCTCGCTGGACACCATGGTGGCGCCCAGCGGGGTGCGCGGGGTGCAGACGGTGCCGAACGCCTCGCACCGGTCGGGCTTGAGCAGCCCCTGGAGCACCTCGCCGCTGCGGCAGGCCGCGGGCTCGCGGGTGGTGATCCCCGTGACGTCGAAGCGGTGCTCGGCGTCGTGGTCACGGTAGCGCGGCGAGAGCCGCCAGCCGCTGCCCGGGATGACCCCGATCCCCCGCCAGGCCCGGTCGGTCACCTCGAAGACGTCCGCCAGCATCGCCCGGGCCGCCGGGTTGCCCTCCGGCCGGACGGCCCGCGGGTACGCGTTGTCGACGGTGTGCTCGCCGCGCTCCAACTGCCGTACGGTGCGCCGGATCCCCTCCAGGATGTCCAGCGGTTCGAAGCCGGTGACCACGATCGGCACCCGATGGCGCTCGGCCAGCTCCGGGTACTCCTCGACACCCATCACGCTGCACACGTGCCCGGCCGCGAGGAAGGCCTGCACCCGGCAGTCCGGCGCCTTCATGATGGCCTCGACGGCCGGGGGCACCCGGACGTGCGAGACCAGCATGCTGAAGTTGCGCACGCCCTGCTTCCTGGCCTGGTGGACGGCCATCGCGTTGGGCGGCGCGGTGGTCTCGAAGCCGATGCCGAAGAACACCACCTCGCGGTCCGGGTTCTCCCGGGCGATCCGCAGCGCGTCCAGCGGCGAGTAGACCACCCGGACGTCACCGCCCTCGCCGCGGACCCGGAACAGGTCGCGGTCGGTGCCCGGCACCCGCAGCATGTCGCCGAAGGAGCAGAAGATCACCCCGGGCCGGGAGGCGATCGCCAGCGCCCGGTCGATCACCTCCAGCGGGGTCACACAGACCGGACAGCCCGGCCCGTGGATCAACTCGACACCCTCGGGCAGCAGTTGGTCGATCCCGTGCCGAATGATGCTGTGCGTCTGCCCGCCACACACCTCCATCAGCGCCCACGGCCTGGTCACCGCGGCCCGGATGTCGGCGAGCAGCCCGCCCGCCAGCTCCGGGTTCTGGAACTCCTCCAGGTACCTCAACTCCGCTCCTCCGTTCCGGCCGGCCCGGCCGCCGCCTCCCACGGGTCCCCGAACTCCTCCTGCAACAGCCCGAGTTCGGCGAACAGGTCGAGGGTCCGCCGGGCCGACTCCTCGTCCAGCCGCTGCAGGGCGAACCCCACGTGCACGATGGCGTACTCACCCACCGCCAGATCGGGGAGGTACTCCAGGCAGACATCCTTGACGACGCCGCCGAAGTCGACGACCGCCATCCGCGTGCCGTCCCGCTCCGCGATCTCCATCACCCTGCCGGGCACCGCCAGACACATCCGCCCTCTCCTCTCAACCGGCGCCCGGGCCGCCGGCCCGGGCGGCCACCATCAGCTGGCCGAGCGCCAGTCCGCCGTCATTGGGGGGCACCCGGCGGTGGCGCAGCACGGTGAAGCCGTCGGCCCGCAGGCCGCGCCCGCAGTCGGCGGAGAGCAGCGCGTTGGCGAACACCCCGCCGCTCAGCGCGACCGTCTCCAGTCCGCAGCGCTCGCGGGCGGCCCGGCACAACGCGCGGACGAGGCCGGCCACCGCGGCGTGGAAGCGGGCGGCGACCAGGCCGGCCGGCGCGCCGGCGGCGAGGTCGGCGACCACTCCCGCCAGCACCGGTCCGGGGTCGCCGACCAGGACGCCGTCCTCCGGGCGCAGCGCGAAGGCGTAGCCGTCGGCCGGGCCGTGCTGCAGCGCCGCCGCCTCCAGTTCGACCGCCGCCTGCGCCTCGTAGCCGGCCAGCTGGCAGACCCCGGCCAGCGAGGAGACCGCGTCGAACAGCCGGCCCATGCTGGAGGTCGGCACGCAGTTCAGCGAGCGGGTCAACTGCCGCTCCAGTAGCGCGCGTTCGCCGTCAGGGCAGGCCCGGACGGCGGGCAGCGAGGCGGTCCAGGGCAGACCGGCGGCCCACAGATGGGCGAGCGCCATCCGGTAGGGGCGGCGCACCGCCGCGTCGCCGCCGGGCAGCGGCACGTACCCGAGGTGCCCGAACCGCCGGAAGCCGTCGTAGTCGGCGAGCAGCACCTCGCCGCCCCAGACCGCGCCGTCGTCGCCGTAGCCGGTGCCGTCGAAGGCGACGCCGATGACCGGGCGGCGGCCGTCGAGACCGTGCTCCGCCATGACCGAGGCGATGTGCGCGTGGTGGTGCTGCACCGTCCGCGGCTGCGCCGTCGGGTGGGTGCGCCGGGCGTGCCGGGCGGAGCGGTAGCCGGGGTGGCGGTCCACCACCAGCACCTCGGGCCGCACGGCGGTGACGGCCGCCAGCTGCGCCACCGCGCGGTCGAAGGCGCCGAGGGTGGCGAGGTCGTCCATGTCGCCGATGTGCCCGGACAGCCAGGCGTAGCCGCCGTCCGCCAGCGCGAAGGTGTTCTTGACGTCCCCGCCGGCCGCCAGCGCGGGCCGGACCGGCACGGGCAGCGGCAGCGGCAGCGGCGCGTGGCCGCGCGAGCGCCGCAGCGGCAGTTGCTCCCCGTCGACGACCCGGACCACCGAGTCCTCGCAGGGGACGTGGATGGCCCGGTCGTGCGTCAGCCAGGCGTCGACCAGCGGGGCGAGCCGGGCGAGGGCCTCGGCGTCGTCGGTCACGATGGGCTCGCCGGACAGGTTGGCGCTGGTCATCACCAGCAGCCCGGGGCCGGGCGGGGCGAGCAGCAGGTGGTGCAGCGGGGTGTACGGCAGCATCACCCCGAGGTCGGGGCTGCCGGGTGCCACCGCGTCGAGCCCGTCCGCGGCCGGGCCCGGGCGGCGCAGCAGCACGATCGGCCGGGCCGGGCCGGTGAGCAGTTCCTCCTCGACCGGGCCGAGCCGGACGAGCGCGGCGAGCTCCGTGAGGTCGCGGGCCATCAGCGCGAAGGGCTTGGCGCCGCGGCGCTTGCGCCGGCGCAGCCGGGTGACGCTCGGCGCGTTGCGGGCGTCGCACGCCAGGTGGTAGCCGCCGAGGCCCTTGACGGCGAGGACCGCTCCCTCGCGCAGCAGCCGGCGGGCCCCGTCGAGGGCGGCCTCGCGCTCGACGGCGGGCCGGCCGGGGACGGTGAGGGCGAGCCGGGGCCCGCAGGCGTGGCAGCAGAGCGGCTGGGCGTGGAAGCGCCGGTCGGCGGGGTCGGTGTACTCCCGGGTGCAGTCCGGGCAGAGCGGGAAGCCGGCCATGGTGGTGTTGGCGCGGTCGTAGGGCAGCCCGGTGACGATGGTGTGGCGCGGTCCGCAGTTGGTGCAGCTGATGAACGGGTGGCGGTGGCGGCGGTCGGCCGGGTCGGCGAGTTCGGCGAGGCAGTCGGCGCAGGTGGCGGTGTCCGGCGGCACCAGGGTCCGGCGCGGGCCGCCGTCGCGGGACGGCGTGATGGCGAAGCCGCGGGCGCCGGTGGGGGTGAGCGGCGCGTGCTCCACGGCGGCGACCAGGGCGAGCGGCGGCGCGTCCCCGGCGATCCGGCGGCAGAACGCCTCGACCGCCTCCGGCCCGCCCTCGACCTCGGCCAGTACGCCCTCGCCGGTGTTGGTGACGGTGCCGGCGAGGCCCAGCTCGGTGGCGAGGGCGAAGACGAAGGGCCGGAAGCCGACGCCCTGGACGACCCCGCTGACGGCCACCCGGCGCCGTACCGTCACGACCGCTCCGCCGCCGCGCCCGCGTGCGTGGGCCCGTGCCCGTGCTCGTGCTCGTGCCCGTGGGAGTGGGCGTGGGAGTGGCCGTGCGTGTGCCCGTGCCCGTGCCCGTGCTGCGGCGCGCCCGCCATCACCGGCCGGTGGACCGGCGCGCCGTCCAGCACCGCGCAGGCCCGCTCCAGCAGCGTCCCCGCCCCCTGCCCGGTGCGGGCCGAGGTGCGGACCACCTCCACCCCCGGGTTGACCCGGGCGACGGCGGCCAGGAACGCGGCCTCGTCGAACTCCACCGCCGCCGCGAGGTCGGCCTTGGTCACCAGCACCAGGTTGGCCAGGCCGAAGGCGGTCGGGTACTTGAGCGGCTTGTCCTCCCCCTCGGTGACCGAGGCGAGCACCACCCGCAGCGACTCGCCGAGGTCGTAGGAGGCCGGGCAGACCAGGTTGCCGACGTTCTCCACGAACAGCAGCCTGGTGTCCCGCGGCAGCCAGCCGGCCAGCTGCGCGGTGAGCATCTCGGTCTCCAGGTGGCACAGCCCGTCGGTGAGCACCTGCTTCACCGGCACGCCCGAACGGGCCAGCCGCAGCGCGTCGTTCTCCGTCGCGAGGTCGGCGGTGAGCGCCGCGACCGCGATCCCGCGCTCGCGGGCCAGCGCGAGTTCGGCCTCCAGCAGTGCCGTCTTCCCGCTGCCCGGGCTGGAGAGCAGGTTCACCACGACGGTGCCCCGGGCGAGCAGCCGGGCGCGCAGTTCACGGGCGCCCTCGTCGTTGCGGGCGAGGACCGCCTGCCGGAGTTCCACCGTGCGACACATGGGTTTCAGCCTTCCTGTCCGGCGCCGGTACCGGCGCCCGGCGGGCGTGCGGCCCACTCCACGCCGAGGATCTGCAGTTCGCGGCCCGCCAGCAGTTCGACCCGGCCGCCGGCGCAGTGCGGGCAGCCCAGGTCGGGCGGCATGCCGACGGCCCACTCGGCCGCGCACGGCACGCACCTGGCCCGCCCCGCCACCGCCTCGGTCTCCAGCACGGCGCCCGCCACCAGCGTTCCGGCGCAGGCCAGTTCGAAGCAGAAGCCGAGGGCCGCGGGCACCACCCCGGCCAGTTCGCCGATCTGCAGGCTCACCCGCGCGACCGCCCGGGCCCCGTGCCGGCGCGCCGCGGCGTCCACCTGTTCGACGACGGCCGTCGCGATCGACATCTCGTGCATGGGCCCCGTTCCCGGCTGGGAGGCAACAGGCCCCATTACAGGCCGCGGCGGCGGCAGCGGCCCGCAGCCGCGCCGCCGCCGCGCCCGGGACTACGCCGGACGCACCAACGCGCCGTTCACATCCGGCGGATGCGCAGATAGCGCTTCAGGTCGTCCAGGTTCTGCACGACCAGGGCCACGACGGCGGCCAGCACGGCCGCGCACAGCAGCTTCCTCATGACGGTGAGACCTCTCTCTCGGTCAGCTCCGGCGCACCGACGGTCCGCAGGACCAGCCGGACCGCCTCCTCGACGGCGGCGGCCACCGGTGCGCTCAGTCCGATCCCCTCCTCCAGCGACTGCGGCTCGCAGCCCACCACGAGGACCCGGTCGGGCGGGGATCCGCCCGTTCCCGCGGCGAGTGTGCCGAGCAGCGCGAGCACGGCGTCCGGGCCCATCCGGTGCCCGTCCAGGACGGGCGCCTCCACCGGCCCGGCGTCCGCCTCGATGAGGTACACCGTGCCCGGCTCGCCACCGCGGGCGGTGGCGTCGACGAGCACCAGCATCCGGTAGCCGTCGAGGAGTTGGTAGGCCAGATGGACCCCGCGCACGCCGACGTCGAGCAGTTCGACGCCGGCCGGCAGCGGGTGCTCGCGCAGCCGCCGCACGGTCTCCACCCCGAAGCCGTCGTCACCGAGGAAGATGTTGCCCACCCCGGCGACCAGCACCCTTGGCCGCGTCACGGCGCCTCCAGCGGGGTGATCTCGTCGGGCTGGAAGTACCGGTAGCGGCCCTGGGCGCGCCACAGGTCCGCGCCCGGGTCGTCCTCCAGGGTGACCGCCAGGTGCACCGAGCCGTCGACGTCGTGCAGCACGGCCTCGACCACGGCGGTGCGCCCGGCCAGGAAGAGGTCCTGGGCGTCGGTGCGCCGCCGTCCCGGCCGCAGCAGGACCCGGCTTCCGGCGCCGACCTCGCGGCCGTCGACCAGGACCCGGTCGCGGTCCGGGTCGACCTCCGGATCGTCGCCCGGGTCCCACCAGGGCTGCCCGGGCTCGTTGCCGGTGATCCCGCGCAGGCCCCGGACGGCGCCGTGCAGCCGCTCCAGCACCTCCGGGGGCATCGAGTCGGCGAGGTCGATCACCGCGCCGGCCCGCTCGTCGGTGCCCCGGGCCTCGCGCTTCTCGCGGTCGGTCAGGGCGGCGGTGCGCAGGGCGAGGATCTCGTCGATCTCGGTGGCGTCGTAGAGCGCGCCGGGGCTCTCGGGGGCGATGGCGGGGTGGTCCTCCAGGATGATCGGCGAGGAGAGCACCACCCGGTCGCGGCCGGGCGGGCCCGCCAGCACCGGCCAGGTGTGCTCGTTGCGGCACTGCCCGGCGGCGGCCCGCGCCCACTCGGGCGGGTCGGTCGGCGACAGGAAGGCGCCGTGGTCGAGCCCCAGCAGCAGGTGCGCCGAGACCAGCGAGCGCGCCAGCGCGGTGTCCCGCCCGTCCTCCGGCCGCGGCGCCCAGTCGGTGGTGTTCTCCACCACGGCGGTCAGCAGCCGCACCGGGTAGGGACCGGGCACGTCACGGGCGGTCAGCCGGAGCAGGCCGTCGGTGCGCTCCCAGCGGCGCAGCAGCCGCCCGGCGACGGCGCCGTCCGCGCGCAGCACCTCCACCTCCCGGCCGGCCGGGAGGTGGAAGGGCCGCACCACCTCGCCCGCCAGTTCCCCGACCGGCACCACGAGCTCGACGCGTTCCTCGACGCCCTCGTCCCACGGCACCAGGACCCGGTCGGCGAGCTCCAGTTCGGCGGTCTCCTCGTAGCCGCCGCGGGGCAGGGCGCGTTCGACGGTGCGCCGCCGGGCCCGCAGGAAGCGCAGCTCGACGGCCAGCCGGTCGCCGGGGCGCGGCTCCATCAGGCATTCGGTGCGCTGGTGGAAGTGCTCGCCGCTGTCCGCGCCGTAGCCCGGCGGGACGAGCACGCCGAACTGCCAGCGCAGCCGGTTCTTCGCCGCGGAGGCCCGGTAGGGGTAGAGCACGTAGCCCTCGAACAGCACGGCGTCGGCGATCTGCCGGGCCTGGGCGAACCTGGCCTCGATCTCGGGGGTGAAGGCGGGGCCGGGGGCGGTCACCGGGCCGCCTCCCCGACCTCGGCGCCGGCCAGCAGCGCGCGCACGGTCGCCTCCCAGGACGGCAGGGCGCGGCGCGAGCGGTAGGCGAGCAGCGCGTCCATCAGGTCCTCGGGCAGCCGCAGCCAGCCGCAGCCGGGGAAGTGCCGGTCGATCGCCTCGCGCCACACCCGTACCGGCATCCGCACGGTGGCCTCCCGGTCCCAGGGCACCGGGGAGACCTGGAAGCCGCCGGGGCCGGCGAAGGCGGTGCCGGAGAACAGCAGCAGCAGCGGGACCTCGCCGTCGTCCAGGGCCCTGAGGTAGCGGGCGGCGGCGACGTCCTGGTCGTAGGTGCAGGGGACGGGCAGGTCGAGCTCGGTCTCGCCGGTGAAGCCGGGGACCATCAGCGGCACCTGGGCGAACTCCACGGGGTGGAGGGTGGTGCCCCAGCGCGCGCGCTCGCCGAACAGGTCGGCGAGCCGGCCGGCCTCCGCCTCGGCGTAGCCGCGCCGGGCGGGCTCGATGCGCAGTTGGCAGCGCAGGGCCAGGGCGTGCACCCGGGCCCCGGGCGGCGCGGTGATCCGCAGCCGGAACAGCAGGGTGGGCCCGGCGGCGTGCTCGGCCGCGCGGACGGCGGTGCAGGTGAAGGCGAGCGGGGTCATCGGGGTCCGTCCTCTCGCAGCGGGCGGGCGCGTTCGGCGAGCCGGGCGAAGAAGGCGTCGAGTTCGGCCCGGGCCTCGGCCCCGCCGTCGAACCCCTTCCAGCAGCGCCGCAGCCGGCCGACCAGTTCGTAGCAGGTGTCGATCGGCACCAGCAGGCAGTGGATCCCGGCGTCGGTGCGGCGCAGCAGCAGCGCCTCCACGTCGGGTTCCAGGACGGCGGCGAGCCGGCTGCCGCCGAGGGCGGCCTGCCAGGCGGCCTCGTCCGGTTCGCTCTCGGTGGCCCCGCCGGGGCCGGGGTAGAGCAGCACGAGCCGCTCCTGGCGGGCGTTGCGGAAGAGGAAGGCGGTGCCGACCGGGATGCCGAGGGCCGCCCAGGCCCGCTCGTCGATCCGGTGACCGGGGTCGGGGTCGGTGAGGTGGCGGTCGGGGACGTGCCGGTAGCGGCCGCCGGCCGCGCCGGGCCGGCGGAACAGCAGCGCGCAGGCGGTGCAGACGCAGGTGAGGTTCTGCTCCTCGGTGTCCACCAGGTGCCGGTGGGACGCGGGGACGCCCTGGCCGCAGAAGGCGCAGCGCTCGGGCTGCGGCGGTACGGGCTCGCGCAGCCGGTGCAGCAGGGCGGTGCCGGGGCGGGCGAGTCGGCGGGCGCTCACCGGGCGGCCTCGGCCGGCTCGCCCGGGCGGGTGCCGATCTGCAGCAGCCGGGGGGCGCTCTCGAACACCAGGGTGGTCACCTCGGGGGCGTGGCAGGCGAGCTGGGCCTCGATGTCCTCCTCGGAGCAGCCGCAGCCGCCGCCGGTGCGGCGCAGCCGGGCGGTGCCGGTGGCGGGGTCGAAGCCGGCCGTCTCGACCGTCCCGGGCAGTGCGGCGAGCGCCCGGTGGATCCGGGCGGTGGTGTCCTCGGGGTGCAGGTCGTGCAGGACGAGCAGGGCGGCGACGGCCGGGTCGTCCAGCAGCGCGGCGAGGGCGGGCGCGGGCAGCGCGCCGACGATCCGGGCGAGGCCGTCGTGGTAGAAGTCCATGAGGTCGCGCACCAGTTGTTCGCCGGCCTGCTGGGCCGCCCCGTCGCCGCCGATCCGGTCGAGCCGGTCCAGGGTCTCCTGGACGCGCCGGCCGGTCCGTTCGGCCGTCATGCGGTGAGTCCGCTCAGGCCGGTGGGCACGTGCATCTGCTGCACGGTCCGCCCGCCGCCGACGTACATGTGCACGCCGCAGGGCAGACAGGGGTCGAAGCTGCGCACGGCCCGCATGATGTCGATGCCCTTGAAGCTGTCCGGCGGGTTCTCCTCGAAGATCGGGGTGTTCTGCACGGCGTCCTCGTAGGGCCCGGGCGTGCCGTGGCTGTCGCGCACGCTGGCGTTCCACGGGGTCGGCGGGTACGGGTGGTAGTTGGCGATCTTCCCGTCGCGGATCACCATGTGGTGGGACAGGACGCCGCGCACGGCCTCGGTGAAGCCGCAGCCGATGGACTCGTCCGGCACCTCGAAGCGCTCCCAGGTCTGGCTGCGCCCGGCCCGGACCTCGTCCAGCGCCTTCTCCGCGAAGTGCAGGGCGCAGGCGGCCGCGTAGGCCTGGAAGTAGGTGCGGGCGCGGTTGCGTTCGAGGGCGTTGCTCCACTGCGGGATCTTCCACTCGAAGGTGGTCTCCGGCTTGGTCATCGAGCGCGGCAGGTTGATCCGCACGCTGTGGCCGGTGGCCTTGACGTAGCCGATGTCGACCAGCCCGGACAGGGCGGTGGACCAGAGCCGGGCGATCGGGCCGCCGCCGGTGTCCAGGGCGAGGTGCTCGGTGCCGTCGAACCAGCGCGGGGACATCACCCAGCTGTACTTGTCGTCGAAGTCGCGCTTCTGCGGGGCGGGGATGGTGTGCTGGTTCCAGGGGTGGCGGGGGTCGACCGGGTTGCCGAGCGGGTCGTGGGTGACGAAGAGCTCCTCGCCCTGCCAGTCCCGGTAGTAGGAGCTGCCGAGTAGGATGCGGATGCCGAGGTTGATCCGGGTGAGGTCGTTGGTGACCAGCTTGCCGTCGACCACCACACCGGGGGTGACGAACATCTTCCGGCCCCAGTCGGTCATGTTGCGGTAGGTGAAGTCGCAGTGGTCGGGGTCGTTGAGGCTGCCCCAGCAGCCGAGCAGGACGCGCCGGCGGCCGACCTCCTCGTAGCCGGGCAGCGCCTCGTAGAAGAAGTCGAAGAGGTCGTCGTGGAGCGGCACGACCTTCTTCATGAACTCCACGTAGCGCATCAGCCGGGTCAGGTAGTCGGTGAACAGCTGGACGGTGGCGACCGTGCCGACCCCGCCCGGGTAGAGCGTGGAGGGGTGCACGTGGCGGCCCTCCATCAGGCAGAACATCTCCCGGGTGTAGCGGCTGACCTGGAGCGCCTCGCGGTAGAACTCGCCCTCGATGGGGTTGAGCGAGCGCATGATGTCGGCGATCGTGCGGTAGCCGTGGTCGCCGGCGTGCGGGGCCTCGGTGCGCTCGGCGCGCTCCAGCACGCCGGGGTTGGTCTCGCGGACCATCTTCTCGCAGTAGTCCACCCCGACCAGGTTCTCCTGGAAGATGTTGTGGTCGAACATGTACTCGGCGGCCTCGCCGAGGTTGATGATCCACTCGCCGAGGTGGGGCGGCTTCACGCCGTACGCCATGTTCTGCGCGTAGACCGAGCAGGTGGCGTGGTTGTCGCCGCAGATGCCGCAGATGCGGCTGGTGATGAAGTGGGCGTCGCGGGGGTCCTTGCCCCGCATGAAGACGCTGTAGCCGCGGAACACCGAGGAGGTGCTGTAGCACTCCGCGACCTTCTTCTGCTTGAAGTCGATCTTCGTGTGGATGCCCAGGCTGCCCACGATCCGGGTGATCGGGTCCCAGGACATCTCCACCAGGCCGCTGCCGTCCCCGGCCGCCCTGCTCGTCGCTGTCATCGTCTCTGTCGTGCCCTTCTCTGGAGGCGGGGAGGGGGTGCGGCGGCGGGGCCGCCGCGCACGGTGCGCGCGGCGGCCCGTCCGGTCACCGCGGCGGGCGGTAGCCGGTGGTCAGGGTGTGCCCGGTGTGGCGCCACCGGGGTTCCTCGTCGAGCGTCTTGAGGGTGATCGCGCGCAGCCGCCGGATCACCGAGCCGTAGGACCGGCTGACCTTGGTGGAGACGGTCGAGCCGGGCGGCGGGTCCATGAACGGCATGAACTTGTCGGGGAAGCCGGGCATGGTGCAGGCGATGCAGATGCCGCCGACGTTCGGGCAGCCGCCGATGCCGTTGATCCAGCCGCGCTTGGTGACGTTGCACTTAACGACCGGGCCCCAGCAGCCGAGCCGCACCAGGCACTCGGGGGTGCCGTAGTCGGTGGCGAACTGCCCCTGCTCGTAGTAGCCGCCGCGGTCGCAGCCCTCGTGCACGGTGGCGCCGAACAGCCAGAGCGGCCGCAGCTTGTCGTCCAGCGGGATCATCGGCGCCGAGCCGGCCAGCTGGTAGAGCAGGTAGGTCAGGGTCTCGGCGAAGTTGTCGGGCTGGATGGGGCAGCCGGGCACGCAGACGATCGGCAGGCCCGCCTTGGACTTCCACCCCCATCCGAGGTAGTCGGGCACGCCCATGGCACCGGTCGGGTTGCCCTCCATGGCGTGGATGCCGCCGTAGGTGGCGCAGGTGCCGATGGCGACGACCGCGGTGGCCTTGGGGGCGAGGCGGTCCAGCCACTCACTGGTGGTGATCGGCTGACCGGTATCCGGATCGTCGCCGAAGCCGCACCAGTAGCCCTCCTCCTTGATCCGCTCGTTCGGGATGGACCCCTCGACGACCAGGACGAACGGATCGAGCTCGCCGCGGTCCGCCTTGAAGAACCACTCGACGAAGTTGTCGGCGCCCTGGACCGGGCCGCACTCGAAGTCGATCAGCGGCCAGTGCACCGCGACCTTCGGCAGGCCCGGCAGCGCGCCGGTGACGATCTCCTCGATGCTCGGCTGCATGGCGGCGGTCAGCGCGACCGAGTCGCCGTCGCAGCTCAGACCCGCGTTGATCCAGAGAATGTGCACCACGTCGGTGTCGGTGGCGTTCGTTGCTGCAGCACCCATGAGGATGCCTCCTCGGAACTGGGAGCCGGACGAAATGGCTCAGAACCGTCATAACAGCCCCCGGCCGGTCCCGCCGGTCCACGGAGCCGGACGGAGCGTCCGAACGGCCGCAATCCGGGTGGACCGTCCGGGTCACGCCCCAGGGGCGGGGGCGGGCAGCTTGCGGACGAAGGCGGAGCGCAGCGCGTGGTAGGGCGCCTGCGGGTCGAAGAACTGGCGGTGCATCACGGCCAGCTCCGCCGTCCGGTGGTCGGCGAGCGGCCGGACGCGCTCGTCGGCCTCCCGGGCGGCCTTCTTCGCGGCGATCCGGCCGTACACCGTCGGCGAGGCGGCGGTCAGCCGGGCGAGGCGGGCGGCCGCGGGCCCGAACTCCTGCGGGGTGCAGGGCAGGACCCGGTCGACCAGCCCGGCCCGCAGGGCGGCCGCGGCGCTCACCGGCAGGGCGGCTCCGGTGAGCCTCGCGGCCTGCGCCGCGCCCACCCGGCGCGGCAGGCTGTACGTCCAGTACTCCGAGCCGTGCAGTCCCATCAGCCGGTAGTGCGGGTTGAGCACGGAACCCCGCCGGCACCAGACCTCGTCGGCGGCCAGCGCCAGCATCACCCCGCCGGCCGCCGCGTTGCCGCCGAGGGCGGCGACCACCAGGCGGTCGGTGGTGGTGAGGACCGCCTCGACCAGGTCGTCGATGGCGTTGATGTTGGCCCAGGACTCGGCCGCCGGGTCGGCGGCGGCCTCGATCACGTTGAGGTGGATGCCGTTGGAGAAGAAGTCGCGACCGCCCCCGAGCACCAGGACGGCGGTCGGGCGGGTCAGCGCGAAGCGGTAGGCGTCGAGCAGACGGCGGCAGTGGCCGGTGCTCATCGCGCCGCCGGGGAAGGAGAAGCGCAGGAAGCCGACCGGCCCGTCCTCGCGGTAGCGGATGTCCGACCAGACCGGGTCGTCCCCGGCCGGCATCACCGGGGCGGGCAGCTCCGGCAGCGCGGGCAGCGCGTCGCCGAGGGCGGTGACGGCGGGCAGCTTGAAGGTGGCGGGCCCGCCGGGGGTGCGGCGCCGGCGCAGCTCGGGGATCCACACCGCGCCGTCGCGGGTCGCCCGGCACAGCGCCCCGGCCCGGGTGGCCAGCAGCTCGCCGGGGCGCCCGCGCAGCGCCCGTTCGGGGTGGCCGCCGTGCAGGTACCAGGCGCCGCCGAGCAGTTCGTCCAGCACGCCGGGCCGGGAGTCGGCGGCCCGCAGCTTGAGCACCACCGTGTCGGTGGTGTCGCGCGCCCAGTCGATCCGCCGCACCTCCTGGCGCAGGAAGGGCCGGGTGTGGTCGGGCGCCCGCCAGTCGGGGCCGCTCTGCGGGCGGGGGGTGTGGGTGCCGGAGGCGAAGCGCCGCACCGCCCGCAGCACCGCCTCGACGGCGGCGTCGGAGACCTCGTTGCGGTAGAGGTCGCTCTTGGCGACGGGCGGCAGCGGGCAGGGCGCCGAGGCCCAGACGGGGCCGGCGTCCATCAGCTCGTCGGCCTGGAGCACCGTCACGCCCCAGAGGGGTGCGTCCTCGTGGATCGCCCAGTCGAGGGCGGACGGGCCGCGGTCGCCCGGCGGGCCCGGGTGCACGATCAGGCAGGTGACGGCCGACCAGACGTCGCGCGGCAGCGCCGTGGTGAGCATCGGCGCGATCACCAGGTCGGGGGCGAAGCCGCGCACCGCCGCCCGCAGCGGCTCGTCGCCCGCGGTGGCGAGGTGGACCTCGACCGTGTGACGGCGGTCCCGCAGTTCGGCGTGGACGCGCTGGGTGAGGCTGTTGAACGCGCTCGCGACGAGCAGGATCCGCATCTGCGCCTCCGGCGGTGTGGGCACCCGTGGACGCGGTGATCATCTCCCCCGGGCGCGCCGGGGCCCGCCACGCCGCTCCGCCGGGTCACCCGGGCGGCGGGCCGGGCCTCGGAGGGCCTACAGGCCGAAGTCGACGGCCAGGCAGTTGTAGAACCGGAAGGCGCCGTCGGGGTCGTAGGCGCCGCCGTTGCCGTCCTCCGGTGCGGCCGGCACCTCCTGCGTCATGTCCTCGAAGCGGATGCGCTCGGGGAGGCGGCCGAAGCGGGCGAGCCTCGCTTCGGCGGCGGGATCGTCGGTGCGTTCGCTGCTCATGACCACCCTCCGGGTCGGGAACGGTCCCAGGATGCGCCCCCGTTCGTCACCTGTCAAGGCGGTGACTGCACGCTTCCGGCCAGGGTGCCGGCCGGGCGGGCGGCGCGGCGGCCCGGCGCGTCCCTCGGCCGTCGCGGGTGTCGGGCGTAGCTGTTACGCTCCGAGGGCCCAGGACCTTTGAGCGAGGAGTGGCGGACATGGCGGGTGACGACGACATCTCCGGGTGAGAACCGGAGTCGACGGCCACCGGCCGGCGTGTGGAAGCGCCGGCGGCGTGGTCCGTTCCGTCGTGTCCCGCTCCGTGCCCGCCCCCGGGCAGCGGTGGTTCCGTCCCGCTGCCCGCAGCCGTCCCGAGGTTCCCCGTGCCCCACTCCGCCCTGCTCGCCCGTGACCTGGTCCGCAACCTCGCGGGCCGACGCGTCCTCGACGGCGTCCACCTCACCGCCTCCCCCGGCCGGCGCATCGGCCTGATCGGGGAGAACGGCGCCGGGAAGTCCACCCTGCTGAGGGTGCTCGCCGGCGTGGACGAACCCGACGGGGGAAGCGTCACGCGCCCCGCCGACCTCGGCTTCCTGCACCAGGAGCTGCCCTTCGCCGCCGGCTCGACCGTCGCCGCCGTGCTCGACGAGGCGCTGCGCGAGGCCCGCGCCGACCTCGCCGAACTCGACCGGCTCGGCATCGAGCTCGCCCGCGTCCCGGAGGACTCCCCCGGCCACCGGGAACTCCTCGACGCCTACGGCCGGCGCCTGGAGCAGGCCCGGCACCGGGACTCCTGGGACGCCGACCGGCGCGCGGCGCTGGTCCTGGAGGGCCTCGGCCTGGGCGGGGTCGCCCACGACCGCGCCCTCGGCTCGCTCTCCGGCGGCCAGCGCGGCCGGCTCGCCCTCGCCGCGCTGCTGGTGCGCCGCCCGTCGGCGCTGCTGCTGGACGAGCCGACCAACCACCTCGACGACCGGGCCGCCGCCTTCCTGGAGGAGCACCTGCGCGCCCTGCCCGGCGCGGTGGTGGCCGCCAGCCACGACCGGGCGTTCCTGGACGCGGTCTGCACCGAGCTGATCGACCTCGACCCGGCGGTGGACGGACCGGTCCGCCACGGCGGCGGCTACAGCGCGTACCTGGCAGCCGGGCGCGCCGAACGCGAGCGCTGGGAGCGGCGGTTCGCCGAGGAGCAGCAGGAGCTGGCGGAGCTGCGCCGGCAGGCGGGCGTCACCGCGCACCGGGTCGCGCCGGACCGGGGGCGGCGCGACAACGAGAAGATGGGCTACGGCCACCGGGCGGGCCGGGTGCAGAACCAGATCTCCCGCCGGGTGCGGGACGCCGCGCGGCGGCTGGAGGAGCTGGAGCGCGCCCAGGTCGCCGAGCCGCCGCGTCCGCTGCGGTTCGCGGCCCCGGCGCTGGCCGCCGCGCCCCCGGAAGGGACGGGGACCGCGGACGACCCGGGGCCGCTGGTGGCCCTGCGGGAGGTCCGGGTGCCGGGCCGGCTCGCGCCGGCCACCCTGGAGGTGCGGGCCGGCGACCGGCTGCTGGTCACCGGCGGCAACGGCGCGGGGAAGTCGACGCTGCTCGCCGTGCTCGCCGGTCTGGTCGCCGCCGAGGGCGAGGTGCGCCGCCGGCCCCGGCTCACGGTCGGGCTGCTCGCCCAGGACACCGTGTTCGAGCGGCCGGAGCGCACCGTCGAGGACACCTACCGGTTGGCGCTGGGGGCGGCGCGGGCCGAGCGGGTGCCGCTGGACTCGCTCGGACTGCTGGACCCGGCGGACCGGGACAAGCCGGTCGGCCGGCTCTCCGTCGGCCAGCGGCGGCGGCTCGCACTGGCGCTGCTGGTGGCCCGCCCGCCGCAGTTGCTGCTGCTCGACGAGCCCACCAACCACCTGTCCCCGCGCCTGTGCGACGAGTTGGAGGAGGCACTGGGCAGCGGCCCGGGCGCGATCGTGCTGGCGAGCCACGACCGCTGGCTGCGCCGACGATGGCGGGGGCGTGAACTCCGGCTGACCCCGGGGGTGCGGTGACCTGTCCTTGCGCCGGTCACAGTCACCTGTCAGCATGGTGATGTGAATCTCGACCATGTCTTCGTGTGCGGGCACCCGGCCCTGGACTTCGCGGCCACCCTCCGCGCCCGGCGCACGGTCCGCTTCGAGATGTTCGTGACGCCGGAGCGGCTGAACGCCTGGTACCTCGACAGCGGGCTGGTGGACACGATCACCCCGGGCGACGAACGCGACGTCCGGGAGGCGAGGACGGTGCGCGAGGCCGTCTACCGGCTGGTCACCAACCGGGTCGCCGGGGAGGAGTTCGACCGCGAGGCGCTGGCCGTGCTCAACGCCGCCGCCCGCAAGACCCCGGTGACCCCGCAGCTCACGGTGGCCGGGCGGCACAACGAGGCGACCCCGGAACAGGCGCTGGCGACCGTCGCCCGGCAGGCCGTCGAACTCCTCAGCGGGCCCGACGTACCGCTGCTGAAGGAGTGCGGCAACCCGGAGTGCACCCGGATCTACATCGACCGCTCCCGGGGCATGCGGCGCCAGTGGTGCGGCATGGAGTCCTGCGGCAACAAGATCAAGGCCGCCGCCTACCGCGCGCGGAAGAAGACCGCCGCCCCCGCCGGCCTGCGCTGAGTCCCGGCCGGACGACACCGCCCCTCGGCCCGGCCGTGAACCGGCCGGGGGGCTTGCGGCATGGTGCGGGTCCCGCGCAGGGGGAGGGCGCGGGACCCGCGGTCCGGGGGTCCGGCCGGGTCACACCGCCCCGGCGGCCCGGGCGTTGACGGTCACCGGGATGTTGTCGCGGGTGGCCTTGGAGTAGGGGCAGGTCCGGTGGGCGGCCCGGGCGAGCTCCTCGGCGGTGGCCTGGTCCACCCCGCCGAGCACCGGGTTGAGGACGGCGGAGAGGCCGAACTCGCCGTCGTCGCCGTGGGTCAGCGTGATCTCGGCGGTGACGGCGGTGCTGGTGAGCCGGATCCCGCGGGCGCCGGCGGCCAGGCGCAGCGCCCCGAGGAAGCAGGCGGCCCAGCCGGCGGCCAGCAGCTGCTCGGGGTTGGTCGCGGTGCCCGCGCCGCCGAACTCCTTCGGGATGGCGAGAGCGGTCTCCAGCAGACCGTCCGAGGAACGGACCCTGCCGCCGTTGCGGCCCTCCCCGTCGACGTCGACAACGGCGGTGTAGGTGACTGCCATGACTGGTGCTCCCCATCTGGATCGACTGCGGTCCGGCCACCCCGGAGTCACGGACCCTTTTCCCGTCACCGGTCGAGGTGGTGACGCCAGCATGGCAGCCATGCGCGTCACCAGTCAAGGCGGTGACGACGAACGAGGTGACGGCCCGTCCGGCGGCTCCGCGCGGGGCGAGGGGGAACTACAATGGGCGACCGTCGCGCGTGCTCGATCCACACACGCACCGCGCGTGTGCCCGGGGTGAGGGGAGAGGTGTGCCGTGCCCGACGCAGACTCCGGTACGTCCACGCTCGCAGGGAAGATCGACCGGCTCTTCGACGTGGTCCGCCGTCCCGACCGCGAGCCGTACACCCACGAGGAGGTCGCCCGCGCCTGCCGCGAGGCGACCGGTGAGAGCTTCTCGGCGACCTACCTGTGGCAGCTGCGCACCGGCCGCCGGGACAATCCGACGAAACGTCACCTCGAAGCTCTGGCCCAGTTCTTCCAGGTCCCGCCGGTGTACTTCTTCGACGACCGGCAGAGCGCCCGGATCGCCGAGGAGCTGGCCCTGCTCGGCGCCCTGCGGGACGCGGGCGTGCGCGACGTGGCACTGCGCGCGGTGACCCTGTCGCCCGAGGGGCTCGGCACGATCCGCGACATGATCGAGGCGATCGCCCGGCTGGAGGCCGGCGGCGGCAGGTAGCGGAAATCGGCGTCGAAGCGGTTCTCCCGGCGCGTCCCCGTCCGTAGGATCACCTCCCGGCTGAGGGTGGTCGAGCACCGGGGGGAACGGACGTGGGGCAACCGGGTGGGGCGGAGCGACGCGGGCTCTGGCAACGATGTCGCACCGTCGCGGACTCGCTGCCGCTCCCGGAGCCGTTCGGCATTCCGGCGCTGACCGAGGCGCTCGCCCGGCGGCGCGGCCGGCCGATCGAGCTGATCCCGCTCTCCGGCCCGCTCGACGCGCCCTGCGGCGCGCTGGTCAGCACCGACCGGGCGGACTACATCGGCTACCCGCTCGACACCACCGCGCTGCACCAGCAGCACATCGTGCTGCACGAGATCGGCCACCTGCTCTGCGGGCACACCGGTGGCACCGGGCCGGGCGCGAGCGTCGCCCAGGCCCTGTTCCCCCGGCTGCCGGGCGAGTTGGTCCACCGGGTGCTCGGCCGGTCCGCGTACTCGGAGCGCCAGGAACAGGAGGCCGAGCTGGTCGCCTCGCTGGCCCTGCACCGGGCGCTGCACCGGCCCCGGGCCACCGTGACCGCGCGGCTCGCCGAGCGGATCCTGCGGCTGGGGTACGCGCTCGACCGCCCACGGCCGCGCGGTGCGGCCCGGCGTGGCTGACCGACGCCGCAGCCGCCTCCCCCGGCTCCGGCGGGCCGTGCGCCGCGCCGTCCGGCGGGCCGACCCGGGCGGCCGGGCCGGGGCCCGGCGTGACCACCGCCGGCTCGGGCCGCTCTGGTCGGTGCTGCGCTCGGAGCTGCCGGAGATCGAACTCATGACGCCGGAGCGCGAGTTCGGTCCGGCCGGCGGGCGGCGGGACATCCGGTTCGCGCTCTACCGGCGGATCATCGAGATCCGCGACGGCCAGCTGGCCCTGCGTCCCCATCTGCACCCCCGGGTGGCGCACTGGGTGCGCGAGGTCGCCCGCCCCTCCGGTCCGGAGGAGTTCGCGGCGCTGGTGGAGGCCGCCGCGATCGCCGCCGCGCTGGAGGCCGCCCGGGCCGGGCACCGCTTCCCCGCCGGGCCCGGCCCCGGGTGGGTGCCGCACCCGGTGGTGGCCGGGCTCCGCGAGGAGGCGGCGTGGCTGGTCAAGGTGGCTGCCGCGTACCGGGGTTCACCCGTCATGGCGCACGTCCGCCGCCGGGTGCGGGCCGAACTGGCACAGGCCGGCGCCGCACCGTGCTGAGGTCCGTCCCCGGTCCCGGGGGACGCCGGTGGCGAGGACCGGGGACGGACCGGCTGGGGTGCGGGCCGCTTCAGGCGCGGGCCAGCTCGGGCATCAGCTCGTACACCTGGCCGGCGGAGTCCGGGTCGGCCGCCAGGCAGGCCAGCAGGTCCGCCCTGGCGGTCTCCGCCCGGTCCAGGCCGATCAGGCAGCGCGCCCGCTGCAGCCGGGCGTCGACGTCCTCGGTGGACTCCACCACCTCGTCCAGCAGCCGGACGGCCTCGCCGTAGCGCCCGGCGTCGTGGTGGACCACGGCCAGGTTGAACCGCAGGCCCGGCTCGGCGGACAGCTCGACGGCGCGTGCCAGGTTGCGGCCCGCTCCGTCCAGGTCGCCCTGCTGGTAGCGCAGTTCGCCGAGCAGGGCCCAGGCCTGGGCGTAGTCGGGGTCGGCGGAGAGCGCGGCCGCGTAGGCGTCGGCGGCCGCCGCGGGGTCGTCCGCCGCGGCCAGCAACTGGCCCTGGAGGCAGAGCAGCCGGGCGTTCCCGGGGGTGCGGGCCAGCCCGGCCCGGACCTCCGCGCGGGCGGCCTCGTGGGCACCGGCCTCGAACAGCAGCGAGGCCCGGTTGAGCCGGGCGTCGTCGAACTCCGGGTCCAGCTGGAGGACGTAGCCGAAGTCCGCCACCGCCGCCTCGGTGTCGCCGAGTTCGGCCAGCACGTCGGCGCGGTTGAAGTACGCCTCGGGGAACGGCGGGGAGAGCCGGACGGCGCGGTCGTAGTCGGCCAGCGCCCGCTCCGGTTCGCCGAGGTCGCGCCAGAGCATGCCCCGGTCGAAGTGGTACTCGGCGTAGTTGGGGTCGCAGTCGATCACGGCGGTGTAGTCGGCGACGGCCTCGGCGTGCCGGCCGAGGGCCGCGTACACCTGCGCGCGGTTGTAGCGCAGCACCGAGCGGTGCAACGCGTGCTCGTGCGGCTCCAGGGTCTCGTCCAGCTGCGCGATGCAGGCGTCCAGCAGCTCCAACGCGGCCTGCGGGCGGCCCTGGTGGACCTCGATCAGCGCGAGCCCGTTGCGGTTGAACACCACGCGCGCCTCGCGCTCCTTGGGGTCCGGGTGCCAGCGGGCGAAGGCGATCGCCTGGTTGGCCCAGGCGCGGGCCAGTCCGTGGTCGCGCCGGCCGGCCTCGAAGTGCCGGGTGTGCAGCATCGCGGTCGCGTACGCGGCCTGCATGTGGACCTCGGGCGAGGCGCTGAGCGTACGGGCCTCGTCGTAGAGCGGCAGGGCGCGCTCCGCCAGGCCGAGCGCGGCGAAGGAGGTGGTCATCTTGGTGGTGAAGGCCCACCAGTGGGTGGGGTGGCTCTCGTGGGTGACCAGCCGGCGGCCGCGCTCGCCGAGGTCGACGACCGCGTGGTAGTAGCCGAGGTCCATGCAGTGGTCGAGGGCGTGGCGCAGGATGTCGGCGCCGACGCCGGACGGGTCGCTGCCGTGCTCGGCGTGCCAGGCGATGGCCCCCAGCCTCAGCGAGGACTCGCCGACCGTCTCCAGCTCGGCGCGGCGCAGGTCGTGCAGCCGGGCGCGTTCGTCGGCCGGCAGCGCCCGGTAGGCGGCCAGCGCGGCGGGGTCGTCGCCGGTGCCGTCGGCGACGACGTGGGCGCGGCCGAGCCCGGGCCCCGAAGCGCCCGCCCGCGACGGGCCGTCCTCCCGGGCGGCGGGGACGTCCAGCACGGCGCAGTGCGCGGCGAGCGCGTCCGGCAGGGTCTCGCGGCCCGGACCGTCCGGGCGCTCCAGGGCCTCGGTGCCGGTGGTGACCACCACGGTGAGCAGCCCGGGGTCGATCCGCCGCAGCAGGACGGCGAGGAACTCGCCGTCGGTGGGGTCGGCGCGGTGGGCGTCGTCGACGACCAGGGTGCGCGGGCCGTCGCCGGCGGCGCGCAGGTACGCCTCCAGGAACTCGACCAGGCCGTGGGCGATCCGCAGGGTGCGCAGCGCGGAGTAGAAGCGGGTGCGCTCCTTGGGCACGGCCAGGGAGGTGAGCGTCTCACGGGTGGCGGGCACCAGCTCGCGCAGTTCCGGAGTGGTGGAGAGGAGTTCGATGTCGTGCCCGGAGACGGCCTCGGGGCAGCGGGCGAGCGCGTCGGGCACGATCGCCCGCAGCACCGAGCCGACCGCCGTGTAGGGCCCGCGCAGCCGGCGGTCGGCGTTCACCACGGCGAGCACGGGCGGCAGCTCCAGCCGGTCGCGGGCCTCGACGCGGGCGGAGCGCCGGGCGGCACGGACCCAGTGGTGGCGGTGTTCGGCCATGGCTCAGCTGCCTTTCGTGCGGTGACGTGGGATCAGGGGGAACGCGGTGTCAGAGCGCGCGGGCGGCACGCCGCTCGCGCAGGGCGATGACCACGACGACGCCGGTCTGGGCGAGGCTCAGCAGCATCAGCAGCAGCGAGTCGAGCCGTCCGGCCACGGACGCCTCGCCGGTCAGCCGCAGCCACATGTCGCGCAGCAGCCGGTAGGCGGTCGGTACGACGACGCCGGCGAACATGGTGAGCGTGAAGGCGTAGCCGGTCACCATCAGCCAGGCGTACCAGCGTGCGACCCGCCGGTCGACCGGGTGGTGCACCGACAGGTCCACCGGCGGGCGTCCGGTGAACCTCCGTGCGGCGTTGCGCAGGACGTCGCTCGCGGCGGCGTGCAGGTCGACGCAGCCCAGCGCGGTGCAGAGCAGGACGTAGAGGTCGGTGCGCAGGTAGAAGAAGGCCTGCCAGGCGAGCCGCAGCACGGTGGCGTAGGCGATCGCGAGGCAGAGCCGGGCGGCGCCCGCGTCGATCCCGCGCAGGAGGTCGGCGGTCAGGGTGAGCACGGCGATCGCCAGGACGTCGGCCAGCATGCCGGCCAGGATGGGCAGGTAGCGCTTGCGGCGCGGCACGCTGACCAGTCCGTCGAGCGAGGTCTCCAGCACCAGGTAGACCAGGCGGCGGCCGATCGAGAGCTTCGAGCGGAGCCCGAGCCGTCGGCCGGCCAGCGCGTGGAAGGCCTCGTGGAGGGCGAGCAGCGGCGCCTGGCCGAAGAACAGCAGCAGCACGACCAGGGTGTAGGAGGGGCTGAAGAACAGGTTGTCCATGCTCGGGACCAGGGCGGGCACCCGGATCATCTCGGCCGCGGCGAGGGCGGCGAGGAGTGCGTAGCCGATCAGCGCGGGCCGGCTGAAGACCGCCCGGCCCAGCCGCTGCCAGCGCACCGGCGCGGTCGCGGCGGCCGGCACCCCGGCGGCCTCGCCGGCGGGGCGGAGCAGGTCGAGGTCGGCGAGCACCTCGACCAGGTCGGCGATGTCGACGCTCTCGCCGTGCGCCTGCCGGTAGCGCTCGGCGGCCTCGCGGGGTGTGGCGCCGTCGGCGAGCAGCCGGACCAGTTCGGCGCCGTCGGCCGGGAAGACGGCGTAGGTGTCGTTCTCGGGGCTGCCGATGGTGACCTCGTCGCCCTCCTCCAGGTAGACGAGCCGGCGCAGCGGCAGCGGGCGGTCCAGGTCGAGGCCCGGGGCGTCGGAGCCGCTGTCGACGGAGGAGTACACGGGTCCTCCTGTGGGAGGTGGGCGGCGGACGGACGGGATCCGGGCGGGGCGGAGCGGTGCCGGCCGGGACGCACCCGGCCGGCACCGCGTTCCCCCGTGCCCGGAGCCGGGATCAGAGCTGCTGGGTCACGATGCAGTCCCACGGCAGGTACAGCGCGCGAGCCGTGCTGGTCAGACGGACCGGGCCGGTCTTGCGGACGACGATCTTCTTCATGACGGACATCTCCTTCCATGACGGGCGGTCAACAGAGTCGGCCATGAGCTGAGATGAATAGGAGTTTGACTCCCAGTCACCTCAGCTCGGCCAGCACCAAGGGTGGTGAACGTGAGCGGCCCGCGTCAAGAGATGCGCACCGGGTCTCGCGGGGTAGCGCCCCGGCAATGAATAAACTGAAATGAATGGCACGGGAACGCGACGACCCCGGCCGCGGAACGGCGGCCGGGGTCGCGGGGCGGGTGCGGTCAGAGGCCGCGGGCCAGCCGCTCGGTGAGCAGCCGGGTGAAGCGCGCCGGGTCGGGCAGGTCACCGCCCTCGGCCAGCAGCGCGCCGCCGTGGACCAGCTCGGCGATCTCCGCCAGGGCCGGGTTCGCGGGGTCGGCCTCGTGCGCCGCGCGCAGCCCGGTGATCAGCGGGTGGGCGGGGTTGAGCTCCAGGATCCGCTTGACCGGGGGCACCTGCTGCCCCATCGCGCGGTACATCTTCTCCAGGGTCGGCGTCATGTCCTGGGCGTCGCCGACCACGCAGGCCGCCGAGGTGGTCAGCCGCGAGGAGAGCCGGACCTCCTTGACCTGCCCGGACAGGGCCTGCGTCAGCCACGGCAGCAGCGCGGCGAACTCCTGCTCCCGCTTGGCCTTCTCGGCCCCGGCCTCCTCGTCGCCGCCGTCCGGGCCGTCGAGGTCGACCTGCCCCTTGGCGATGGACTGCAGCCGGTGGCCGTCGAAGTCGGGCACCCGCTCGACCCAGACCTCGTCGACCGGGTCGGTGAGGATCAGCACCTCGTACCCCTTGGCGGCGAAGGCCTCCATGTGCGGGGAGTTCTCCACCGTGGCGCGGTCCTCGCCGGTCAGGTAGTAGACGGCCTCCTGGCCGTCCTTCATCCGCCCGACGTACTCGCGCAGGGTGGTGGGGCGCTCCGCGTCGTGGGTGGAGGCCGCCGAGACCAGCTCCAGCAGGGACGCGGTGCTGTCGGCGTCCTCCAGCAGGCCCTCCTTCAGCACCCGGCCGAACTGGTCCCACAGCTTCAGGTAGCGCTCGGTGTCCTTGGCCTGGATGTCCTTGAGCGCGCCGAGGACCTTCTTCACCAGGCGCCGGCGCACCCCGCGGATCTGGCGGTCCTGCTGGAGGATCTCCCGGGAGATGTTCAGCGACAGGTCGTGGGCGTCCACGACGCCCTTGACGAAGCGCAGGTAGTCGGGCATCAGCGCTTCGCAGTCGTCCATGATGAACACCCGCTTGACGTACAGCTGCACGCCGCGCTTGGCGTCGCGGGAGAACAGGTCGAACGGCGCCTGGGAGGGGATGAACAGCAGCGCCTCGTACTCGAAGGTGCCCTCGGCGCGCATGTGGACGGTCTCGGCCGGGGCGAGCCAGTCGTGACTGATCTGCTGGTAGAACTCGGTGTACTCGGCCTCGGTGACCTCGCTTCGCGGCCGGGCCCACAGCGCCTTCATCGAGTTGAGGGTGTCGACCTGCCGGGTGGTGGTGCCGTCGGCGTCGGTGTGCTCGCTCGCCATCCGGATCGGCCAGCGGATGAAGTCCGAGTACTGCTTGACGATCTGGCGGATCTTCCGGTCGGCCAGGTAGTCGGCCAGGCCGTCCTCGCCGTCGGCGGGCTTGAGGTGCAGGGTGACCGAGGTGCCCACGGGAAGGCCGTCGACGGCCTGGATCTCGTAGGTGCCCTCGCCGTCCGACTCCCACCGGGTGCCGGCTTCGGTACCGGCCCGGCGGGTGTGCAGGGTGACCCGGTCGGCGACCATGAACGCCGAGTAGAAGCCGACGCCGAACTGCCCGATCAGGCTCTGCGCCGCGGCGGCGTCCTCGGTCTCCTTGATCTTCTCCAGCAGTCCGGCCGTGCCGGACTTGGCGATGGTGCCGATCAGCTCCACGATGTCCTCGCGGCTCATCCCGATCCCGTTGTCGCGGACGGTCAGCGTCCGCGCCTCGGGGTCGGCCTCCAGGGTGATGTGGAGGTCGGAGGTGTCGGCGTCGAGGCCGGAGTCGATCAGTGATTCCAGCCGCAGCTTGTCCAGGGCGTCGGAGGCGTTCGAGATCAGCTCGCGCAGGAAGATGTCCTTGTTCGAGTAGATCGAGTGAATCACCAACCGGAGCAACTGGCGCGTCTCGGCCTGGAATTCCAGCGTCTCGACAGTGCTACCCACTCGGGGGGCTCCTCTCTGGGGCGGTGCGTGAGCGACGGACGCGGAGGGACGCCGGGCGGCCCCCTCCGCATCCGCATGATAGGCGGCCACGCGGCCCCGTGGGCGTTACATCTTGACATCGGATGTAACAATGTCACGCGCCGCGGAGCACCTCCCGGGGCACCCCGTGGAGCACCCATGGAGCACAGAGCACGGAGCACCGCATGCACCCCTTCCTCGACCACCCGGGGCCGCTCGCCTTCGCCCACCGGGGCGGCGACCTCGGCCGCCCGGAGAACTCGCTCGCCGCCTTCGAGGCCGCCGTCGCGCTCGGCTACCGCTACCTGGAGACGGACGTGCACACCACCGCCGACGGCGTGCTGGTGGCGTTCCACGACCACCGGCTCGACCGGGTCACCGACCGCACCGGGGTGGTGGCCGAGCTGCCCTGGCGGACCGTCCGGCAGGCGCGGATCGGCGGCACCGAACCGGTCCCGCTGCTGGAGGACCTGCTCGACGCGTTCCCCGGCGCCCGGTTCAACATCGACGTCAAGGCGGCGCCGGCCGTCGGGCCGCTGGTCGAGGCGGTCCGCCGGACCGGGGCCTGGGACCGGGTCTGCGTCGGCGGCTTCTCCGACGCCCGGCTCGCCGCCGTGCGCGCCGCCGCCGGGCCCCGGCTGGCCACCTCGCTCGGCCCCCGCGAGGTCGCCCGGCTGCGGCTGCGCTCGCTGGCCGGGCCGCTGGCGCGCGGCGGCACGGCGCCGTGGGCCGGCCTCTGCGCGCAGGTGCCCGAACGGCACCGGGGCGTCCGGGTGGTGGACCGGGCCTTCGTGCGCGCCGCGCACCGCCTCGGCCTGCAGGTCCACGTCTGGACCGTGGACGACGCCACCCGCATCCGCTCGCTGCTCGACCTGGGGGTGGATGGCATCATGGCCGATCGCATCGACGTCCTGCGCGACGTCCTCCGCGAGCGCGGCTGCTGGACCCCCGGCGGCGACGGCTCCAGCACGGGGATGGGAACAGCATGAGCACCACGACAGACCGGCCGGAACATCCGGCGACCGCCACCGAGGACGACCGCCGGGCACTGCGCCGGATACAGGTCGGGTGGTACGTCAACGACTGGGCCAACGCGGCCTTCTCCGCCACCGTCCTGACGGTGTTCCTGGGGCCGTACCTGACCTCGGTCGCCAAGGCGGCCGCCGACGCCGACGGGAACGTCCACCCCCTGGGCCTGTCGATCCGGGCCGGCTCCTACTTCCCCTACACGGTCTCCTTCTCCGTGCTGCTCTCGGTCGGCGCGATGCTGCTGGCCGGGACGGTCGCCGACCGCACCGGGCGGCACAAGGAGCTGATGGGCGGCTTCGCCTACCTCGGCGCGACCGCCACCATGGGCATGTTCTTCCTCGGCGGCGACCGCTACCTGCTCGGCGGCGCCCTGCTGGTGGTCGCCAACCTCGCGTACGCGGTGTCGGTCGCGCTCTCCTACGCCTACCTGCCGGGCCTGGCCGCGCCCGACGAGCGCGACGCGGTGTCCTCCAAGGGCTGGGCGTACGGCTACGCCGGCGGCGGGCTGCTGCTGATCGCCAACCTGGCGCTGTTCCAGGGCCATGACGCCTTCGGCCTCACCGAGGGCACCGCCGTGCGGATCTGCCTGGCCTCGGCGGGCCTGTGGTGGGCGCTGTTCACCGTCGTGCCGATGCTCCGGCTGCCGTCCCGGGCCGGGGTGCTCCCCGGTCGCGCCGCCGCCGAGGTCCGCAGCGAGCCGGCCGCGGGCAGCCTGCGGGAACTCGGCCGCACCCTGCGCGGCATGCGGCGCCACCCGCTCACCCTGCTCTACCTGGCCGCCTTCCTCTGCTACAACGACGGCATCCAGACCGTCGTCTCGCAGGCCTCCCTCTACGGCAGCGAGGAACTGGGCATGGACCAGACCTCGCTGGTCACCGCCGTGCTGCTGGTGCAGGTGGTGGCGATCGGCGGCGCGCTGCTGCTCGGCCGGATCGCCCACCGCTACGGCGCCAAGCGGACCATCCTGGGCTCGCTGCTCGGCTGGGTGGTCACCGTCGCGCTCGGGTACGTCATGCCGGCCCACCAGCCGGCCTGGTTCTACGCCCTGGCCTGCATGATCGGCCTGGTGCTCGGCGGCAGCCAGGCGCTGTCCCGCTCGCTGTTCTCCCACCTGATCCCGCCCGGCAAGGAGGCCGAGTACTTCAGCGTCTACAAGGTCAGCGACCGCGGCACCAGCTGGATGGGGCCGCTGGTCTTCGGCCTGGCCTACCAGGTCACCGGCAGCTACCGGTCGGCGATCGTCTCGCTGCTGGTGTTCTTCGTCGTCGGCTTCGCCGTGCTGCTGAAGGTCCCGGTGCGGCGGGCGATCGAGGCCGTCGGCAACCCGGTGCCCGAGCGCCTGTGACGGCCCCGGCCCCGGCCCCGGTCAGGCGTCCTCGGCCGGCTTCCAGCCGAGGGCGGGGGCGAGGTTCGTGGCGATGTCGGTGAGGATCTGCACGTAGTCCTCGTGGCCGAAGGTGAACGGCAGCGCGAAGACCACCTCGTCGACCTCCCGGAACCCGGCGTGGGCGTACAGCTGTTCGGCGATCTCGGCGGAGCTGCCGATCAGGTCCCGGGCGTACATCACCCGCGCCGGGCCCTGCGGGGCGGTGGTGCGCGCCGTGCGGCCGTCGACGTAGGCGTGGTAGCGCGCCCGCTGCTCGGCGGTGGCGCTGTCGGTGGGGATCACCACCAGGCCCTGCGAGACCCGGGCCCGCGCACCCAGCGGGTGGCGCTCGCGGAAGGCGGCGATGTGCGAGCGCTGGATCTCGGCGAAGTCCTCGGACTCCTCCGCCCGCACCACGTTGCTGGTGAGCAGGCCGAGCCCGCGCTCACCGGCCCAGCGGGCGGAGCGCAGGCTCCCGCCGCCGTAGCGCAGGCGGTCCGCCAGGCCCGGCGAGACCGGCTGCACCCTGTCCGAGTACACCTCGATGCCCTCGACCCCGCTGAAGTCGGTGGCCGGGTCGCCGCGCAGGAAGCCCAGCAGCCGGTCCACCCGCCGGTAGCCGAAGTCCTCGGCGTCGGCGGTGTCCGGGTAGAGCGCGCCGGACACCTGCTCCCAGTGGCCGGGGCGGCCCACGCTCACACCCGGGTCGAGCCGGCCGCCGGAGAGCAGGTCGACGGTGGCGAGGTCCTCGGCCAGCCGCAGCGGGTTCTCCCAGCCGACCGGGATCACCGCCGTGCCCAGCCGGATCCGGCTGGTGCGCTGGGTGGCCGCCGCCAGCACGGCGACCGGGGAGGAGATGCCGTGCTGGAGGTGGCGGTGGCGCACCCAGGCGCTGTCGAAGCCCAGCCGCTCGCCGAGTTCGACGAGCCGCAGCGTCGACTCGTGGCCGGCGCCCGGGTCGGCCGGGTCGAACAGCCCGATGGTCAGGAAACCCAGCTTGCGCAGGGGCTGCGTGTGCGACGGCACCGGTCGTCCTCTTTCCTCGGTTCCCGCCCGGCGGGCGGACGGCCGGGCGTGCCGTCCACCGTCACACACCGGCCGGGGCCGCTCAAGGGCCGCCGGAGGATCGCCACGGGGCGCAACATCCGCGTCACACCCCCGCAGCGGTTCCCGGCGGCCCGGGCTCCCGTCAGCCGCGGGAGAGCAGCTCCAGGGTGTCGACGACCCGGTTGGAGAAGCCCCACTCGTTGTCGTACCAGGCGACCACCTTGACGTGCTTGCCGTCGACCCGGGTGAGGGCCGCGTCGAAGATGGACGAGGCGGGCTCGCCGGTGATGTCGCCGGAGACCAGCGGCTCGTCGGCGTAGTCGAGGATGCCCTTCAGCGGGCCGTCGGCGGCGGCGCGGTAGGCGGCGAGCACCTGCTCGCGGGTGACCTCGCGGGCGACGGTGGTGTTCAGCTCGACGATCGAGCCGACCGGGACCGGGACCCGGATGGAGTCGCCGGAGAGCTTGCCGTCGAGGTTCGGCAGGACCAGGCCGATCGCCTTGGCGGCGCCGGTGGTGGTCGGCACGATGTTGACGCCGGCGGCGCGGGCGCGGCGCAGGTCGCGGTGCGGGCCGTCCTGGAGGTTCTGCTCCTGGGTGTAGGCGTGCACGGTGGTCATGAAGCCGTGCTCGATGCCGGCCAGCGCGTCCAGCACGGAGGCGAGCGGGGCCAGCGCGTTGGTGGTGCAGGAGGCGTTCGAGACGATCACGTGCTCGGCCGGGTCGTAGGCGTCGGTGTTGACGCCGTAGGCCAGCGTGACGTCGGCGCCGTCGGAGGGGGCGCTCACCAGCACCTTCCGGGCACCCGCCGTGAGGTGGGCGCGGGCGGCCTCGGCGGAGGTGAAGCGGCCGGTGGCCTCCAGGACGAGGTCGACGCCGAGCTCCGCCCAGGGCAGGTTCGCGGGGTCGCGCTCGGCGAGCACCTTGATCCGGCGGCCGTCCACGACGAGCTCGTCCCCCTCGACCCGCACCGGGTGGCGGAAGCGGCCGAGCGAGCTGTCGAAGCGGAGCAGGTGGGCGAGCGAGTCGACGGGGGCGAGGTCGTTGACGGCGACCACCTCCAGTTCGCTGCCGCGCTCCACCAGGGCGCGCAGGCTGTTGCGGCCGATGCGGCCGAAGCCGTTGATGGCGATGCGGGTCATGAGGGCTCCCTGGGTCGGGCCGGGCGGTCCGGGTGCTCCGGGCGGTCCGTTCGTTCGGTGACGGTTCAATCATCGGACCGTTCGAAGCCGCCGGACAGGGGCTGGATCGACATGGTGCGCAAGGATCCCGCCAGCATCCCTGCCAACGGTCGCAAGGATCCCGCCACGCCCGGCCGGAGGGCGGCGTCAGTCCTCGGCGCGGGCCGCGAAGGTGTGGCGGTACTCGGTGGGCGAGGTGCCGAGGACGCGGTGGAAGTGCAGCCGCAGGTTCGCCCCCGTGCCCAGCCCGGCCCGGTCGGCGATCTGCTCCACCCCCAGGTCGGTGCGCTCCAGCAGCTCGCGCGCCAGGTCCACCCGGGCCCGCAGCACCCACTGCATCGGCGTGTAGCCGGTGTCCTCCACGAACCGGCGCGAGAAGGTGCGCGCGGAGACCCGGGCGTGCCGGGCGAGCCCCTCCAGCGTCAGCTGCTCGGCCAGGTGCTCCAGCGCCCACTCGCGGGTGCCGGCGAAGAGGTCGCCCAGCGGCTCGGGCACGCTGCGCGGCACGTACTGGGCCTGGCCGCCGCTGCGGTAGGGCGCGGCCACCAGCCGGCGCGCCACGTGGTTGGACAGGCCCACCCCGTGGTCGCGCCGCACCAGGTGCAGGCAGAGGTCGATGCCGGAGGCCGCGCCGGCCGAGGTGAGCACGGCGCCCTCGTCGACGAACAGCACGTTCTCGTCGACCCGGATCCGCGGGTGGCGCTCCGCCAGGACCCTGGCGTAGTGCCAGTGGGTGGTGGCCCGCCTGCCGTCGAGCAGCCCGGTGGCCGCCAGCGCGAACGCCCCGGTGGAGATCGCGGCCAGCCGGGCGCCCCGCCGGTGGGCGGCCACCAGCGCCTCGACGACGGCCGCCGGGGGTTCGGTGGTGGCCGGGTCGCGGTAGCCGGGCACGAAGACGGTGTCGGCGTGCTCGACCGCCTCCAGGCCCTCGGCCACGTGGTAGGAGAGACCGTCGCCGCCCGTCACCAGCCCGGGCGCCGGACCGCAGACCCGCACCGTGTAGGGCATGCTCGGCCGGCTGGAGAACACCTGCGCGGGGATGCCCACGTCCAGCGGCTTCGCCCCCTCCAGGACCAGCACGGCCACCTGGTGCTTCCTGCGGCCCATCGGACCTCCTCCGCTCCCCGCGGGTGCCGGCGGGCGCCGCGGCGCGCCCCGGCCGGTCCGACACCGGCCGCAAGCATCCTGCCATCGGCGCGGGTCCGCGGTCCGGCCCCGGCCGGGGGCCCGGGCCCCCGGGGCCCTCAGGGGCCGGCGGGGGCGGCCCGGCCGGCCGGGCGGGGGGCCGGACCGGCGAGGGCCTCGCTCTTCACCAGCCAGGCCACGCCGAAGGCGAGCACGGCGACCGCCTCGCCCAGGTAGGGCACGGTCAGCGGCCAGTCCCGGGCCAGGTGGAGCACCCCGGCGACCGCGACCGCCCCGACGGCCGCCACGATCACCCAGCCGCAGACCAGGTAGACGAGGTCACGCGCCGGCCGCCGGCCGCCCTCGGCCGGCGAGTCCGCGAACAGCCGCAGGCAGAAGTAGGCCAGCACGCCGAACAGCCCGGCAGCGAAACCGAGGTGAACCGTCCCGACGGCCGTCTGGGCGCCGCTGGGGTGCGCCGTGACGGAGTCGGGCGGCTCGGTCGGGAAGAGGGCCACCCCGATCGCCAGCACCCCGGCCACCGAGCTCAGCCGGTCCTCCCGGCGGTCGTGGCGGTAGCAGATCAGGAAGACGCCGATGGCGCAGAGGCCGCCGACGAAGACGTTGCGCATCGAGGTGTAGTAGGACGCGCTCATCGAGCTGAGCAGGGCGATCCGGGCGGAGGTGAGGCTGTTGCCGACGGGCAGCACGATCGGCAGCAGGGAGCCGAGCAGCCCGATCCCCAGCCGCAGACGGCGCACGGTGCGCGCGTCCTGGGCCTGGGGTGCGGCGGGGGGACGGACGGTGCCGGGGGGACGGACGGCGTCGGGGGTTCGGGGCATGACGAGGCCTCCTTCGACGAACTGAGGCTGTCGCGCCGCGGCCGGGAACGGCGGTCGCGGTCGCGGCAGGGTGATACCCGCCCTGCACCGCCCGGGAACCCCCACGGCCTGCCGTTCTGACAGAACGTCACCGGCCCGTCACCCCCGACGCCGGGTCAGCCGACCGGCCTCAGCAGCTCCTCGACGCGCTGGGCCCGGCGCAGCGGCTCGAAGCGCACCTCGCCGGCGGCGTCCACGGTGAACCCGTGCACGGCCGGCTCGGGCAGGCTGTTGTACTGGAAGTGGGTCGTCGCGTAGTACGCGCCGGTGTCGAGCAGCGCGACCAGGTCGCCCGGCTCCAGCGGCGGCAGCTCCCGGCCCCTGGCCAGCAGGTCACCGGCGAAGCAGCAGGGCCCGGCGACGTCCTGGGCCACCGGCGCCCCGTCCTTGGCGGCGCCCGAGGGGTGGTGCGCGGTGATCCGCAGCGGCCAGGCGTCCGGCATGAACACCGTGCGGGTGGCGACCTGGGCACCCGCGTGGGTGACGGCGATCCGGCGGCCCCCGGCCTCCTTGGTGTACTCGACGTACGCGGCGGTGAAGCCGTTCTTGGCGAGCAGCGAGCGGCCGAACTCGGTGGCCAGCCGGTACCGGCCGTCGAACAGCTCCGGGGCGTGCGCGCGCAGCCGGTCCACGTAGTCGGCGAAGCCGGGCGCGGTGGTGTCGTCCGCGAAGTTGACGGGCAGTCCGCCGCCGAGGTCGATGCCCGTCACCCGGCGGCGGCCCGGCTCGGCGTTGACCCGCTCGGCGAAGGCCGCGGCCCGGGCGACGCCCTCGGCCATGAGGTCCAGCGGGCAGCCCTGCGAGCCGACGTGCACATGGATCCAGGTGAGCCAGGGACGCGCGCGGAACGCCTCCACCAGCCGCTGCGCGTTCCCCGCGTCGGCCAGGGTGATGCCGAACTTGGAGGTCGCGGTGGCGGTGCTCATCGCGCCGATCCGCCCGGCGCCGACCTGCGGGTTGACCCGCACGCCGATCCGGGAGGCGGAGGCACCGGCCCGCAGCAGGTTGTCGACCCGGTCGAGCTCCTGCCAGTTGTCGATGTTGACGGCGGCGCCCAGCTCCAGGGCCCGGACCAGCTCCCGGCGGGTCTTGGCGGGCGAGTCGAGGACGATCCGCCCGGGGTCGAAGCCGGCCGCGAGGGCCTGGGCGAACTCGCCGGGGCTGGCCACCTCGCAGCCCAGGCCCAGCCCGCGCAGCCGGGCCAGCAGCGGGACCAGGCAGTTCGCCTTGGCCGCGAAGGTGTGCAGCACCTCGACCCCGGACGGGAAGGCGGAGTGCAGGTCGGCGACGCTCGCGGCCACGCCGTCGAGGTCGACGAAGGCGGCGAGCAGCGCGTCCTCCGGGTCGAGCAGCCGGTGGCGCACGGCCTCGCGCAGCACGAGTTCACGGCGGGCGGCGG
This sequence comes from Kitasatospora sp. NPDC058115, assembly GCF_042884635.1. NCBI lineage: Bacteria > Bacillati > Actinomycetota > Actinomycetes > Kitasatosporales > Streptomycetaceae > Kitasatospora > Kitasatospora sp. NPDC058115. The sequence goes on from NZ_JBHVTL010000001.1 coordinate 83,589, forward strand.
GCTGGGGAAGGGTCATGGTGGGGCGCTCCACGGGCTCGTCGGGCGGCGGGTGGCCCGGCGGTCCGGCGGTCCCCCGCTCCGGGCGTGGCACCAGGCTGCCGGGCGGACGGCGGCCGCGTCCGCGTCCCACGGCGCGGATGTCCGGGAACGGCCCCGCATCACCCGGCCGGACGGCGCCGCCGGAGCGGGCGCACCGGTGCCCCGCGGCGAGGACGGGGCCGCCGCACCGCCGTGCGCGGCGAACCGGCAGTGCCCGGTCCCGGCCCCCGCCGGGGGTGCGCGGCGGCCGGCCGGGGAGGGGTCGGTCAGGACGGGTGGGGGACGTCGAGGGCCGGGAGCAGGTGTTCCTCCTCGTAGGCGAAGTGCTCCTCCAGGCCGTCGGTCACGCGGTCGAGTTCTGCCGCGAGTGCGGCGAGGTCGTCGTGCTCCGCCGCGAGGAGCCGCTCCAGGCGGGCGAGGGCCCGTTCGACCACCTCGTGTTCCTCGCGCAGCCGGGTGATCGCCGGTGCCAGGTGCGGGAAGTGCTGCTCGAAGGCGGTGAAGGAGCCGTCCTCGCGGGTGTGGTGGAGTTGCAGGCCGTAGCAGAACGCGAGGCAGCGGCGGTGGAGTTGCCGGGTGAGGTCGGGGGCCGGGCGGGCGGCGGGCCCGCCGTTCAGGGCGGCCTCGACGGCGGCGCGGACCTCGGCGATCCGGTCCCGCAGCTCGTTGTGGTGGGCGATCAGCTGGCGGCCGATCATCCGGTTGCGCTCACCGTCGGCGGAGAGGTCCAGCGAGTGCAGGGCGACCACCGGGATGACCCGGGTGGTCTTCTCCCGGTACTCGCGGAAGGCCGGGTTCACCCGGCACTGCCGCTCGTAGAGCTGGTCGCGCTCCTCGCCCTCCAGGACGACGGCGCGGGTGGCGAGGGGCTTCACATGCCCTTCCCCGGTGCCGGTCTCCAGGGTGACCTGCGGCGAGGCGACCAGGTTGTGGTACCAGTCGGGGTGCTCCGGGCCGCCGCCGTTGGAGGCGAACACCACGTACCGGCCGCCGTCGCGCAGCTGGACCACCGGGGTGGTGTGCGGCCTGCCGGTGCGGCGGCCCGCGGTGGTGAGGAGCACCAGCGGGACGCCCTCGAACACCCCTCCCACCCGGCCGTTGTTCTCCCGGAACTCCTTGATGATCCGTTCGTTCCCGCTCATGCGGACACCCCCATCGTTTGCTTTGAAAGCAAAGGCAAACTAACGGGGGCCGCCGAGGCCCGTCAACTCCCCCCGTCCGCAAGGGATCGGACGCCGCTCCGGTCGTCCGCGTCGAACCGGGCCAGGGTGCGGGCGGCCGGGGCGAGGGCGCGGTGGAGGGCCTCGCGGGTCCCGGCGGAGAGGCCGCCGAGGGCCTCGGCGAGTTCGTCGGTGACGTCGTGGGTGATCTCCCCGGCGACGGCGGCGGGCGGGGTGCGGGGGCCGAGCTTGCTGACGGCGGCGGCCGCGCGGGCCGGGGTGAGCAGCGCGGCGGCCTGGACCAGGAGCCAGGCGGGGACGCCGGCCGCGCCGTCCGGCGGCGGCAGGTAGGGGCGGGCGCCGTCGTAGCGCTCGTCCTCGGCGAAGGCGGGCTGCTTGACCTTCCGCAGCGGTCGCGGCCCGGCCTCGGGCGGCCAGGGGCCGGCCGGCTTGAGGACGTAGCCCTCGGCGAGGTTGCCGGACAGCGCGGGCAGGCCGAGCAGGGCCGGGACCCTGGTGGGGAAGGCGGCCGGCAGCTCCTGGAGGGCGGTCAGGGCGCCGTGCCCGAGGGCGGGCGCGCAGACGAGCCCGGCGGCGGCCGCGGCCTCCCGCAGGGTGCGGTCGGCGAGCCAGCGGCGCCCGGCGGCAGTCTCGACGGTGGCGTCGAACGGCAGCCAGTGCAGGCCCGGGGCGTACCAGACGCCGGTCTGCACCGGCTGGACCCCGTCGGCGGCGGCCACCCCGGGGTGCGGGTAGCCGCCGCCGGCGAGTTCGCCGTAGACGGTCACCACCGCCGCGGGGTCCGCGGCCTCGCGCACCGCCGCGGCGAAGCGGGCCGCCGCCACCGCCAGGGCCGGCCAGATCCGGCTGACCCCGAAGAAGTCGTCGAGCCCGTCGTCGCCGAGCAGTTCGCGCCGTTTCGCGGGCCGCACGCCCGACCGGTCGCAGACCACGGCGAAGTGCGCGCCGTGCACCTTCTCCACCGCGACCCAGGCGCGGGCGCCGGAGGCCGCGACGCCTCCGCGCGCCGGGATCTTGGGATAGGGCTGCAGGGCACGGTCGACGGTCATGCCACGGATCATCACCGGCCCGCCGCCGCCCGCGCAACGGGATTGCGGCGGGCCGGGCGGCCGGGCGCCGCGCGGCGAGGACGGCAGGGCGGGACAGGGGTGGTCAGATCATCCGGCCGCCCTGGCGAGGTCCAGGAACAGCGCCGCCGACCAGCCGAAGCCGGAGGTCGCGCGGGCCGCGCGGGCGCCGGTCAGCGGGTTCCAGTACTCGTAGAGGCCGCCCGCGTCCCGGACCATGGCGAGGGTCCGTTCCCTCAGCTCGGCGGCGGTCCCCGGGAAGCCCGAGCGCTCCAGGCCCTCGGCGAGCAGGTAGTTGACGTTGAGCCAGACCGGCCCCCGCCACATCGCCTCGGGGTCGAAGGCCGGGTCGTCGAAGGCCACGGTCGGCACCGGCCGCTCGCCCCAGTAGGCGGGCGAGCGCAGGGTCCGTTCCAGGGCCGCGGCGATCCCGGCGGGCAGCCGGCCGCTGAACAGGGGCATCAGGTCGAGCGCGGTGCGCACCGGCACGCGCGCGCCGGCCGACAGGGTGGTGAAGCGGGTGCCGTCCCAGCGCCGCTCCACCAGCAGCCGGGCGTGGGCGGCGGCGCGCTCGCGCCAGCGGGCGGCCTCGGCGGGGCGGCCGAGGGCGCCGGCGATGTCGGCCAGCCGATCGGCCTCCAGCACCAGGTAGGAGTTGAGGTCGGGCGGCTCGGCGCGCGGCCCGTAGTCCCAGACCGGGCTGTCGTCCAGGCCGGAGGAGTAGGGGTGCAGGTACTCGGGCAGGCCGTCGCCGTCCGGGTCGGAGGCGGCGAACCACCAGGTGTGGGCGCGCACCAGCCGGGGGTAGACGGCGGCGAGGAAGGGGACGTCCGGATCGGTCTCGTGGACCTTCCAGACGGCCCAGGCGGCGAGGGGCGGTTTGGTGACCGGGACCGGCGCGCGTTCGGGGCGCGCGCCGTTGGCGCTGCCGACGTGCTCGGCGAGCCTGGCGTGGTCGGCGCGCGGCAGGTCGGTGGTGTCGGCCAGCACCCCGTGCTCGTGCACCACGTCGGGGAGCCGGCCGTCCGGCAGCTGGTGGTCCAGGAAGAGCAGGATCTGGTCGCGGGCGAGCGCCGGGTCGCCGTGGCGCAGCGCGACGGCGTGGAACAGGGCGTCCCAGTTCCAGACGCCGACGTAGCCGTACTTGGACGGGACCAGGCCCTCCCGCCCGGCGATCGGCAGCAGATTGACGGCCAGCGTCCACCAGGCCGTCCGGGCGCGTTCGGCGAGGTCGGGGCGGACCGCCGGCATCCGGGCGAACCAGTCGTTCCAGCGGGCCTCGGCGGCGGCGCGCACCGCGGGGGCGGACCACTCCCCCGGCGGGCCCACCAGCACGTGGCAGCCGTCCAGCGCGAGGGTGCGCCCGGTGCCGTCCGGCAGCCGCCAGGACGCCCGGGCGCCGTGGCCGGCGAGCACCAGGGTGTCCGGGTCGGCGAACAGCAGCGAGACGCCCCCGGCGAAGGCGACCTCGACGGGCGTGGCCGCCACGACCGGCAGCGGGCGCCCGTCGGCGTCGTGCAGCAGGAGCCCGGTGAGTTCGGTGGTGGCGGCGAGCGGGGTCTCGTACGCGGCCCGGGCGACCCGCAGGCCGTCGGCCGGGGCGGGGCCGGCGGTGACCAGCAGATGCGCGCCGCGTTCGGTGAACGGCCGCTCCACGAGGTCGAGTTCGAAACCGAACGAAGGGGTCGGGGACATCAGCGCCCTCCCAGGCCCGAGGAGGCCATGCTGTTGAGGATCTTGCGCTGCCCGATCAGGAAGGCGATCAGCATCGGCACCACCGTCATCGCGGACAGCGCCGCGGTGAGGCCGTAGTCGATGCCGCCGCGCTGGGAGTTGAAGGAGTCGAGCAGCAGCGGGACGGTGAACAGCTCCGAGGTGTTGAGGAACACCAGCGGGAAGAAGTAGCTGTTCCAGCTGGCCAGGAAGACGATGATGCCGAGCGTCCACAGGCCGGGCCGGATGTTGGGCAGCACGATCCGCCAGAAGATCGTCCAGCGGCCGGCGCCGTCGATCCGGGCCGCCTCCTCCAGCTCCACCGGGACGGCCCGGATGAACTGGCGCAGCAGGAACACGGCGAAGGGGTTGGCGACGGCGGGCAGGATCAGCGCCAGGTGGGAGTCGATCAGCTGGAGTTTGGCCAGCATGATGTAGAGCGGCACGATGGTGACCTGGGCCGGGACCATCTGGGTGGCCAGGAAGAGGCCGAACAGCGGCCCGGAGCCGCGGAACGGGATGCGGGCGAAGGCGTAGGCGGCCATCGCTCCGGTGAGCAGGGTGGCGGCGACGGTGATCGCCGCGATGTACATGCTGTTCCAGTAGGCCCGCCCGATCGGCACCTCGCGCAGCACGTCGGGGTAGTTCTTCGCGCGCCAGGGCGAGGGCAGCCAGGACAGCGGCTCGTTGATCATCTGGCTGACGCCCTTGAAGGAGGTCAGCACCATCCAGACGAACGGGAACAGCATCAGCAGGCCGCCGAGGACGAGCGCGGTGTGCAGGAGGAGCTGCCGGGGGGCGGTGGAGTGGCGGACGGTCATGGCGGCGCCTCAGGACTCGTAGTGGACGAGGCGCTTCTGCGCCTGGAACTGGACCGCGGTCACGATGAGGGTGAGCAGCAGCAGGAGCAGCGCGGCGGCGCTGGAGAGGCCGAAGTGGAACTCCCGGAAGCCCTGTTGGTACACCTTGTAGACGATGGTCTGGGCCCCCTCGTTGTGGTCCGGGTTGACCAGCACGTAGACGAGGTCGAAGGCCTGGAACGAGCTGATCACCGAGACCACCACGGTGAAGAAGACGGTGGGCGACAGCAGCGGCAGGGTGACCGAGCGCAGGGTCTGCCACGGTCCGGCGCCGTCGATCCGGGCGGCCTCCAGCAGGTTGGCCGGGACGGTGGCGAGGCCCGCCAGGAAGATCACCACGTTCAGCCCCAGCGAGGACCAGACGGTCACCACCGCCACGGCGACCACCACCCAGTCCGGGTCGGCCAGCCAGTCCGGCAGGGTGATGCCGAACAGGTCGTGGACGGTGCCGTTGAGGATGCCGTCCGCGCCGCCGCCGAGGATCATCTGCCAGATCACCGAGACCGCGACGGAGCTGGTGACGACGGGCAGGAAGTAGACGACCCGGTAGGCGGTGCGCCCGCGCACGCCGTGCAGGGCGAGTGCGATCAGCAGGGCGAGGACCAGGCCGCCGGGCACGGTGATCAGGCCGATCTTGAGGGTGTTCCAGACCGCGCGGCCGAACTCGGGGTCGGTCAGCTGGGTGCGGAAGTTGTCCAGACCGACCCAGGTGGCGTCGCCGAGGCCGTCCCAGCGCATGAAGGACAGCACGACGGCGAAGCCGAGCGGGCCGACCAGGAAGACCAGCAGCCCGAGCAGTTGGGGGGCGAGGAAGACCAGCGCCCAGCGGCGGTCGCGGCGGCGCCAGCGCGGCTCGCGGCCGCCGCGCGCGGCGGGGGCGGCGGGGGCGGTCCCGGCGGCGGAGCGCTTGCGCCGCCGGGCCGCCGCCTGGGTCACGGCGCTCACCCCTGCTTGCCCTTCATGCCGTCGACCAGGGTCTGGAGCTGGGTCATGCCCTCGTCGAAGCCGACCTTGCCCTCCCAGATCTTCATCAGCTGGTCGTTGATGGCCTTGGTCAGCCCGGGGACGGCGACCTCGTCCGGGTAGTTGGCGAAGCCCCGGTCGCGCACGTCGAGGAAGGTCCTGGCGTGCGGCGGGTAGTTGCCGTCGGTGACGAGGTTCTCGGCGCCGCGGACGGAGGGGACGGCGCTGCCGCCCTTGAGCCGCAGCTGCTGGCCCTCCTTGCTGACGAACTCGGTCAGGAAGGCGAAGGCCTCCTTCTGGTGCTTGCTGTCCTTGTTGATCGTCAGGTACGAGGCGGCGACGGCGCCCGGGATCGGCTGCCCGGACTCGGAGGGGAACGGCACGACGTCGTAGCCCTCGCGGTCGCCGCCCTTGTCGATGCCCTCGATCACCCAGCGGCCGCCGGCGTAGAAGCCGGCCTTGTGCTTGATGAACTGGGTGGCCGCGCCGTTGCCCTCGGGCAGCAGGTCGGCGGAGGCGAAGGTCTTGTCCCGGTAGCCGTCGGCGAGGGTCTTCAGCGCCTGGCGGGTCTTCGGGTCGGTGGTCGCGACGAACTTCCCGCCGTCCCACACCTTGCCGCCGAAGCCGTTGACCATGCTGTAGTTGGCGCCGTACCAGTTCCAGAAGATCGTCCCGATCCGGTCCGCCGCCTTGAGCTTGGCGTTCATCTCCCGGAACTTGGCCATGGTCCACTGCCCGGCCTCGTCGAGCGCGGCCGGGTCCTCGGTGATGCCGGCGGCGGCGAGCGCCTTCTTGTCGAACCAGAGGACCTCGGGGTTGGTGTCGTTGGGGACGCCGTAGGTGACGCCGTCCTTCTTGGCGCCGCCGTAGATGCCCTCGAAGAAGTCGGCCGGCTTGCTGTGGCTGTCCGGTCCGGCGAGCCGTTCGTCCAGCGGGGCGAGCACGCCGTCGGAGACGAGCTTGCCGATGTAGTCGTCGCCGACGTAGAGGACGTCGGGGGCGGTCCTGGAGGTGAGCTGGGTGAGCAGCTTGGGGTGGTAGTCCTCGTAGGAGGCGACCTGCTCCAGCTTGAGGGTGATGTCGGGGTGTTTCCTGGCGAACTCGTCGGTGAAGGCCTTGAAGACCGCCGTGTCCTCGGCCGAGCCCCAGGTCGACCAGCGGAGGGTGACCTTGCCGCCGTCGGCCGAGCCGCCGCCGGCGCCACCGGCGCCGTTGGTGCCGCTGCACGCGGTGACGGTGGCGGCCAGCGCGGTCGCGGCGGCGACCAGGGCTGTCCTTCTGGTGAGAGCGGACATCGGATGCCTCCTGGGCTTTCGTGAGGGTGGGGGGTGAGGGTGGGCGCGGGTGGACGGGGGGTGGGGGACGTGCGGGTACCGGAGTCAGGCGAGGCCGCCGCCGTCGACGACGAGGGCGGAGCCGGTCATGTAGCTGCTGGCGTCGCCCGCCAGGAACAGCACGGCGGCGGCGATCTCCTCCGGCGAGCCGGCCCGGCCCATCGGCCGGTCGGCGGCGTCCTTCTCGAAGGCCGCCCACTCCTCCTGGAGCTGGCGCGCCTCGTCGCGGAGCATCGGCGTCATGGTGTCGCCCGGGTTGACCGAGTTGACCCGGATCCCGGCGGCGGCGTGGTCGATCGCCAGGGCGCGCGTCATGTTGACCACCGCCGCCTTGGAGGCGCAGTAGGAGAGCGCGTTGGCACCGCCCTTCAGCCCCCAGCCGGAGCCGGTGTTGATGATCGAGCCGCCCTCCGTCATCGCCGGGACGGCGAAGCGGCACATCAGGTAGACCGAGCGGACGTTGACCGCCATCACGCGGTCCCACTCGTCGGCGGAGATCTCCAGCGCGGTCCGGCGGCGGATGATGCCGGCGTTGTTGAACAGCACGTGCAGGGCGCCGTAGGTCTCCACGGCGATGGTCACGATCCGTTCGCAGTCGGTCTCGGAGGAGACGTCGGCGCGCACCGCGACCGCCCGGCCGCCCGCCGCCTCGATCTCGCGGACGACCTCCCCGGCGTCCGCGAGGTCGGCGACGACCACGGCGGCGCCCTCGGCGGCGAACAGCCGGGCGGTGGCCCGGCCGATGCCGGAGGCACCGCCGGTGACGACGGCGACCTTGCCGCGCAGGGTGTGCTGGGAGGGGGTGGGGTGGTTCATGGGAGCTCCTCGCTCGCGGACTGGATGCGGTACAGCACGGATTCACGGTGTCCGGTGACCACCCGGACGTGGCCGGCGAGCGCGGCGTCGGCCAGCGGGTCGCCGCTGTCGACCAGCAGCGGCCGCCCGCCGAGCGCGGCGAGCTTCTGCTGGGTGGCGAGCACGACGATCCCGGCGAGCGCGTCCAGCACCCGGGGGCTGAACTGCTGGTTGCCGCGCCCGATCACGAAGCCCTGGCCGCCGATCACCGACAACACGCCATGCGTCACCTGTGACATGGCAAGGGTGAGCAGCCGTTGCTCCGTGACGTCACGGGCGAGCACGGCGCCGTCCCGCACGACGTCCACGCCCAGCGGCGTCAGCTCCAGGCCGAGCGCCCGCCCGACGGCGAGGGTGGTCGCGCCGGGCCCGAGCGCGTACGCGGTGCCCGGCCGCATGGCCGCCACCACCGCCCGGGCGATCGACTCCGCGGAGCCCGGCGGCGCTGCCGAGGAGCCGGTCTTGCGCCCGCTCAGCCGGGCCCGCCCGGCCGGCACCCGCAGCGTCCCGTACAGCCGGGCGCCGACGCCGCCCGCGCGGTGGGCCTCCTCGTCGAGGTCGACGACCTCCGCCTCCGCGGTCCGCCCGTCGAAGGCGGCGGCCGCCGCGCCCGCCGCGGCCGGGCTGACCGCGAAGCAGCCCGAGTAGACCTTCACCCCGGCCGGCACCCCGAGCACCGGCGGGCGCGGCCCGGCGTCCAGGACGTCGCGCGCCGTGCCGTCGCCGCCCGTGAACAGCAGCAGGTCCACCACGCCGAGCGCCGCCACCGCCGCCCGGGTGTCGGCCGGGCCGGTCGCCGCCCGGCCCCTTCCCGCCGGCCCCGGCCGGTGGGCGACCTCGAAGCGCACGCCCGCCGCGAGCGCGCTGTCCTCCCCCATCGGCCCCGCCACCGTACGGACCAGGGCGTCCGGGCGGCGGGCGTGCAGGGCGCGCAGCGCGGCGGCGGCGCGGGCCCGGGCCCGGGGGACGGCGCCCAGCTCCAGCGCCCTGGCCTGGACCTGGGCCCCGTCGCTGCCCTTGAGGGCGACGGCGCCGCCGAGGCCCGCGACCGGGTTCACGATCAGGCCGACGATCATCCCGGCCGCTTCGCGCCGTGCTTGCGCAGGTAGGCGCGCCAGCTGGGCGACCACTGGGCCGGGTCGTCCAGGGCGGCCGGGTCGGTCTTGTGCACGGTCTGCCGGTAGGGGGCGCCGCGGACGAACTCCGGGTCCTTGCGGGCCTCGTCGGCGACATGGGCGAGGATCGCCGCGTACTCGTCGAGGTCCTCGCGGGAGTAGGACTCGGTCGGCTCCAGGGTGAACGGCTCGGGCACCACGTACGGGTGGTGGCTGGTCCAGTAGTGGACCCCGAAGTCCGCCGCCCGGATGCCGATCTCCTCCGAGTGCACGCCGGTCTCCTCGGCGAGCTGCTGCCAGGAGTAGCGGACCTGCTCGACCCGGCGGCGCCCGGCCCACGGCACCGAGGCGCCGGGGATCCGGGCGACCTTGGCCAGCAGGTAGTTGTTGTTGAGCACGGCCGTCTCGGCGACCTCGCGCAGACCCCGCGCGCCCAGCGCCATCACCCAGGCGTAGGCCCGCACCACGTTGGGCGTGACGCCGAGGAAGGGCCGGATCTTGCCGACCGAGCGCTCGGGGGCGGTGAGGGTGAAGGCGTCCCCCGCGCGGTCGACCACCGGCCCGGGCAGGAACGGCACCAGCGCCTCGGAGACGCCGCACGCCCCGGCCGCCGGACCGCCGCAGGCGTGCGGGGTGGAGAAGGTCTTGTGCAGGTTGAAGTGGCACAGGTCGAAGCCGGCGTCCCGGGCCCGGGTGATGCCGAGGATGCCGTTGGCGTTGGCCTGGTCGTAGCAGGCCAGGCCGCCCGCCGCGTGCACCAGGTCGACGAACTCGCGGATCCGGGGGTTGAAGATCCCGGTGTCCTCCGGGTTGGTGATCATCAGGGCGGCGGTGCGCGGGCCGACGGCGGCGCGCAGCGCCTCGATGTCGGGGTTGCCCTCGGCGTCCGGCATCAGGGTGATCACCTCGTACCCGGCGACCTTGGCGCAGGCCGCGTTCGACGGGTGGGAGAACATCGTGGTGATCACCTGGTCGCGCTGCTCGCCCTCGCCGCGGGCGGCGTGGTAGGCGCGGATCATGGCGATGTTGGCGTAGATCGCGGCGGAGCCGGCGCCGGGCTGCAGCGAGACCCGGGCCATGCCGGAGATCTCCTTGAGGATCTGCTCCAGCCGCCAGTAGATCTCCAGCACGCCCTGCACGGTGGACTCGGGCTGCAGCGGGTGCAGGGCGGCCACCCGCGGGTCGCGGGCGAAGGAGTCGTTGACCTTGGGGCTGTACTTCATGGTGCAGGTGCCCTGGCCGACGTCGATGTTGAAGTCGGCGCCCAGGGTCTCCTGGGAGAGCCTCAGGTAGTGCCGGACCACCTGGTTCTGGGACAGCTCGGGCAGCGCGGGCGGGGTGCGGCGGGCGACGCCCTCGGGCAGCTCGACGGCCGGCGCGCCCGGGGCGGGCACGCCCACGCCGCGCCGGCCCGGGCGGGACAGCTCGAAGACGATCTCCTCGTCCCAGCGGGCCTGGTGGAAGCGGCGCAGGGCCGGCTTCGGCGCCACGGGCAGGGTGGCGAACGGTTCGGGGGCTTCGTGCGTGCTCACCGGGCTCCTCCGGGCGTGGAAAGGGCGTCCCCGAAGGCCGCCGCGAGGGTGTCGATGTCGGCGATGGAGTGCTGTTCGGTGACGCAGACCAGGACCTCCCGGGGCCCGAGCCGCACCCCGCCGAGGATGCCGCGCCCGCGCAGGGCGTCGAGCAGCGCGTCGGCGTCCGGCACCTCGACGGCGAACTCCCGGAAGTGCAGGGCGTCCTGGTGGCGCACCACGGCGCCGGCGGCGGCCAGCGCGCCCATCGCGTACCGGGTGCGGGCGAGGATCGTCTCGCCGACCTCCCGCATGCCCTGCGGGCCCATCAGCGCCAGGTAGACGCCGGCCGTGATGCCCCACAGGGCGGCCGCGGTGCCCACCCACTCCTTGCCCTCCTCGCGCAGCGCGAAGGAGGTGCGGTCGTAGAAGACGTCGCCGAAGCCGTACTCGCCGGGGACGGCGGTCGGGGCGATGCCGAACAGCCGGGACGGGAACTCGGCGACCAGCCGCTCGTCGTCGTGGCTCGCGATGAACCCGGCCTGCCCGCCGCCGTACTGGGGGTGCATGCCGAGCGACTGGATGTCCCCGCAGACCAGGTCGGCGCCGTAGGAGGCGGGCGGGGCGAGCACGCCGAGCGAGATCGGGTCGGTGCCGACCACCAGCAGCGCGCCCACGCCGTGCGCCAGGTCGGCGAGTTCACGGCCGCGGGTCTCGACGACCCCGTGCACGGTGGGCGTCTCCAGGTACAGGGCCGCAAAGGTCTCGTCGAGGCGGACCTCGCCCGTCTCGCCGGAGGCCGCGACCGGGGCGAGCAGCACCTCGACGTCCGGGGCGAGGTAGTCGCGGATCTTGGCCAGCTTGTCGGCGGCGAGCGCCCCGCTGACCATCACCCGGGAGCGGCCGGTGCGGCGGGCGGCCATCCGCAGCGCCGTGCCGGCCGCCTGGTAGCCGTCGTAGGTGGGGACGTTGACGACGTCCATCTCCAGCAGCTCGGCCATCATCGAGACGTACTCGAAGAGCGCCTGGAAGCGGCCGTGGTCCTCGTAGGGCTCGCCGGCGTAGGCGGTGAGGAACTCGCCGCGGCCGTTGACCTCGTCGCAGACCGCCGGGACGTAGTGCGGGTAGCAGCCGTGGCCGAGGAAGCTCAGCAGCGCGGCGGGGTCGGTGTTGCGCGCCAGCAGGCCGCGCAGGTGCCGGGTGAGGCCCTGCTCGTCGGCGAACGGCTCGGGCAGGTCGAGCGGGCGGTCCAGGCGCAGGTCGGCGGGGATGTCGCGGTAGAACTCCGCGACGTCGGGGGCGCCGATCTCGGCGAGCATCGCCGCCCGCGTCTCGGGCCCCGCGTTGGGGATGTAGGGGTGGGACACGCGCACTCCTCAGGGCGTGGTCGGTCGGGGCGTCATCGGTCGGGACGGCGCCGGTTCAGGGCGTGGTCGGTCGGGGGGTGGTCGGTCGGGGCGTGGTCGGTCAGGGGGTGGCCGGTCGGGCTTCGAGGACGACGGCGTCGCCCGGGGCGACGGTCACCGGGCCGCCGGGCAGCGCGCGGCCGGTCAGCAGGTCGGTGAACGCGGTGTCCGCGGGCAGCTCGACGGCGGCGGGCTGCGTGCCGTGGTTGAGCAGGAAGAGGTGGCGCCCGCGACGGCAGGCCTCGACACCGGCCGGCAGGCCGGCCCCGGTGACGCCGGTGACACCGGCGGCGGCCAGCACGGCGTCCAGCAGCGGGGCCGGGTCCTCGGGCAGGCAGCTGACGTAGGTGGCGGCGCCGCGCCGGGTGACGGCCGGGCGGCCGTGCAGCGGGCCGCCCCGGTAGCGCGCCAGCACCTCGGTGTCCCCGGCGGTCTCCAGCCACTCGGTCCAGGTGCGGGCGAGCAGCCGGGTGCCGTCCGTGGTGACGACCTCCTGGACGGCGCCGTCCGGCAGCGGGCGCCACTCCTCGACGCGCACCCCGAGCAGGTCGCGCAGCGGGCCGGGCGCGCCGCCGTGGTGCACCTGGTCGGCGGCGTCGACCACGCCGCTGAACGGGCCGACCACCAGCTGCCCGGGGAAGGCGGCCAGCGCGGCGGCGTGCCCGGCGGTGCACAGGTAGAGGTTGGGGGCGATCACCAGCCGGTACCCGGAGAGGTCGCGCCCCGGCGGGGCCAGGTCGACGGCGACGCCCCGCTGGTGCAGCGGCGCGTACCAGGAGAGCAGCAGCTCGTGCAGCCGCAGCCGGTCGGAGGGCATCGACTCGGGCGCCTCCAGCCCCCACCAGCTGTCCCAGTCCAGCAGCAGCGCGACCTCGGCCCGGGTCCCGCTGCCGGCCACCGCGGCCAGCCGCCGGACGTCCGCGCCGAGCGCGAGCGTCTCGCGCCACTGGCGGGTGCCGGTGCCACCGTGCGGCAGCATCGCCGAGTGGAACTTCTCCGGGCCGTACCGGGCCTGGCGCCACTGGAAGAACATCACGCCGTCCGAGCCGTGGGCGAGCGCCTGGAGGCTGTGCAGGCGCATCACGCCCGGGTCCTTGGGCACGTTGACCGGGCGCCAGCTGACCGCGCTCGGCGCGGACTCCAGCAGCAGCCAGGGCTGCTGCTTCAGCGAGCGCATCAGGTCGTAGCTGAGCGCGGCCTTCACCGCGGCGCGCGGGTCGGCCGGGTCCGGGTAGGCGTCGTCGGTGACGACGTCCTCGGCGGCGGCCCAGCTCCAGTAGTCGAGGTCGCGCAGCACGCTCATGAAGTTGGTGGTCACCGGGACGTCCGGGGTGACCTCCTTGAGGACGGCGCGCTCCGCCTCGAAGCAGGCGAGCAGCGCGTCGCTGGAGAAGCGCCGCCAGTCCAGCAGCTGCGCCGGGTTGACCGGGCCGGGCGCCTTGCGGGGCGGCTCGACCTGCGTCCAGTCGGTGTAGTGCTGGCCCCAGCAGGACGTCCCCCAGGCCGTGTTGAGGCCGTCCAGGGAGCGGTGGCGGCGCTGGAGCCAGCGGCGGAAGTCGCGGGCGGACTCCTCGCAGAAGCACTCGGCGGTGTGGTCGGCGTACTCGTTGCTCACGTGCCACATCACCAGCGCCGGGTGGTCGCGGTAGCGCTCGGCCATCGCGCGGGCGAGCCGGACGGTGGCGGCGCGGAACACCGGGGAGGAGGGGCAGTAGCCCTGGCGCGAGCCGAACTCCAGCCGGGTGCCGGCGGCGTCGACGGGCTGGACCTCCGGGTGGGCGCGGACCAGCCAGGGCGGCGGGGTCGCGGTGGCGGTGGCGAGGTCGACGGCGATGCCGTGGGCGTGCAGCAGGTCCAGCACGCGGTCGAGCCAGCCGAAGTCGTAGCTGCCGGACCCCGGTTCGAGCCGCGACCAGGAGAAGACCGCGACCGTGACGAGGTTGACGCCGGCCTCGGCCATCAGCCGGACGTCCTCCTGCCACACCTCCTCGGGCCACTGCTCGGGGTTGTAGTCACCGCCGAACAGCAGACCCGGCACCCGTGTCAGGCCCATGCTGCGCCTCCCGCCTCCCCCGGGGTCGGAGCACCCCGGAAAACCCGTCTCCACGTCGTCCCGCATTTTGTATTCAAAATGCATAGTGCAGTACACTGGAGCGGGTCAAGAGGTGTGCATCGATCCGGACGGCCCGTCCGGAGGTCAGGGGGACGTGATGGCGATCGAGCGCCGTCCGCTGCGCGAGCAGATCCGCGACGAGCTGATGGACCGGCTCACCCGCGGCGAGTTCGCGGCGGGGACCGATGTCAACGAGGCCGTACTGGCCGCCGAACTCGGTGTCAGCCGCACCCCGCTGCGCGAGGCGCTGATCGCGCTGGCGGGCGAGGGCGTGCTGGAGAGCAGCCAGGGCCGCGGCTTCCGGTTCGCGCCGGTCAGCCGCAAGGAGTTCCGCGAACTGGTCGCGATCGTCGCGGCCCTGGAGTCCCTGGCGCTGGAGTCCTCCGACCCGGAGCACCTGCGGGCCATCGCCCCCCGGCTGCTGGACCTCGCCCAGGGGTTCCCCGACCAGGTGGCCGCGCACTCCACGGTCGACCGGCGGGACGACGAATGGCACGGGCTGCTGCTCAGCGGCTGCTCCAACGAGCGCCTGCTGGACCTGCTCACCCGGGTCAAGGCCGGGATGCGGCGCTACGAGAACCTGGTCGTCGCCGAGGACGAGCCGGTGGCCCGCGAGTCGGCGGAACACTGCGAGATCGCCCGCCGGCTGCTGGCGGACGACCTGCCGGGCGCCATCACGGCGCTGCGCGCCAACTGGATCGGCGGCATGGAGCGGATGCTCGCGCACCTCCCGGAGGACTGAGGCGCGCGGGCGGGCGGGCCGCGCCCCGGACGACGGCGGGCCCGCCGCCCGGGGTGCGGGCGACGGGCCCGGGGTGCCGGGGTGCCGGGGCGTCAGGATGCCGGGGTGTCAGGGCTTGGGGACGCGCAGGCGCGCCCAGGACGAGGCGCCGGGCCAGCCGTCCGCGTCGGCGCCCGTGTGGCCGAGCTTGCGCTGCCAGCGGGCGTAGCTCTGACGGTCGGCCTCGCCCCACTGCGGGCCCGGTCCCTGCTGGTAGGCGCCGCAGCCCTCCTCCACCAGTCGGCGGCCCATCGCGGTGATCAGCGGGCTGCGCGGGGCGGAGCGGAACCACTCCGCCCCCGGGAACGGCGCCGGGCCGCCGGCCGTGCCGGAACCCGCGCCCGGGTCCAGCGCGCCCGAGGTGACCAGCTGGTAGAGCGAACCGCCCGGGCACTCGGTGGCGTAGCCGTCCCGGTGACCGCGGATCTCCCGGCCGGCGCCGTTGGCCCGCAGGTAGGCGATGGCGTCCCGCAGGCCCGTGACCTGCTCGGCGGTCGGGCTGGTGAGGCCGGTGTCGCCGACGAGGGCGAGCACGGCGAAGTGGTTGCCCAGCGGACCAGCCAGAAGTAGTTGAAGGGCCGGCCGGGGGCGAGCCGTCCGGTGGGGATGTCAGGCCGGAGCAGACCCGGGGAGACGGCCGCCGCGCCCCGGCCCAGCTCGCCGCGGTGCTCGCCGGGCGCCGGCGGGTCGAGGGCGCGGACCTGCCAGCGCAGCCGCACCTCCTCCGCGGGGAGGTCGGGCCAGAGCATTGGTAGCGGACCTCGCTGCCCGGGGTCACCGGGCCCTCCGGTTCGGCGACCAGGTACGGGGCGGCGCCGACGCCGTCCCCGGGTGCGCCCAGCCGCTGCATCCGCTCGTCGAAGGCGCTGCGCAGTCCGGCGCTCGGCGGCCCGTCCGGCTACGTGCTCACCGTCCAGGAGGAGCAGCTCGACTACCGGCGCGCCGAACGGCTCCTCGACGCCGCCCGGGCCGCGCTCGCCGCCGGCGACCCGACCGCCGCCCACGCATCGGCCCGGGCCGCCCTGTCGCTCTGGCGCGGCCCGGCGCTGGGCGGGCTCCAGGACCTCCCCGCGTTCCAGTGGGAGGCCGCCCGGCTGGACGAAATCCGGCTCGGCGTCGAGCAGTTGATCGCCGAGGCGGACCTCGCGCTCGGCCGCTCGGAGGAGGCGGTGGCCCGGCTCCGCCGGCTCGCCACCGGACACCCGCTGTGGGAGCAGCCGCAGGCGCTGCTGATGCGGGCGCTCTACCGCACCGGCCGGCAGGCGGACGCCCTCGCCCTCTACCAGCGGACCCGCCGCCGGCTCGTCGAGGAGCTCGGGATCGAGCCCGGCGCCGAGCTCGCCGGCGTCCACCGCGCCATCCTGCGCCAGGACCCGCTGCTCGGGCGGGTCTGACTCCCCTGCGGGCGAGGGGCGTTGCCCGTTCGGGTAGCGCGGGCCGGTGCGCGTTGACACCCCTGCGGGCCTGGTCCACCGTAGTCGCAGAGCCGGGCCCCGACCCGACGGGGGCCCGGTGAACGCGCCTGTCAGCGGCGCGACTTCACCGCGTCCCGGGTCCGCGTCCCCCGGCGGACCCGGGACGCGGTGCTGTGGCGGCGGGGCAGCGGGGTGAGGCGGAGGCACCGTTCTCGTAGGCCTCGATGGTGCGCACGAACAGGGCCCGCTCGGCGGGGGCCAGCGGCTCGAAGGCGCTGCGCCAGGCCGCGGCGCCGTTGGCCAGCCAGCCTTCGATCGCCGCCCTGGTCTCCGGTTCCTCGGTGATGGTGACGATGGTGCGGCGGCGGTCGGCCGGATCGGCCTTGCGCTCCACCACGCCCTGCCGGCTGAGGTCGCTGACCATCAGGCTCACCGTCGTCGGCGCCACTTCCAGGCGCGCCGCCAGCCGGCTCACCGGCATCGGCCCGTCGAAGAGCAGATAGGACAGCATCGACAGGTGCCGGGGCGCCAGGTTCGCCGAGCGGAGCTGCTCGGGCACCGGCGTGCGCTTCAGCCGGGCCGCCACCCTCGGCATGAACAGCAGCATCGCCCGGACCGCCTCGTCCGCGCTCAGACCGTCCCCGGGTGCTGTGGACATCCGCTCCGACCCCTTCTCTCGAAGCTCACACCGTACCGGAGCAGCCGTGATCGGCTCCGCGCACGGCTACGGGTTGGTGGCGATGTCCGGGACGTTCACCGGGGCGGGCACCACCTCGAAGCGGAACACCCGGCCGAACTCGGCCGGGTCGCAGATGAGCTGGACCACCGGAATGCGCTCGGTCGCCCCTCCCCACCACCTGCACCAGGAAGCCGAACCCTCCGCCTTCCCACCCCCGCACCACCACCGCTCCCACGAAGAGCGAGCGCTCCCTCACCGGGCACCCTCGCCCACCACCGGAGCAGGAAGTCGACCCCGCCGACTTCCCACTCCAGCACCAGCCTTCCGCATCCGCGCGGAAGATGAGTGAACGTTTCGCCTCCCGAAGAGGCGCGCTGCCGACAGGCGGGGGCTCCTGCCCTGCGGAGTGGAAAGTCGGACCCGCCGACTTCCTGCTCCAGCAGCCGCCCCGCGCACTGGCTGGGGAGGTGAGTGAACGTTTCTCCACGCGGGCGAGGGGGCGGAGAGGCGGGCCGGCCACGCGCACAAGCTCACCAACGTGCAGAAACGCTTCCCCTCCGGAGCAGGAAGTCGAACCCGCCGACTTCCCACTCCAACACCGGCCTTCCGCACCCGCACAGAGGGTGAGTGAACGTTTCTCCGCGCGCGCCGGGGGCGGAGAGGCGGGCCGGCCACGCACACAAGCTCGCCAACGTGCAGAAACGCCCCCCCCGGAGCAGGAAGTCGACCCCGCCGACTTCCTGTTCCAGCACCGGCTTTCCGCATTCGCGCGGGAGGTGAGTGAACGTTTCTTCTCCCGAAGAGGCGCGCTGCCGATAGGCGGCGGGCTCCTGCTCTGCGGAGTAGGAAGTCGGACCCGCCGACTTCCTGCTCCAGCAGCCGCCTCGCGCACCGGCTGGGGAGGTGAGTGAACGTTTCTCCGCGCGGGCCAGGGGGCGGAGAGGCGGGCCGGCCGCACGCACAAGCTCGCCAACATGCAGAAACGCTTCCCCTCCGGAGCAGGAAGTCGGACCCGCCGACTTCCCACTCCAACACCGGCCCTCCGCATCCGCGCGGAAGGTGAGTGAACGTTTCTGCTCCCGAAGAGGCGGGGGGCTCCTGCTCTGCGGAGTGGGAAGTCGGACCCGCCGACTTCCTGCTCCAGTGCCGGCCTCGCGCGCCGGTTAGTGCTGTGGCCGCACAGGTGCGCCGGGTTGCGCAGCCGCTGGGTGCGTCTTGTCCTCATCGCCGGGGCGGAACCGGCAACCGTCCGGTCACAGCACTAACGGCTCACGGCGCAGTAGAGCCAGGGGCGGCATGCAGGGACAGGACCGCGACGTCGCCGCCGAAGCCCACCACGAGCGAGCCTTCCGGGGTCACGGTGAGCGCATGGACCGGCGCGGGAAACACCAGCTCCCGGCCGATCTGCCGCCCGGCGGCCAGCTCCCACAGGCACACCGTTCCATCCGAACCACCGGTGACGACCCGGAGTTCTCCACCGATCACCGCGGTCACCACCGCGGACACGGTGCCCTCGTGGCCGACCAGCCTGCCGACTTCCCGCCCCATGACCAGGTCCCACACGCGTACGGTGGCGTCGTGACCTGCCGTGATCGCGTGGGCTCTGCCGCTGACGACCGCTGTCGCGACCGCCCACGCCTCGCCGTCGTGGCCCGGCAGGGGCTCCCCGACCGGTTGTCCGGTGGTCAGGTCCCACTGCCAGACCTTGCCACCGCTCATACAGCCCACCGCATGGGGCCTGCCATCGATCACCAGCGTGTCGATGGCCATCAGGAAGTCGTCGTGTCCGGTGAGTTCGCCGACCTGTTCCCCACTGGCCAGATCCCACACCCGCACGGACACGTCGTCGTCGCTGGCGAGCGCGCACGGTCGCCCCTGGACGACAGCCGTGCCCAGACACCACACCTCACCGTTGATCCCCGGCAGCTCGCCCGTCCGCCGGCGGGTGGCCAGGTCCCACGCGCGTACCGCCCAGTCGCCGGCCGTGACGAGGCACGGCCGACCGTCCACGACCTCCGTCGCCACGGCCCACACTCTGCCGTTGAGGTCACGCATGGGCCCGCCGACCGGTTGGCCGGTCTCAAGGTCCCGCACCCGGACCGTCCGGTCCTTGCTGCCGGTGACCACGACGTGGCGGCCGTCCGAGAAGGACGTCACCACCGCGTCGACACCGCCGGTGTGACCGGACGGGTTCATCCGGAAGTGCGGGTCACTCTGCGCGCCGGTGGACCACAGCACCTGCCACGGCTCGGTGTCGACATCCTCCACTGACACGGCGGCAATCCGTGCCGACAACTCCCGGTCCCCGTACCGAGCCGCGTCCAGGGCCAGCAGCTGCCGCCGCACCCACGCCGGCGCGTCCCGGTGTACGTCCACCGACGCCCGGTAGACCGCAGCCATCAGTCGCGCATCGGAATCCGCATCGGGAGCCGGCAACCCCAGAACCCGCTCCGGATCAGCGTTCACCAGCCATGGCAGGTCCGTCCACCACCCTTGCGCCCCCGACGGATCCGATGCCGAAGCGGACACATGAACGTCGTCACTCATGGCCGGAACTCTAGTGATGCGGCCGGACAGGTCCGCCATGACCCAAAGGGTGCGCGAGCAGCCGGTCGGGGTGTTTCTGGCGGGCCCGGCCGGAGCCTGCGGCCCGGCCATGGACTTTCCGCAGGTAGGCGGGAGGCGTTTGCCCTGCGGAGTGGGAAGTCGGACCCGCCGACTTCCTGCTCCGGCATCGGCGCGGGCGGGGGGGCGGGGTCAGGTGGGGTGGGTGAGGAGGTGGGCGGTGGGGGTGGTGGTGAGGAGGTGGCCGGCGTGGGAGGTGAGGGTGAGGGCCGGGGGGAAGGGGGTGGTGGGGGTGAAGGGAGGCTCGGGAGTGGTGGTCGGGGGGCGGGTGGTGAGGCCGGTGGGAGTGGTGGCGTGGAGGCGGCCGCCCAGGACGGCGAGGGTGGTGGCGCCGGCCGCGGGGCAGAGGGGGCGCCAGGGGGCGTCCGGGTCGGTGGCGGGCCGGTGGTGCAGGGTGTCGTCGTGCGGGGTGATGGCGAACAGGGTGCCGTCGCACATCGCGAGCGCGCCGGTGCCGGGCGGGGTGCGGCCGAGGGGCGTCCACGGGGCCGGGCCGGGGACCGGGTCGCGGACGAGGAGCCGGTCGTCCTCGGTGACGGCGAGCAGGGCGAGCGGGACCGGCCCGGCGGCCTCGCGCGGAGCGGTGAGGCAGCGGATCCGCGGGGACGGCCCGGCGGCCGGCGGGCACGGCGTCCACGGGAGGTTCTGGTCGGACGGTTCCCGGTGCAGCAGCGTGGTCCCGTCGGCGGCCACCGCGAACAGCAGGCCCTCGCAGGCGGCGAGCGCCCGCACCCCGTCCGCCCGGCCGACGACGTGCCAGCGCGGCGCCGGTACGGCCCCGCCGAGGCGGTCCAGCACGTTGCGGGTGATCCGGTCGACGACCGGATCACCCAATGCCCGGCCCCAGTTGATGGTGGCGGCGTTGAAGACGGTCCCGGCGCCGAGCCGGAAGACGCCCATGGTCGCCCAGCCGCCCTGCCCGTAGCGGCGCCAGTGCCGCAGGTCGGCGGTGGCGAGCACGGCGAAGGAGCGCGGGGTGCCGTCCCGTCCGGTGGCGCGGGGCACGCCCGCGGACCAGTCGAGTTCGGCGGCGTCGGTCTCGTAGCCGAGCGAGCCCCGCGCGAAGGCGTCCCCGTCGGCGAGCCCGGTGCCCTCGAAGGCCCAGTGGTCGGCGAAGCGGACGGTGTAGGACTCGCGGCCGATGACCGCCATGCCGTCGCCCCACGCGCCGGCGCCGTGGCGGAAGCTGACGCCGGTCATGCCGTTCTCCGGCCGGTCCACCGGGGAGCTGGACCACTCGACGGTGGCCCGGCGCGGGTCGGTGGCGGTCACCGGGTCGGCGGCCGCGTCGCGGTGGCAGACCATCGCGCGCCCGCCGTCCGGCTCGTCCTCGACCCGGATCTGCCACCAGGCCGTGTTGGCCGCGAAGAACGCCAGGTTGCCGCCCCGGCGGGCGAACTCCTCGACGCTGTCGCGCATGCCGGCCGACCAGTACTCGTCGTGCCCGTTGACCACCAGCAGGCGGTACCGGGCGAGGGAGGGGGCGAACCCCGGGTCGTCCAGGTCGAAGCCGGAGCAGTACTCGACGGGATACCCGGCCCGGGGCAGCCAGCGCAGCAGCGGCTCCTCCCAGCGCTCGGGCGGCGGCCCGCCGCCGGGGGCGTCGAGCCGGACCCGGGCGGCGCGGCCGGGCTGCTCGGCGTAGTAGAGGCCGCGGCCGGGCTGACCGGCCCGGTGGTAGGCGCGCCAGGTGGCGAACGGGACCGAGACCAGGATGCCGGAGGCCGAGCCGGGACGGGCGGCGCGCACCACGAACCACACCTCGTGCTCGGCGTCGCGCTCGGGCGCGGGCTGCTCGGGACGCTCGTCGTGGAAGCTCGCCCGGTAGAGCGAACTCGGCCAGTGCGCCGGGACGTCGAGGTCCCACCGGGTGACGCCGCCGAGGGCCGCCTTCAGCCGCACCTCCCCGCTCACCTCGTCCGTGACGACCACCCGGCCGCGCAGCGGACGGCCCTCGACGCCCCGCGCGCCGAGGCGGAACCGCAGCCGGCCGCCCTGGACGCAGGACGTCGCCCCGGCCTCGGCCAGCGGACGCGGGACGGGGTCGCCCGCCGTCACGAGACCTGGTCCCCGCGGTCGGTGAACCGTTCCAGCAGGCCGGGCAGCGCCGCCAGCCGGGGCGGGGCTCCGGCGGCGGAGGCGACCACCAGTTCCTCGATCGCCCGCAGATGGGCGTGGATCGCCGCGGGCGGAAGGTGGGCGGTGTCGGCGGTGAGGGTGACGGTGAGCGCGGAGTCGTCACCGGTGAGGTGGAGGCAGTAGCGGCAGGCCACCAGCTCCTGGGTGGCCGGGAAGTCCAGCACGGTGCGGGAGCGAAGTGCGGCCAGCTCCCCGGCCGTCGGCAACTCCGAGGCCGTCAGCGGCCGTTCGACGAGCCGCATGTCGTTGAAGCAGCAGTACGGGTGCACCTCGGTCCCGCGTTCACGGGCGATCCGGGCGAGCAGCGCGTCCCACTCCACCGGGTCGTAGGCGGCCGCCCGGTAGCCCGCCAGCGCGGCCCGCCACGCGGTCGGCAGCAGATCGGTGAAGACGGCGCCGCCGTCGAGGTCCTCGGGCAGGTCCAGGACGACCAGCGCGTCCTGGGAGAGCGTGCTGACCAGGTCTCGGTGGTCGGCGGCGGTCCGGTTCCCGGCGATCGGCATGACGGCCGCCGCCGCGTGGCCCCGGTCGGCGGCGACCAGGGCCGCACTGGCGGCGAGCAGCACGGTGGAGCCGCTGACCCGGTGGACGGCCGCCAGCGCGTCGACCGCCCGGGGCAGCGCCGCCGACACCAGCCGGCCGGTCCAGAACCGGGGCGCGCACGGCTCGGCGACAGGGTCGGCGAACATCGTCGGCGGCATCCGCCGCAGGTCGGCCTCCCAGCGGGCCAGCGCCGCGGCGCCCCGGCGGCGCCCGGCCGGGCCGTGCTGCTGGTGCGCGAGGTCGTACGGGGTGACGGCGGCGGGGCGGCCCGCCGAACCGCGCCGGACCAGCAGCCGCAGGTCGCGCACCAGCACCTCGGCGCCGTGCCCGTCCGAGGCGAGGTGGCACAGGGCGAACACGGCGTGGGTGATCCGCCCGCCGCAGCGCACCGCGCCGAACCGCACGGGCCACTCCCCCGTGTAGTCGAAGCGCCGCCCGGTGAGGTCGGCCAGCAGGTCCTCGGCGGCCCGGCCGGTGCGTTCGGGGTCGGGCTCCTCGCGCACCTCGACGGTGATCTCACCGTCGGCGCAGAGGAGTTGGCCGGGCTCGCCGTCCTCCCCGACGGCCAGCCGGGTGCGCAGCGCCTCGTGCCGGGCGAGCAGCGCGGCGACGGCCGCCGCGAGCCGGGGTCCGTCGACGGGCGCGCCCCGGTCGGCGAGCGGGAGGATCCGGCCGAGGTTGAAGTAGTGGTCGTTGGGCGCGGTGCGGCCGATGGCGTGCCAGATGGCGCGCTGGCCCCAGGTGAGCGGGGCGCGCCCGGACCGGGTGCCGGTGAAGGGGACGGCGAGGCCGGTGCGTACGGCGGTGGTCGTTCCGTTCATCCGGCGTGCTCGTGCAGTCGGGCGGCGAGGGCGGTCAGGCCGTCGGTGTGCAGGGCGGGGTCGCCGAGGTCGATCAGCAGCTCGAACTCCTCCTCCAGGCTGTCGGCGAGCCGCAGCAGGGCGAGCGAGGAGACCCCGAGGGCGGTCAACGACTCCTCGGAGGCGAGGAGTTCGGCGACGGTGAGCTGACCGTCGGTGGCGGCGGACACCAGCTCGGCGAGGCGGTCGCGCACGGCGGCGAGCTCGGCGGGACCGGCGGGACCGGCGGGGTGCGCAGGGGCGGTCATCGGGCGGCTCCGCCGGACTGCTCGGCGAGGCGGCGGCGCAGGCTGAGCGGCCGGATGTCCGGCCAGACGCGGTCGACGTGGTCGCTGCACTCCTCCTCGGTGCCGGCGAACCCCTCGGCGCGCCAGCCGGCGGGGATCGGGGCGGCGGCGGGCCAGAGGGCGTGCTGCTCCTCGTCGTTGACGACCACCAGGTACGGGGCTTCGGGGTTCGTGGGGCTCACGGGGCTCACTCCTGACGCAGGTCGGTGACGGCGGCGGCGACGCCGCGCACGGTGGGGGTGTCGAAGAAGACGTCCAACGGAACGGCCACGCCGAGCTGTTGGCGGATCCTGGCGGCGATCGCGGTGATCAGCAGCGAGTGGCCGCCGAGGTCGAAGAAGTCCTCGTCCGGGCCGAGGTCGTCCAGCCGCAGCACCTCTCGCCAGATGGCGAGCACGGCGGCGGCGGTCGCGTCGAGTCCGCCCTCCTCCCGCGCCGGGTCCGGCTCGGCGCGCTCGACGGCCGGTTCGGGCAGCGCGGCGCGGTCCAGCTTGCCGTTGGGCGTGAGCGGGAAGGCGTCGAGGACGGTGTAGGCCCCCGGCAGGACGGCGGCCGGCAGGGTGGCCGCGAGGTGGGTGCGCAGTTCCTCGGAGCCGGGCGCCGCCCCGGCGGGGACGACGTACGCGGCGAGGCGGCGGTCCCCGTCCGGTCCGTACAGGGTGGCGGCGGCCTGGGCGACGGCGGGGTGCTCCGCCAGCCGGGCCTCGATCTCGCCGAGTTCGATGCGGTGGCCGCGCAGCTTGACCTGGCTGTCGGCGCGGCCCGCGAACTCCAGGCCGCCACCGGGGTGGCGCCGCACGAGGTCCCCGGTGCGGTAGATCCGGGCACCGGGCGGGCCGTACGGGTCGGGCAGGAAGCGGCGGGCGGTCAGCCCGGGGCGCCCCCGGTAGCCGTGCGCGACGCCCGCGCCGCCGAGGTACAGCTCACCGGGCAGCCCGTACGGGACGGGCTGCAGGTGCTCGTCGAGGACGTAGGCGCGGGTGTTGGCGAGCGGCTCGCCGATGCTCACCCGGCCGTCGGGGGCGACGGGTTCGGCGAGGGTGGACCAGACGGTGGTCTCGGTCGGGCCGTAGACGTTGACCAGCCGGGCGGTGGCGGCGGCGAGGTCGGCGGCGAGCGGGGCGGGCAGGGCCTCGCCCCCGGTGAGCGCGGTCAGGCCGCCACCGGTCCCCGCGAGGCCGGCCTCCAGCAGGACCCGCCAGCCGCTGGGCGTGGCCTGGACGTGGCTGACGCCCTCCCGGGCGATGAGGTCGAGCAGCGCGGCCCCGTCCCGGTGGGCGCCCTCCGGGGCGAGCACGACGCGGCCGCCGGTGATCAGCGGCAGCAGCAGTTCGACGGTGGAGATGTCGAAGGAGAGCGAGGTCAGGCCGAGCCAGCGGTCCTCGGGTCGGGCGCCGAGGTGGTCGCGCAGGCTGCCGAGGAGGTTGGCGAGCGCGCCGTGCGGCACCTCGACGCCCTTGGGGGTGCCGGTGGAACCGGAGGTGTAGAGCACGTACGCGGGGTGGTCCGGCGACGGTCCGGCGGGCAGGTCCGCGTCCGCCACCGTGGGCGCCAGGTCCTCCGGCGCGAGGTCGCCCGGCGCGGACGGCTCCCGGGTGATCCGCAGCGCGAGGCCGGAGTCCGCGCGCAGGAAGGCGAGCCGCTCGGCGGGATACTCCGGGTCGAGCGGGAGGTAGGCCGCCCCGGCCGCCAAGGCGCCCAGCACAGCCACGAGTTGGTCCTTCCCGCGCGGCAGGGCGATGCCGACCGGGGTGCCCGGCCCGGCGCCGTGCCGGGTGAGCGCGGCGGCGGCGTGCGCGACCAGCCGGGCCAGCTCGCGGTAGCGGTACGCGGTGCCGTCGGCGACCAGGGCGACGGCCTCCGGGGTGGCGGCCGCGCGGGCGGCGAACAACGCGGGCACGGTCGCCCCGAGCAGTCCGGATTCCGCTGCGGGCGCGGCGAGTTGGGCGTCCCGTTCATTGGCGCCGAGCAGCGGCAGGCGGCCGACCGGGGTGGCGGGCTCGGCGAGGGCGCCCTCCAGCAGGGTGACGAAGTGGCCGGCGATCCGCTCGGGGGCGCCGGGCTCGAAGGCCTCCGTCCGGTACTGCAGGCTGACGTCCAACGCATCGTCACCGTCGACGAATTGGAGGTTGACGAGGTTGCGGGCGGTACCCGCGAAGCCGGTCCAGCGGACGGTGGCGGCGAGCCCGGGCCCGAAGTCGGGCTCCGGCGTGCCGGAGGGGCGGCGGCGGTAGCTGACGGAGAGCGGGGTGAGGGCGGTGCGCGGGGTGAGGCCGCGGACGGCGCGCCCGAGCGGGACGTCCCGGTGCGGGTAGAGCGCCCGCAGCTCGGCGCGCACCGCAGAAGCGAACGCGGCGAACGGCGACTGCGCCGACGGCGCGGTGAACAGCGGGAGTTCGTTGACGGCCAGCCCGACGGCGACCGGCTCGCCGGGACGCCGGACGGACAGCTCGACGGCGGTGGCGGGCGCCGGGTTGCCGTAGCGCAGCAGCAGCGCGTGCCAGGCGGCGGTGAGCAGTTCGAAGCGGGTGACGCCCAGCCGTTCGGCGGCCGCGACGAGCGCGGCGTGCCGGGCGCCGTCGATCCGGAACCCGGTCCGCTCTCCGGGGCCGGGCAGGGTGCCGGGGGCGGCGCCCGGGTCGCTGACGGTCCGCAGCCCGGGCAGCAGCGGCAGGCCCGGCTCGCGCCACCGCTCGGCCCAGTGGGCGGTGGCCGGGGCGGGCGACGGCTCCCCGGCCGCCGGGGAGGAAGCCGCCGCGGAAGGGTCCGCCGGGGAAGGGTCCGCCGGGGAGGGGTCCGCCGGAACGAGCGCCTCGCCCCGGTGGGCGGCGGCGAGGTCGGCGACCAGCCGGTCCTTGGACTCGCCGTCGAAGGCCAGGTGGTGCGCGGTGACCAGCAGCACGTGCCGCTCGGCGCCGGTCCGGTACAGGGTGAACCGGGCGAGCGGCCCGGCCGTGAGGTCGAAGCGGGCCGCGCTCTCGTCGGCGAGCAGCTTGTCGAGGTCCTCGGCGGGGCACTCGACGGTCCGCAGCGCCGGCGCGGGCGCGGGCCCGAACACCGGAGCGGGGCCGTCGGGATCGATCCGCCCGGCCAGCACGGGGTGGCGCCGTACGAGCCGGGCGCAGGACGCGGCGAGGGCCCCGGCGTCCAGCGGTCCGGTGAACTCCACCGTGACGGTGAGGTGGTAGGCGGCGCCGGCGTCGAGGGTCTGCTCGGTGAGCCAGATGCCGTGCTGGGCGGGGCTGAGGGAGGTGGTCATCGGATGGCCTCGCTGGTGGTGGGGGTCTCGCCGGCGGTGGTGGGCAGAACGGGGTCGTCGCCGGTCACCAGCCGGCGGAGCTCGCGCTTGAGCACCTTGCCGCCCTCGTTGCGCGGCAGCGCCTCGCGGAACAGCACGGTGGCCGGCAGTTCGTGCGCGGCGAGGTGGCCGAGCAGGAAGGTCCGCAGCGCGGCGGCGGTCGGCGGTTCGGTGCCGGGCGCGGGCACCACGACGGCGGCGACCACCGCGCCGAGCACGGGGTGCGGGACGCCGAACGCGGCGGCGTCGGCGATCAGCGGATGGGCGTGCAGGGCGTTCTCGACCTGGAGCGTGGAAACCTTGTGGGCACCGGACTTGACGACGTCCTTCTCCCGGTCGAGCAGGTGCAGGAAGCCGTCGGCGTCGATCCGGCCGAGGTCGCCCATCCGCACCCACGCGCCCTGGAACACCGCCCGGTCGCGCTCGCCGAGGTAGCCGCGCGGCGCGGTGGGCGAGCGCAGCCACAGCTCGCCCGCCTCGCCGGGCGGCAGCGGGCGGCCGTCGGCGTCGGTGATCCGCAGGTCGGCGAGCGAGGCGGGCTGGCCGGGCGAGTCGGGGTGCTCCGGGTCGAACAGCAGGGTGATCTGGGCGGGCGCGGCCTCGGTGGAGGTGTAGTAGTTGGCGATCTGGGCGCGCGGGAAGGCCCGGCTGAGCGCCAGGGCGACCGGCTGGGGCAGCGCGGCGGCCGTGGAGCCGACCAGCCGGACGCCGCCGAGGTCGGCCTTGGCCAGGGCCGCCGAGGCGAGCAGTTCGATCGCCATGGCGGGGACCAGGAAGACGCTGCCGATGCCGTGTTCGGCGATCAGCCGGACGAACCGCAGCGGGGTGAACTGCGGGGCGGCGACGCAGGTGGCGTGCGCGTTGAGCGCGTTGACCAGCATGGTCTGCCCGGCGTTGGTGCCGACCGGGAAGGCGTGCAGGAAGGCCTGCGAGTGCCGCAGCGGGCGGCGGCGTTCGTCGAGGGTGCAGCCGTACGCCAGGTTGGCGTGGGTGGCGGTGACGCCCTTGGGGGTGCCGGTGGTGCCAGAGGTGTAGAGGATCTGGGCCGGCGCGCCCGGGTCGACGGGCGGCAGCTCCGGCTCGGCGGGGTGGCCGGCGGCGTCGGCCTCGGTGAGCGGGCGCACCCCGGCGAGGTCCGGGGCGTCGCCGGTGTGCAGCAGCAGCGCCGCGCCCGAGTCGGCGAGGGCGTGGGCGGTGACGGCGGGGGCGAGCCGGTCGGAGAGCGGGACGGCGACGCCGCCGGCCCGCAGTACGGCGAGGTGGGCGACGGCGTAGGCCGCCCAGTCGGCGGTGCCGTGGCGCAGTGCGACCCGGTCGCCGGGCCGCAGTCCGGCGGCGAGCAGGGCGGCGGCGAGGGCCCCGGAGCGGGCCTGCCAGGCGCCGAAGCCGAGCCGGTCGGTGCCGTTGACGACGGCGGTCCGCTCGGGGTGGGCGGCCGCCCGGTGGGCAAGCAGCTGGGGCAGGCTGGTGGGGACGGCGCGGTTCACACGGCCTCCCGGGCGGCGTCCGAGGACCGGCGGGCGGCGGCGGCCCGGGCGCGCTCGCGCAGGCCGACCAGGTCGTCCGGTTCGGCGTCCGGCACCTCGCGGTCGAAGCGGGCGAGCGAGGGCAGCCGCAGGCCGACGGCGACCAGGACGAGCATGGCGAGCCCGAACAGCACGTACATCAGCGCGATGCCGCGCCCGGGGCCGGTGCCGATCAGCGGGCCGAAGACCGGCGCGAGCGCGCCGTCCGGTTCCATCAGCGGGCCGAACACGGCCGAGCCGAGCGGGGCGATGACGCCGTGGCCGAGCGGCAGGGTGGACCAGGCGACCAGGGTGTTCAGCGCGAAGACCCGGCCGTGGAACCGCTGCGGCACCTTGACCTGGACGATCGTCGAGTAGACGCCGTTGACCAGGGAGAGCGCGAAGGACATCCCGAACGCGCCGGCGGCGATCACCCAGAGTCCGGCGTGCAGGCCGGTGACGGCGCCGGCCAGGGCGAGGACGGCGGCGAGGCCGAGCATGCCGCGCAGCCGGTGACGGCGCGGTCCGCCCCAGAAGCCCATGGCGATGCCGCCGAGCAGGGCCCCGGCGCCACCGGCGACGGCGACCCGGGCGGCGCCGTCCAGGTCGGAGAAGGCGAGCACCATCGGGGTGGTGAGCAGGAACAGCGGGGAGAGGAAGACGTTCAGCCCGGCGAACCAGAGCAGCATGGAGCGGAAGCCGCGCTGGCGCCAGGAGTAGCCGAAGCCCTGCTTGATCTCCTCCACCAGCGGTTCGCGCCTGGTCCACGGCAGGGTGCGCGGGAAGCGCACCGCCAGCAGGATGGCGACGGCGATCGTGTAGCTGACCACGTCGATGATCAGGATGCCGCGCAGGCCGATCGCGGCGAGCAGCGCGACCGCGACCAGCGGGACGACGAACTGTGCTGTTCCGAAAGCCAGTTGCACGACACCGTTGGCGTGGCCGAGGTACTGCTTGGGGACGATCTGGGGCACCGCGGAGGCGTAGGCGAGGCGTTGGAAGGTGAGCGCGACGGAGAGCACGCCGAGCAGCACGTAGACCTGCCAGGAGTGCAACTGCCCCGCGAGCAGCAGCGCGAGCATGGCGGCCTGGGTGGCCCCGGCGGCGACGTCCCCGGCGAGCATCACCTTGCGCCGGTCGAGCCGGTCGACCAGGGCGCCGGCCACCGGGCCGACGACGATGCCCGGCAGCATGGCGATGACGGCGTAGAGCGCGTAGCGGGCCATCGAGCCGGTCTCCAGCAGGATCCAGATCGGCAGCGCGAACTCGGTGAGCGCCGAGCCGGTGATCGAGACCAACTGGCCTGCGGCGACGGCCAGGAAGCGGCCCATGCTGGGCTGCGGGCCGTCCTCCGCTGCGGCGGGCCCGGCGACCGCCTCCTCCTCGGGGGCGTCGGGTGCGCCGGTCTCGCCGTGGTACCACCAGGAGCTGTCCGGTCCGCGCGCCGGCAGGGTGTCGGTCCGCCCGGCGAGGACGGCGCGGTGCACGGTGGTGACGGCCTCGACGACCTCCGCCGCCCGGTACTTGACGAAGAAGTGCCCGCCCTGGTCGAGCACCGCGACGGCGGAGCGCTCGGCGAGCAGCAGCCATTCGCGGTACCGCTCCTGGTAGAAGTCGGCGGCCGGGTCGTGGTCGCCGACCAGCGAGACCAGCGGGGCGCGCAGCCGGGGCGCTCCGGCGGCGACCTCCTCGATGGCCCGGGTGAAGTACGCCTCGGCGGCCTTGGAGTCGCGGCGCATGTTGCCGACGATGAACCGGACCTGTTCCTGGTCGAGTTCGGAGGTGTCGACGCCCATGCCGGTGAGCCAGTTGAGGTAGACCCGGTCGCCGAGCAGCGGCTCCAGGGCGGCGATGCCGCTGAGCGCGGTGAGCACCTTGCTGCGGGGCTTGGCGAACGGGAACTGGGCGCCGGCGTAGACGGCTTCGAGCTCCCGGCCGGAGGCCTCCAGCAGCCGGGCGGTGGCGACGGCAAGGGCGGTGCCGACCCCGCAGTGGCCGTAGACGACGACCGGGCCCTCGACCCGCTCGCGCACCTCGGCGGCCAGCTGCTCGGCCAACTCGTCGAAGGGCAGGTGCTGTTCGGTGACGCCGATGTCGTGGCCGGGGATCGCGACGGCCCACAGTTCGGTGTCGGCGGGCAGCAGGTCGGCGACCGGCTGGTAGACGACGGCGCTGCCGCCGCCGTAGGGGACGCAGACCAGGGTGAGCCGGCGGCGCTCGGCCGGGACGGGCCGGGTGAGCCGGTGCAGCAGCCGGCGCGGGCCCCGGTCCTGCTCGTCGAGGGTGGCGAGGGCGGCGAGGTCGTGGACGGTGCGGCAGGTGAAGAGGTCCATCACGCTGACCGGGCGGGCGCCGGCCTCGGTGAGCCGCTTGCGGGCCTTGGCGACGACCTGGGTGGCGAGCAGCGAGTGGCCGCCGAGGTCGAAGAAGTCCTCGTCGGTGCCGACCTCGGGCAGGCCGAGCACCTCGGCCCAGATCTCCGCGAGCACCCGCTCGGCCTCGGTGGCGGGCTTGGCGGCGCCGGCGTCGCGGCGCAGCTGCGGGGCGGGCAGGGCGCGGCGGTCGAGCTTGCCGTTGGGGGTGAGCGGCAGGGCGGGCAGCACGGCGAAGGCGGCGGGGACCTGGTGGTCGGGGAGGACGCGCTTGAGGGCGGCACGCAGGGCGGCCGGGTCGGGCTCCTCGGTGCCGGGGGCCGGGACGAGGTAGCCGGTGAGCCGCTTGTCGCCGGGCCGGTCCTCGCGCACGACGACGGCGGCGTCGGCGATGTCCGGCCGGGCGCGCAGGGCGGCCTCGGTCTCGCCGGGTTCGATCCGCAGGCCGCGGATCTTGACCTGCTGGTCGATCCGGCCGAGGTGTTCCAGGGTGCCGTCGGGGCGGCGGCGGGCGAGGTCGCCGGTGCGGTAGAGCCTGGCGCCGGGCGGGCCGTAGGGGTCGGGGACGAACCGGGCGGCGGTGAGGCCGGGGCGGCGGTGGTAGCCGAGGGCGACCGCGGTGCCGCCGATGTGGAGTTCGCCGGGAGCGCCGGGCGGTACCGGTCGCAGGGCGGAATCCAGCACGTACAGGCGGGTGTTGTCGATCGGCAGGCCGATCGGGACGGTCCGCAGCGGGCCTTCGCACTCCCAGGAGGAGACGTCGACGGCGGCCTCGGTGGGCCCGTAGAGGTTGGCGAGCGCGCAGTCGGGCAGCCGGGTGGTGAACTCCCGTGCGGTGTCGGGCGGCAGGGCCTCGCCGCTGCACACCACCCGGCGCAGGCTCGCGCAGCGCTCCAGGCCGTCCTCGGCGAGGAAGACGGTGAGCATGGCGGGCACGAAGTGCGCGACGGTGACACCGGCGCGCACGATCAGGTCGCGCAGGTAGCCGGCGTCCTTCTGGCCGCCGGGCTTGGCGAGCACGATCCGGGCGCCGGTGATCAGCGGCCAGAAGAACTCCCAGACGGAGACGTCGAATCCGGCCGGGGTCTTCTGCAGGACGCGGTCGCCGGGACCGAGCCGGTAGGTGTCCTGCATCCACTGGAGGCGGTTGGCGATGGCCCGGTGGGTGTTGGGCACGCCCTTGGGGCGGCCGGTGGAGCCGGAGGTGTAGATCAGGTAGGCGGTGTCGTCGGGGGCCGGCCCTGCGGGGCGCGGGGCCTTGGCACGGACCTTGGGCCATTCGGCGGGGTCGTCGAGCAGCAGGACGCGGGCGGTGCAGCCGTCGGGGACGGGCAGCCGGCGCTGGGTGAGCAGGACGGGGGCGGCGCTGTCGGCGAGCAGGAAGGCCAGCCGTTCGGCGGGGTAGCCCGGTTCCAGCGGGGTGTAGCCGGCGCCGGTGCGCAGCACGCCGAGGAGTCCGGCGACGAGTTCGGGCGAGCGTTCGGCGCTGACCGCGACCAGGCTGCCGGGGCCGACGCCCTCGGCGGCCAGCCGGACGGCGATCCGGTCGGCGGCCACGTCGAGCTGGCGGTACGTCAGAAAGGCCCCGTCCTCGAAGGAGACGGCGACGGCGTCGGGGGTGCGGGCGGTCTGCTCGGCGACCAGGGCGGTGAGGGTGGTGGCCGGGCGCTCGGTCGCGGTGTCGTTGAACCGCTCGACCTCGAAGGCGCGTTCGGCCTCGGGGAGGTCGTCGAGGGCGGACAGCGGCGCGTCGGGGCGGTCGGCGATCGCGGTCAGCAGCCGGCCGAGGTGCTCGCCGAGGCGGGCGATGTCAGCCTCGGCGAAGAGGTCGGTGTTGTAGTTGAACGAGCCGAGCAGGCCCTGCGGCCACTCCTGGAGGAACAGCTCCAGGTCGAACCGGGTGCCGCTGGCGCGCACGCCGAACGGTTCGACCTCGACGGGCAGTTCGTCCGGGGCGGCGGTCTCGCGCTGGACGGCGTAGTTCTGCACGGCGAGCACGGCCTGGAAGACCGGCGGGCGGCTGACGTCGCGGGGGACCTTGAGCTCGGTGACCAGCTGGGCGAAGGGCAGTTCCTGGTGGGCGTAGGCCTCCAGGCAGGTGTCCCGGGTGCGGCGCAGCAGCTCGGTGAAGGTCGGGTCGCCCTCCAGCCGGGCGGGAAGCGCCAGCACATTGACGAACATGCCGACCAGCGGTTCGAGTTCGGGCTCGGGGCGGCCGGCGATGGGCGAGCCGACGGCGAAGTCGCGCTGGCCGCTGAACCGGGCCAGCAGGGTCTGGAAGGCGGCGAGCAGCACCATGTAGACGGTGGCGTCGTGGCGCTTGCCGAGCTCGGTGAGGCGGTCGAGCAGCGGGCGGTCGACCTCGAAGCCGTAGCCGGCGCCGTCGAAGGTCTGGCGCGGCGGGCGCGGCGCGGCGCAGGCGAGTTCGAGGGGTTCGACGCCGGCGAGTTCGCGCGCCCAGTGGGCGACCTCGGCGGCCAGCCGGTCGCCGCTCAGCCGTTCGCGCTGCCAGATGGCGAAGTCGCCGTACTGGACGGCGAGTGCGGGCAGCGGGTCGGGCCGCCCGGCGGCGTAGGCGGCGTAGCCGCGCAGGACCTCGCCGAGCAGCACCTCGCTGGACCAGCCGTCGCTGACGCTGTGGTGGACGACGAGCAGCAGCACGTGGTCGTCGGCGGCGAGCCGGACGAGGTGGGCGCGCAGCAGCGGGCCGTGCTCCAGGTCGAAGGGGACGGCGGCGGCCTCGTCGACCAGCCGTTCGGCGTGCGCGGGGCCGTCCGCCTCGGCGAGGGTGAGGTCGGCGGGGCCGGGCGGATCGACGACCAGCAGCGGGCGGCCGTCGTCGGTGGCCGGGTAGCGCGAGCGCAGGGTCTCGTGCCGGGCGAGGGAGGCGTCCAGGGCGCGGCGCAGGGCGGGGACGTCGAGCGGGCCGCGCAGCCGGCGCACCACCGGGATGTTGTAGGCGGCGGTGCCGGGGGCGAACTGCTCCATGAACCAGAGCCGTTCCTGGGCGTAGGAGAGCGGCACGGGCGCGTCGGCGGCGCGGCGGGCGATCGTCTGCCGGGGCGCGGTGCGGTTCCTGAGGCGGCGGCTGAGGAGTTCGCGCTTGGCGGCGGTGAGCCCGGCGGAGGGGACGGCGCCGGTGGGGACGGCGCCGGAGGGGGCGTCGGCGGCGGCCGGGGTGGGGGCAGGGGCCGGGGTGGGGGCGGTTTCGGTGCTCATGACGGCGTTGCGGTCCCTTCCAGGGCGTCCTGCGCGGCGAGCAGTTCCTCGGCGGCGGCGTCGGACAGCGCGTCGAGTTCGGCGACCAGGGCGACTTCGACGGCGTCGGCGAAGGCGGCCACCGTGCGGTGGGTGAAGAGGGTGCGCAGCGGCACGGCGAGGTCGGCCGCGGCGCGGATGCGGGCGACGACCCGGGTGGCGAGCAGGGAGTGGCCGCCGAGGTCGAAGAAGTCGTCGTGGACGCCGACCCGGTCGAGGCCCAGGACCTCCTGCCAGACCTCGGCGACCAGCTCCTCGGCCTCGGTGCGCGGGGCGAGGTAGGCGGCGCGCAGTTCGGGGCGGGTGTCGGGGTCGGGCAGCGCGCGGTGGTCGAGCTTGCCGTTGGGGGTGAGCGGCAGCGCGTCGAGGACGAGGACGGCGTTGGGGACGAGGTGGGCGGGCAGGGTGGCGGCGAGCGCGGCGCGCAGGTCCTCGGGCGCGGGCGCGGCCGGCCCGGCGGGCACCACGTAGCCCAGCAGCCGGTCCTCGCGGGCCAGTACGGCGGCCTGGCCGACCCCGGGCCGGGCGAGCAGCGCGGACTCGACCTCGCCGGGCTCGACCCGGTAGCCGCGCACCTTGACCTGGGTGTCGATCCGGCCGAGGAACTCCAGGGCGCCGTCGGCGCGCCTGCGCACCAGGTCGCCGGTGCGGTAGCGGCGGGCGCCGGGCGGGCCGTCCGGGTCGGGCACGAAGGCGCGGGCGGTGGCGCCCGGGCGGCCGAGGTAGCCGTCGGTGACGCCGGCGCCGCCGACGACGAGTTCGCCGGGCGTGCCGGGCGGCACCGGGCGGCCGTGGCGGTCGAGCACGGCGACGGTGGTGGCGCCGATGGGCCGGCCGATCGGCGGACGGCGGCCGGTGTCGGCGGCGCCGAGGTCGGCGGTGGTGGCGATGACGGTGGTCTCGGTGGGCCCGTAGGAGTTGACCAGCCGGACGGTGTCGCCGAACCGGGCGCGCCAGGCGGCGACGGCCTCCGGGCGGACCTGGTCGGCGCCGAGGATCAGCAGCCGCAGGCTCGCCGGCCAGGGCGTGGCGTC
Organism: Kitasatospora sp. NPDC058115; assembly: GCF_042884635.1. NCBI lineage: Bacteria > Bacillati > Actinomycetota > Actinomycetes > Kitasatosporales > Streptomycetaceae > Kitasatospora > Kitasatospora sp. NPDC058115. The sequence goes on from NZ_JBHVTL010000001.1 coordinate 118,542, forward strand.
GAGGTCGGCGACCAGCTGGTGCCAGTACGGGGTGGGCAGGTCGAGGACGGTGAGCCCGGCGGCTGCGGGTTCGGCGAGCTGGTCGGGCAGCGCGGCGCCGGCCTCGGCGACGACCAGGGTGGCCCCGGCGGCGAGGGCCGGGAACACCTCCTCGGCACAGGTGTCGAAGGAGAGCGAGGCGTACTGCAGGACGCGGTCGGCGGCGGTGAGGCGGTAGCCCTCGCGCATCCAGGCGACCCGGGCGGCGAGCGCGCGGTGCGGGACGAGCACGCCCTTGGGGGTGCCGGTGGAGCCGGAGGTGTAGATGACGTAGGCGGCGTCGTCGGGCCCGGCGGCGGCGTGCGCGGGCGGGGTGCCGCCGGCGCCGGGGACCGGGAGCACCGGGAGCACCGGCACGGCGGCGGGCAGTCCGTCGACGGGCGCGCCGTCCGCGGTGACCAGGGCGGTGGCGCCGCTGTCGGTCAGCATGAAGGCGAGCCGGGCGGCCGGGTACTCCGGGTCCAGCGGCAGGTAGCCGGCCCCCGCCCGCCAGGCGGCGAGCATGGCCACCACGGCCTGCGGCCCGCGCGGCAGGCAGAACGCGACCAGGTCGCCGCGGCGCACCCCGGCGGCCGTCAGCCGGGCGGCCAGCGCACCCGAGGCGGCGGCGAGTTCCGCGCGGGTGAAGCGGGTGTCGCGCCCCTCGACGGCGATGGCGTCCGGCCGGTCGGCGGCCGCCCGGTCGATCGCTTCGAGCACGGTGGCCGGGTGGGCGGGCAGCGCGGGCCCGGTGGCGCCGGCCGCCGCCTCGGCGAGTTCCTCGGCGTCGAGCAGCGGCAGCAGGTGGACCGGGGTGTCCGGGGCGGCGAGCGCGGCGCGCAGCAGGGTCTCGAAGCGGCGGCCGAGCCGGACGGTCCACGCCTCGTCGAGCAGGTCGGTGCGGTAGCCGAAGACGGCGTGCAGGTCCTCGCCGTCGGGGCGGACGTCCAGGGCGAGTTCGAACTTGGCGGCGGTGTGGCCGCCGTCGGTCTCGACGCAGCGCAGGTCGGCGAAGGCGTGCTCGCCGAGGGCGCCGCCGCTCTGGGTGTGCACGGTGAGCAGGGTCTGGAAGAGCGGGGTGCGCGCGGGGTCGCGGTCGGGGCGAAGGTCCTCGGCGAGCTGCTCGAACGGCACCCGGCCGTGGCCGAGCGCGCCGAGCCAGTCGCCGCGCACCCGGCGCAGCAGGGTGTCGAAGGTGGGCGCGCCGGCGAGGTCGGCGCGCAGCACCAGGGCGGAGGAGAAGTAGCCGACGGTCCGTTCGCTGTCGACGGTGGTGCGGGCGGCGGTGGGCACGCCGACGCAGAAGTCGTCCTGGCCGGTGCAGCGGTGCAGCAGGGCCTGGTAGGCGGCGGCCAGCACCATGAAGGGGGTGAGCCGGCGGGCCCGGGCGAAGGCGTCGAGTTCGGGGCCGAGGCCGCGCAGGATCCGGGTGTGGAAGGCGCCGGCGCTGCTCGGTTCGGCGGGCCGGGGCCGGTCCAGCGGCAGGTCGAGGGCGGGTGCGCCGGCGAGCCGGTCGCGCCAGTAGGTGAGCGCCTCGGCGGCCTCGGGCCCGGCCAGCCAGGCGCGTTCGGCGGCGGCGTGGTCGGCGAAGGAGGGCGGGGCGGGCAGGTCGGGCTGCGGGCCGCCGGCGCGGTGGGCGGCGTAGCGCTCGGCGAGTTCGGTGCGCAGCAGGCCGAGGCTCCAGCCGTCGGCGACGATGTGGTGCAGCACCAGGCAGAGCACGTGCTCCTGCTCTCCGGTGCGCAGCAGGGCGGCGCGCAGCAGGGGTCCGGCGGCGAGGTCGAAGCCGCGGTTGACGCGTGCGGCGAGGGCGGCGCCCACCTCGTCCGCGGGCCGTCCGCGCAGGTCGGCGAGGTCGAGCGGGACGGGCGCCGGGGCGTCGACGACGGCGGTGGGCCGGCCGTCCTCGGCGGGGAAGCGGGTGCGCAGCGCCTCGTGCCGGGCCACCACGCCGTCGAGCGCGGCGCGCAGCGACTCGGTGGACGGCTCGCCGGTCAGGCGCAGCACGAGGGGGATGTTGTAGGAGGGGTCGCCCGGGTCCAGCTGGTCGAGGAACCAGAGCCGTTCCTGGCCGATGGTCAGGGCGGTCGGCCGGTCGGGCCCGGCGGACCCATCGGTGACGGCGGTCGGCCGGTCGGGCCCGTCGGTGCGGGCGGACGGCCGGTCGGGCCCGGCGGCCGGGCCGGACTCGTGGGCGAACTCCTGGGTGGTCGTGGGCATGACACTCCTCGGCACTCGCCTCACGGCGGGACAGGCGGTCTCTCGGACATGGTCCGGCCGCACGCCCCGTGGGGTGGGAGGGAGTAGCGCGCTCGGCGGATCGGCGGCGGGCCCCCGTTTGGCCGCCGCGGCGCGATCATGCTAGGTAGCCTCCGCGCGGAGCGTCAATGGTCTGGACCAGTTTGGCCGGTGGGACCACGGTGACCAATGGGACGAGTGGGGACGCCCCGGGCAACCGGATCCTTCGGGGTCGGCCTACCTCCCGGGGATGAGGAGCGCGGCCCCGCCCTGCGACCCCGGAATGATCATGAACGCGACCTCGCGCCGACGGAAGGCTCCCGCCCGCCTCCTACGCTCGAAACCGTCACCGGTCGAGACCGCCGGTGAGCAGCGACGACGGGCCGGACAGCGGCCGCGCGACAACAGACCGGGAACGATGACCACCTACCGCCACACCCTCGCCGAACTCCGCGGACAGCTGCGCCGGCTCCTCCTCAGCGGGGCCGCCATCGCCCTCGGCGTGGCCTTCCTCATCGCCTCGGTCAGCGGCAGCGGCGCCCTCGTCGACTCCTTCGGCCAGAGCGCCGCCGCCGAGGTCGGCCCCGGCGACATCCAGATCGGCCGCCCGGCCGCCGACGGCGCGCTGGACGCCGCCGCCGCCGACCGGGCCCGCCGGGTGCCCGGGGTCGCCGCACTCGCCCCGCGCCTGACCGGGCGCGGCGGACTGCTGGACGCTTCCGGCCGCCCGCTCGACCAGGATGCGGTCGTCAGCGCCGTCGCCGCCGACCCCGGCCTGCGCTGGCAGCTCCTCGGCTCCGGACGGTGGCCCGACGCGCCGGGCGAGGTGCTGCTCGACGACGCCACCGCGCAGCGTCTCGGCGTCCGCCCCGGCGCGGACGTCCGGCTCACCCGGGCCGACGGCACCCCCGCCACCGCCCGGCTCACCGGCACCCTCGACGGGCGCGGCGCGCCGAGCCTGTCCGGACACCCCGTCATCGGCGTCCCGGAGAACGCCGTCACCCGCTACGCCGCCGCCCCCGTCACCGAGCGGCTCGACGTCCGCCTCTCCCCCGGCACCTCCGCCACCCGCACCGTCGACGCCCTGCGCGAGGCGCTCGGCGCCACCGGCCCCGCCCCCGAGGTGCACACCCGGGAGGTCTCGGTGCGCGACGCCACCCGGGAGAGCGGCACCCTCTACGGCGTGGTGCTGACCGCCGCGCTCTCCTTCGTGCTGATCGCGCTCGCCGTCGCCCGGATGGTCGTCGGCAACACCTTCACCGTCGTGCTCGCCCAGCGCACCCGGCAGCTGGCACTGCTGCGCTGCATCGGCGCCGACCGCGTCCAGGTGCGCCGGCTGATCCGCCGCCAGGGCCTGCTGCTCGGCATGGGCGCCTCCGCCGCCGGCGTCCTGCTCGGCCTCGGCATCTGCGGCGCCACGCAGGCCGTCCTGGCCGCCGCCGACCTCGGCCCGGTCCGCCTCTCGCTCGCCCCCTCGCCGCTGGTCTGCGCGCTCGCCGCGCTGTTCGGCGTCCTGCTCACCCTGCTCGCGGTCCGGGGCCCCGCCAAGGCCGCCTCCGCCGTCCCGCCGATCGCCGCGCTCGACGGCGCCGGGCACGGCGTGGCGGCGGGCCCCGCCGCAAGGGTGCGGGCCGCCGTGTGGGCGACGGTGCTGCTGACCGGCGGCGCCGCCCTGGTCGTGCTGGGCGCGCTCGCCGCCCCGCCGCTCTCCCTGCTCGCCGTCACCACCGGCGCCATCGCGAGCTTCTTCGGCGTCCTGCGGCTCGCCCACCGGCTGCTGCCCGCCGCCGTGGCCCTGCTCGGCGCACCGGCCCGCCGCCTCGGCGGCACCGCCGGACGGCTCGCCACCCAGCAGCTGCGCCGCAACCCGCTGCGCACCGGCGCCACCGGCTCCGCGCTGCTGCTCGGGGTGACGGTGATGGTCGGCGCGGTCACCGCCCTGGACCTCACCTCGAACTCGCTGGTCCCGGCGGTCTCCGCCCGCCAGCCCGGCGTGTTCTCGGCGACAGGCGCCGCCGGTGGCGCCGTGCCCGCCGGGGCGCTCACGGCGCTCGCCGGGGAGCGCGAACTGACCGTCACACCGGTCCGCTCGGCCACCGTCCGCGTCGACGGCCGCGACACCGTGGTCGCCGCCACCGACCCCGCCCGGCTCAACCCCACCGCCGAGGACCTCGGCCGCGCCCGCGCCCTGACCGACGGCGCCGCCCTCGGCGGGCTCGACGACGGCCGCACCCTCACCGTGGCCGGCCCCGCCGGCCCCGCCGGCCCCGCCGGCCCCGCCGGCCCCGCCGGCCTCCCCGGCGCCACCCTGCGCGTCGAACCCGGCCGCAGCGCCCTCCCGTTCACCCTCCAGAGCGGCGCCACCCTGCTCGTCACCCCGGCCACCCTCGACCGGATCGCCCCCGGCGCCCCCGCCACCACCGTCTGGATCACCCCCGCCCCCGGCACCGACCGGCCCACCGCCCGCCGGGCCGTGGACCGCGCCCTCGCCGGCCACCGGCTCACCGTCACGGACACCGCCGCCCAGGGCGAGACCCTGCGCTCGCTGCTCGACCGGATGATGCTGATCTCGATGGCCCTGCTCGGCTTCTCCGTCGTCATCGCCGGCCTCGGTGTCGCCGCCGCGCTGGTCCTCAGCATCAGCGAACGCTCCCGGGAGATCGGCATGCTGCGCGCCATCGGCATGACCCGCACCCAGCTGCGCCGGATGCTCACCCTGGAGGCCCTGCTGCTCTCCCTCGCCACCGCGCTGCTCGGCACCGCCCTCGGCATCGGCTACGGCTGGGCGGCCGCCCGCTCCGTGACCGCGACGCTCGGCACCGTCGGCGGCCCGCCCGTCCTGCCCGTCCTCGGCGCGCTCGTCCTCACCGTCCTCACCGGCCTCGCCGCCGCCGTCCTCCCCGCCCGCCGCGTCGCCCGGATGACCGCCGTCGACGCCATGCGCACGACGTAGTCGGGGGCGGGGACGGGGTGGGGGCGGGGTGGGGGCGGGGACGGCGGCGGTGGCTGGTGGCTGGTGGCTGGTGCCGGGCGGCTCAGGCGTCGAAGGCCGTGGCCCGGGCCCGCTTCTCCCAGGCGGCGACGTCCTCCCGGACCTGGTCGAGGTGGGCGAGGACCGCGCCCACCCCGTCCTCGCCCAGCGGCAGCCGCAGCGGGGTGCGCTCCGCCGCCAGCGCGGCCAGGATCACCGCCGCCGCCTTGTCCGGGTCACCGGCCTGCGAGCCGTCCCCGCCGGAGACGAAGGCCCGGGTCCCGCCCACCGCCGAATACACCCCGCTGTCCGCGCTGACCCCGGCCCGGCCGGTCTCGAACAGCGAGGTCCGGAACGCCCCCGGCTCCACGATCAGCACCTTGATGCCGAACTCCCGCACCTCGTCCGCCAGCGCCTCGGAGATGCCCTCCAGCGCGAACTTCGTCCCGCTGTACGCGCCGAAGCCCGCGAAGGACATCTGCCCGCCCACGCTGCTCATCTGCACGATCGCCCCCGAGCGCCGCTCGCGCATGTGCGGCAGCACCGCCCGCACCAGGGCCGCCGGGCCGAAGACGTGCACGTCGAACAGGGCCCGCAGCTCCTCGTCCGTGGTCTCCTCGACGGCGCCGACGTGCGTGCGGCCCGCGTTGTTCACCAGCACGTCGACCCGCCCGTGCCGGGCCACCACGTCCGCCACGGCGGCCCCGATCGCGGCCGGGTCGGTCACGTCCAGCCGCAGCGCCTCCACCTGGTCGGGATGCGCGGCCACCAGGTCGGCCAGCGCCTCCGGACCGCGCGCCGCACCGACCACCACATCACCGGCGGCGACGGCCGCCCGGGTGATCGCCCGTCCGAAACCGCTGCTCGCACCGGTCACCAGCCACACCTTGGTCATCTCGACTCCCCGTCGGTCCCACGCGTCTCTCCTGACACCGGTCAGCCTGCCGCCCGAACCCGTTGCCCGTCCAAGACCCGCGGTGATAACCAACGGACATGACCCTGGACGTCCACGCCCGCGACCTCCGCTACTTCCTCGCGGTCGCCGAGGAACTGCACTTCACCCGCGCCGCCGAACGGCTCTACGTCTCGCAGCCCGCGCTGAGCAAGCAGATCCGCGCGCTGGAACTGCGGCTGGGCGCCGAGCTGTTCCGCCGCGACCGGCACGGGGTGACGCTGGCGGCGGCCGGCGAGGCCCTGGTGCCGCACGCGCGCAAGGTGCTGGCCGCCTGGGCGGACGGCGCCGCCGCGGTGGAGGCGGTCAAGGCCGAGCAGCGCAGCACCCTGGTGGTGGGCATGAGCACCAGCCCGGCCCGCGGCGGACTGCTCCCGGCCATCCGCTCGCGTTTCACCGCCGCCCACCCACAGGCCACCACCCGGCTGCGCCACGTCAGTTGGGACGATCCCACGGCGGGCCTGGCGAACGGGGCGGTGGACATCGCCTTCGTCTGGCTGCCGCTGCCCGGCCCGGAGCGCTTCCGCTGGACGGTGGTCGCCGAGGAACCCCGCCTGGCCGCGCTCCCCGACACCCATCCGCTCGCCGCCCGCGACGGGTTCGACTTCGCGGACCTGCTCGACGAGCCCTTCCTCGCCCTGCCCGCGAGCGCGGGACCACTGCGCGACCACTGGCTGGCCCTGGACGCCCGGGCCGGGCACCCGCCGCACATCGGCGCCGAGGTCGCCGGCGTCGAAGAGACCTACGAGGCCCTGATCGCCGGCCTCGGCATCTGCCTGGTGGCGGCCGGCAACGCCCCGCTGATCACCCTGGGCGGGGTCACCACCCGGCCGGTGCGGGACCTCGGCGCCAGCCGCTACGCCCTGGCCTGGCGGCGGGAGGACGAGCACCGGCCGCTGGTGCGGGCGTACGCGGAGGCCTGCCGGGCCACCGTCGCCGACTGACCCTCCGTCATGTACGGTCCGACAGAGCTCAGTTGCCCTGGTAGGCGAAGGCCGCCCAGACGTCGAGGGCGCCCGTGTCCCGGCGGGCGAGCGAGACCAGCTCCGGCGGCGCGCCCGGCGGCAGCCGGCGGTCCGGGTCGAGCGCCCACAACTGGGTGCGGCGCAGCGCCTCGACCGGCGGATCACCGGCCGCCAGGCGACCGTGGAAGACGTACATCAGCACGCAGACCATCTCGTCCACCACCTCCCAGCGCGAGCCGACCACGCCCGTCGCCCCGGCGGCGAGGAAGGCGCTGGAGAGGGTGAGCGCCTCGTCCACGTCCCCGCCGGTGTGGTCGCTGACGCAGGCGTCGAGGACGACCAGCCCGCCCGGAGAGCCCGGCGGGCGGCCCTGGGCCTGGCGCAGGATGTCCCCGACCGGCAGCCGCCCCAGCCGGTCCCCGGCGCGCGGGTCCGGCGCGAGCCCGAGGTAGGCGTCCAGCGGCGAGCGCTCGGACGGCAGCGCGTGGCAGGCCAGGTGGAGGACGGACGCCCCGGCCCGGCCGGGGGCCGGCAGCGCGGCCAGCACCTCGGCCGGGGTGCCCGCCCCCACGGCGTCCTCGACGTAGCCGAGCAGCGTGCCGTGCGGATAGTGGTCCGCGTGCAGGTACTCGGCCTCCACCTCGGCGAACATCAGCTCCCTGGTCGGGTCACCGACGATCACCGGCCGTTCGCCCAGCGGCAGCCGGGGGCGCCGGACCACCTCGCAGAACTGCCGCGCGGACGCCGCGTACGAGATCACCGCCCGCTCCACGGCCCGCACCGGCCGCCCGCCGTCCCGCAGCCCGCTGCTCAGCAGCGCGGCGTGCCAGGGGACGCCGCCGAGTTCGCCGAACGGCACCAGGACCAGCCGAGGCAGCGCGTCCGGGCCGCGGCGCGTGGCCGCGCGCAGGGCGGGGTGGCGCAGCAGCGGGCGCAGCACGGTGGTGCCGGCCCAGTCGCAGAGTTCGGCGAGGGTGGCGCGCCAGCGGCGCCGGGCAGCGGCCCGCTCCGGGTGGCGGGGCGGACAGGCCTCCAGGGTGGCCTGCCGGTCGAGGTGCGCCCGGCGGTAGGCGGCGAGCGGGCCGCGGTCCTCGGAGCGGACGGCGTCCACGCTGACGAGGGTGAGCGGCAGCAGGTGGAGGTCGCCGGCGCCGTCCTCGCCCGGCGTGACCAGCACCGCCGCGCCGCTGCGCCCGGCGCCGGGCGGCAGCAGGTAGACCAGGGCGTCGGCGCCCGCCGCGCCCAGGGCGTCGGCGATCTCCGCCACCGCCGACGGGGCCATCAGCGCCTCACCGGCCGGGGAGACGGCGAGCGCGGTGAGGGCGCGGCGGCGCAGGTCGTCCGGCACGGGGATCTCGGCGCCGCCGGGCAGGGAGGCGAGCAGGCCGCCGGGCAGTCCGAGCACCGCGTCGAGGCCGCGGCCGCCGGGGGCCGGGCCGTCCTGCGCGGCGCCGCTGGACAGCCAGGCGTCGGCGAGGTCCGGGTGGCCGGTGGAGCGCAGCAGGTCCGGGACGTCGGTGGTGGTGGTGGAGGCGTGCAGCACCAGGCCCCGGCCCAGTTCCAGGGCCGCGACGACGGCCCGCAGGTGGGGCTCGCGCTCACCGCCGGGGGCGTCGCGCGGTGCCGCGTTCTCCGGTGCCGCGTTCTCCGGTGTGTCGTGGCCCGGCGTGTCGTGGCCCGGCGCCTCGTCGTCCGGCGCCTCGTCGTCCGGCGCGTCGTCGTCCGGCGCCTCGTCCCGGTCGGTGAGGTACCAACCGGCGATCGTCAGCGCACGCGCCGCGTTCTCCCGGGCCACCAGCAGGGCCGGGCCGGCCGCCGCCTGGAGCAGGGTGGCCGCGGCGGTCTGGCGCAGCGTGGTCAGCCCGGCCTCGCGCCCGGCCCGCCGGTCCCCCGGCCCCTGCCGCAGGCGGTGGGCCCGGGCGATGATCCAGTTCACCGCCGCCAGCATCTGGGTGGGCGTCCCGTTCCGCATCCGCTCCCGGACCACCTCGGCGGAGGCCAGCGCCCCGACGATGTCCTCGGGACGCCGCGCGTGCTCGTAGCGCGCCGTCAGCAGCATCGCCCGCATCAGGTGGGCCCGGGACCCCTCCATGCTCGCCGGGTCGGTGGCGGCGATGAGCAGGTCGACGTGCTTGAGCGCCTGCTCGGCACGGCTCTCGGAGAACGGGGGCCCCATCGCCAGAAGGCTCACCACACCGGCCACCCGCATGGTCAGCACGTTCTTGTACAGGTGGCCCGGCGGCGTCCGTTCCGCCGCGTCCAGCATCAGGACCACACCCGCCATCGCCCGCTCCGGCGCCTGCCCGCTCTGGAGCGCGTGGACGAACATCGCCAAGCCGAGGTCCCCGCGCGCCATCTGCCGCAGCGGGTCGTCCTCGGACATCGCGTCGACCAGTGGTTCCAGCGCCGTCACCGTCCGGGCCAGCCGCGGGACGTCACCGGCCGCCAGGGCCTCCTGGAACTCCAGCATCAGCCTGGTCCGTTCGAGGATCGGCCGGTGGGCGGCCAGCAGCCTTTCCACGCCCGGGTGTTCCGAGTGCGAGAGGTAGGCGATCACCTCCTCGGTGTAGCGGCGGGAGGCCTCCAGGTCCTGGTGGTCGCCGGCGAGGCGGAAGCGCTGGTAGAGGTTGACGGCGAGGTTCTCCAGGTAGACCACCCGGTTGACGTCGTCCGGGGCGGCCCGGCGGAACGCGGCACGCTGGTGGCGGATCGCCGCGTCGAGGTCGCCGACGGCGTTGGTGAGCGCGAACCGCTTGCTCATCGCCGCCCCCAGCGAGCCGTGCAGGTGCTCGTCCGACCACAGGGTGCCGGTGGGCCGGGCCCCGGCGTCGTCCAGCAGGCCGATCACCCGGTCGAGTTCGGCCCGGTCGGCGGAGTACTGGCTCTTCGCGATGGAGGCGTCGGCGAGGTGGCGGAGGATGTCGCCGCGCCGGACGCCGTGGTCCTCCTCCTGCATGGTGTCCACGGCCAGGGTGAGGTGCCGGACGGCTTCCTCGGTGCGGTACGTCTGCGGGTCGTGCTGGTGCAGCGCGTTGACGAGCGTGCCGAGCACCGCGTGCGAGGGCGGCCGGACCGGGTCGTCCTCGGCCATGCCGGCCAGGCCCTCGCGCAGCACCTCGACCGCCTCGTGGACCTCGGCGCCCACACCGCCGTGGTGGAGCTCGGCCCTGCCGGCGAGGGTGCAGCCGAGCAGCCAGCGCACGGTGCCGCCGAACGGCTCGCCGGGCGGGATCAGCCGGCGCAGGTCGCACAGCCGGGCGAAGCGGTGGGCGGCGTCGTCCGGACGGATGTGCGTGCCGTCGCCGCGCGCCCAGTAGAGGTCGAGCAGGTGCAGTCCGGCGCGCAGCCGGTAGGGGGAGTCGGCGGCCGTGGTGGCCGCGACCGCTTCCAGGTGAGCGACGGCCCGGTCGGTGCGCTCCGCGTCCGGGCCGCCGTCCCGCTCGTTCAGCAGCAGCCGCACGAGGCACTCGCGGACCGCCGACTCGATCGGGTCGGCGAGTTCGGCCGGCCCCGGCTCGGCGTCGGGGGCCGGGCGGAACGGCACGCCGTCGGGGCCGTGGGGCGGTACCGGGCTCAGCCGGTCGAGCAGGCCCTCCAGGACGGCCTCGGCGGCGGCGCGGTCGGCGGCCACCCGTTCGGGCGGGGCGCCGTCGCGCTCGGAGCGGTCGGCGAGGGCGCAGCCGAGGTTGGCGAGCGCCCCGGGGTCCTGGGCGTCGTACGTGTCGTAGGCGTCGTAGGCGTCGTACGTGTCGTAGGTGTCGTCGGCGCAGGTGTCCCCGGTCCCTTCGGCCGGACCGTGCCAGGGGCCCGGCGGCACCGGGACGGGGCAGGCCAGCCGCAGCGCCTCGATCGCCCGGTCCAGGTCGTCGGCGCGGGCCGCCGGGTCCGCGACACCGGCGCTCGCCCCGTCCTCGTAGCGCGCGTGCAGCAGCATCCCGAGCCGGAACGCCGCCTCCACCCGCTCCGGCGCGTCCTGGTCGAACGCGGCCATCGTGAGCGTCAACAGCCCTGCGGCGTCGTCCCGTTCGGCCAGCACGGCGGCGCGGATCCCGTCGTCCCCGGCGAACTCCGGCTGCTCGACGGCCCTCCAGTAGCGCACCGAGAGCGTCAGCCCGACCAGGAACCGCGCCTCCGCGAGCGCCCCCGCCGGCGCCCCCGGGCCCGCCTCCTCCAGCAGCGTGCGCGCCGTCGAGAACGCGGTGAGCGCCCCGGACAGCGCCATGCCGGCGGCGCGCGGATCGGGCGCCGCGTCGTGCTCGTCCAGCAGCCGCCGCCCCCGCCCGACCAGCGTCCGCACCTCGTCCACCACCGCCACCGGTCCTCCCCTCTCACGGCCTCCCCGCGGCCCTGCCCGGCAGACAACCGCACACCCCGCCCTCCGTCAAACCCCGACGCCGGTGGGCGGCGCGACAATCCGCTGGACCGGCGCCCGTCCGGCCGGTACGGTCCGGGGACGATCCAAGGGGGTGGACAGGTGCGGCCGCTGCTGCTGCTGGACGTCGACGGACCGCTGAACCCGTACGCGGCCAAGCCCTGCCGCCGCCCCGAGGGCTACGGGACGCACCGGCTGCTGACCCCGCGCTGGGAGGCCGCCGAGCGCCGCCGGCTGACCGCGTACGGGCTGCCGAACAAGCCGCCCAAGCCCCTGCGCGTCTGGCTCAACCCCGACCACGGGCCGGCGCTCACCGCCCTGCCGTTCGAACCGGTCTGGGCGACCACCTGGGAACACGAAGCCAATGACTTCCTCGCGCCCCTGCTGGGCCTGCCCGTGCTCCCGGTCATCTCCTGGTCCGACCCTCGGCCGCAGCCGGAGGGCGGGGTGTTCTGGAAGACGCCCGACATCGTCGGCTGGGCGCGCGGCCGTCCGTTCGCCTGGGTCGACGACCTGATCACCGAGGCGGACCGGGACTGGGTCCGGGCTCACCACGACGGGCCGGCCCTGCTCCACCGGGTGGACCCCAGGACCGGCCTGACCGCCGCCGACTTCACCGCCCTCGCGCACTGGGCGGCCGCCGCGCCGCCCGGCCCGGCCGGGCGGTGAGGGCCGCGGTCAGGGCGGTGACGGCGGCGAGGGCCACCCAGGCGGGGGTGTAGCCGCCGTACGGGCCGTCCCGGGTGGTGTCGCGCAGCAGGCCGAGGGCGGGCGGGGCGAGGACCACGGCCACCTGGTTGACGGCCATCACCAGGCCGAGGGCCAGACCGGTGCGGCCCGGCGGGGCGGCCTCGGCGAGGTGGGCGACCCACGGGCCGTACCAGCCGATGCCGAAGAAGCCGAGCCAGGTGAACAGGACGGCGGCGCCCACCGGGTGGTGGCCCAGCGGGGTGGCGAGTGCGAGCAGGCCGGCCACGGCCGCCACCATGCTCGTCAGGACGGGCCGGTAGCGGCCGGCGCGGCTGCGGTCGCTCCACGCCGCGAGGCCGATCCGGCCGAGCATGCCCGCCAGTTGGGACACCACCAGCACGGCGCCCGCCGCGCCCGCGCCGAGCGAGGTGGCGTCGTGCAGGTACAGGGCGCCGAGCACGCCGAGGCCGCTGTGCACCGACACCATGGCCAGACCCGACAGCAGCGCTCTGACCAGGGCCGGTTCGCGCAGCAGCCGGAGGCGCTCCACGACGGCCGCAGCGGGACCGGCGGGCGGTGGACCCGCCGTCGGGGACCGAGGGCCGGGCAGAGCCGGCCCGGTCGGCGGCCGCCGGTGGAGCGCGGCGAACGCGCCGGCCCCCGCCAGCGCGACCAGTCCGCCGGCCAGCAGCGCCGACCGCCAGCCGTACGCGGTGGCGAGCGGCGGCAGGACGGCCACCGCGAGCGCCCCGCCCAGCGGCAGCCCGGCCTGCCGGACGCCCATCGCGAAGCCCCTCTGCCCGGGCTCGAACCAGGACGCCACCGACTTGCTGCCGCCGGGCTGGATCGTGCTGTACCCCGCGCCGACCACCAGCAGGACGGCGAGCAGCGAGCCGTACCCCGGGGCCAGGCTCCCGGCCAGCAGGGCCGCCGCGACGATCCCGGCCCCGAGGCCGACGACCCATCGCTCGCCGTACCGGTCCAGCAACTCACCGGCCACCACCAGTCCCACCAGCGGCGCCAGTTGGGAGGCGGAGAGGAGCAGGCCGAGCCGCGTCGCATCGAGTCCGAGGGCGTCCTGCAGCGGGACGGCCATCGCCCCGATCCCCTGGACGAAGAAGCAGGCGGCGGCCTGGGTGAAGGTGGCGGCGCCGAGGATCACCCAGCGGTAGCCGGGCGCGGGCGGAGCGGCCGCGAGGGCCGTCGGGGCAGCGGGGTGATGACTCATGCCGACCCATGCTGCTGTCATGGTCCAATGCACCTCAACCCTTACGGCGAGGACGCCGTCCACCTGGCCGCCGCGCTGGCGAACCGGCGCCCGGAGAGCCCCGGCGAGCTCGTGGCCCGCTGCCGCGCGGCCGGTCTGCTGATCGAGGGGCCCGGCACGCCCGCGGACCTGACGCGCACCCACGCCCTGCTGGACGCCTGGGAGGCCGTGGTCGACGCGCCGGACGAGCGCGAGCGCGCGGCCCGGCTCAATCGGATGCTCGCCGCCGGCACCGCCCACCCCCGGGTGACCGACCACGCGGGTGACGGCTGGCACCTGCACTACCGCGAGGACGACCTCCCGCTCGGCGACCTGCTGTTCGCGCTGGTCGCGACCGGCACCGCGCTGCACCTGGTGGGCCGCGGGATGCGGCGGCTGGGCCGGTGCGCCGTCGAGGAGTGCGCCACGGTGTTCGCCGACACCTCCCGCACCGGGCGCCGCCGCTACTGCTCCGCGCGCTGCGCCAACCGGGACGCCGTCCGCCGCCACCGGGCCAAGCACCCGGCGGCCGGCTGACGCACCACAGGGCCGATCGGATGGCTCATCAGCTCTTTCACCCGGCCCGCGCATCAGACGGACGGCCCGCCGGCCCCTCGTCGCCGACGATCGGCTCAGCAGCTCACCCCGCTCCGCACCGCAGAGAGGCCCGCACCATGAGAAGACGTTCCCCCGCCCGCACGCTCGCCGCGACGGCGCTCGCCGTCGCCGGGCTCCTGCCGCTGACGCTGGGCGCCGCGCCCGCCGCCGCCCCGCCCGTGCCCGCCGCGTCTGTGGCGCCTGTGGCGCCTGTGTCGTCTGGGTCGTCTGGGTCGTCTGTGGCGTCGGCCGTCACCGACGACGACGGCCGCGCGCTCAGCCCCGAGCTCCAGGCCCAGCTCGACGAGGCGATCCAGCAGGTGATGCAGCAGGCGGGCATCCCCGGCGTGCAGGTCGGCCTGTGGATCCGCGGGCAGGGCAGCTACCTGCGCGCGTTCGGCGTCGCCGACAAGGAGACCGGCGCGCCCATGACGGAGCAGCTGAACATGCGGATCGGCAGCGAGACCAAGACCTTCACCGCCACCGCCGTCCTGCAACTGGTGGACGAGGGCCTGATCGGCCTCGACGACCCGATCGCGACGTACCTGGACGGCGTCCCGTGCGGCGAGGACATCCGGGTGCGCGACCTGCTCGACATGCGCAGCGGTCTCTTCCCGTACAGCGAGGACGACGACTTCGTCAACGCGTTCCTCGACGACCCCGACCGCGTCTTCACCCCCGAGGAACTGCTCGCCTACGGTTACCGGCACGAGAACGAGTTCGCGCCGGGCTCGCGCTTCCAGTACTCGAACAGCAACTACATCCTGCTCGGCCTGCTGGTCGAGCGGGTGAGCGGCCGGAGCCTGGAGGCGTTCGTCCACGACCGGATCACCGCGCCCAGCGGCCTGCGGCACACCCTCTTCCCGCGGAGCACCGAACTGCCCGAGCCGTACGCGCACGGCTACACCGATCAGACGCCCACCGGCGCGGTCGCCGACTCCACGCACTGGAACCCCTCGTGGGCCTGGGCGGCGGGCGCGCTCGTCTCCGACCTGCGGGATCTGCGGCACTGGGCGGAGGACCTGGTGGCCGGCACCCTGCTGTCGCCCGGGACCCAGGCGCAGCGCCTGGACGTCCTGCCCACCGGCATCCCCGGCGCGGGGTACGGCCTCGGGATCTTCGACATCAACGGGTGGATCGGCCACAACGGCTCGCTGCCCGGCTACGAGAGCCTCACCATCCGCCTGCCGGAGGAGTGCGCGACCCTGGTGGTGCTGCTCAACACCGACATCATGTCCCAGGATTCCGAGCCCAGCACCCTGCTCGGCCGGGCCATCACCAGCATCGTCACGCCCGACCACGTCTACGACATCCCGCCGGGCAAGTAGCCGGGAGGCAAGCCACCGGGGCCGGAGTGGGAAGTCGGCCGGTCCGACTTCCCACTCCGGCCCCGTGCCGCCGGGCGGCCGACACGGGCAAGCTGGGCGGATCGGGCGCCGTCGGGGCGGTCCGGACGGGCGGGGCGGTCCGGACGGGCGAGGGGGCGTCGATGGGGGACGGGGACCACGGTGCGACGGCGGCGTTGGGGAAGGGCGCGCGGGCTCCGATCACCCCGGAGGACCTCCCGGCGTGGCAGCAGCGGGACGGCGGGCGCTTCGAGGTCGCCGAGCTGGACGCGGAGGGCGTGCGGCTGGTGAGCGGGCGGCCCGCCGGGTCGGACGGGCCGCTGCCGCTGCTCTACTACCTGCACGGCGGCGGGCTGGTCACCGGCAACGCCTGGTCCGTACTCCCGCGACTGCTGCGGGAGTTCGCCGGGCGACTGGGCATCGCCGTGGTCTCCGTGGCGTACCGGACGGCCCCGGCGGCGCCGTACCCGGCCGCGGTGGAGGACGGTCTCGCCGGGCTCCGGTGGACGGTCGGGCACGCGGAGCGGCTGGGCGTCGACGCCGGGCGCGTCGTCGTCGGGGGCAAGAGCGCGGGCGGCGGGCTCGCGGCGGCGCTCGCCCTGCTGGTCCGGGACCGCGGCGGGCCGGTCCCGGTCGGCCGGATGCTGCTGAGCCCGATGCTCGACGACCGCAACGACAGTTTCTCCGCCCACCAGTTGGCCGGCCACGACACCTGGGACCGGACCTCCAACGCGACTGCCTGGCAGGCCGCCCTGGGCGAGCGGCGGGGCACCGCCGACGTGCCGCCGTACGCGGCCCCGGCCCGGGCCGCGGACCTGTCGGGCCTTCCTCCCGCCTACGTCGAGGTGGGCTCGGCCGAGACCTTCCGCGACGAGGCCGTGGCGTACGCCGACGCCTTGTGGCGGGCCGGCCGCGAGGCGGAACTGCACGTCCGGCCGGGCGCGTTCCACGGCTTCGACACCATCGCGCCCGGCGCGGCGCTCAGCCGCGACGCCCGGGACGCGCGGCTTCGCCGGCTACTCCGCCCGGGGGTCGGTGGCCCACTGCGGCGCGGCGCCGAGGAGCCGGGCGAGGGCGAGGTGGTCGTGGAAGTCCCGGCTGTGCACGATGAGGCCGTCGCGCACCCGCAGCACCTGGAGGTTGGCGACGGTCTCCTGCTGTCCGGTCTCGCGGTTGCGGGCGTGGTAGTCCCACTCGGTGACGACCACCTCGGGGTCTTCGGTGGCGCGGACCACGACGTTGCGGGCGTCCAGCTCCAGCGGCGTGCGCCCGGCGAGCGCGAGGAACCGCTCACGCAGCGCCGCCCGCCCCTCCACCCGGCGCGGGCCGACCGGCTCGAACACCATCTCCACCACGGCGTCCTCGGCGTAGAACCGGTCCAGTTCGGTGAAGCGTCCGCCCGTGATGCCGTCGAGCAGCGCGCGGGAGACCTCGCGCGGCGACCGTGTTTCGGACATGATCAACCCCCGGAATGATGTGCGCCGCCAGAACCGGACCAGCGACTCCGTTTAGCTCCGTCCCGACCATACGGACCGGCCGCTCCGGTTGTCCAGGGGTGGGTGCCCGTCGATTCCGCCGACACGGAAGGGGAGTTGAAGAGTTGAGCGGCACTCAGGACCGCCCGCTCCGGGCGGACGCGGCCCGCAACCGGGCCAAGCTGCTGGACACCGCCACCGAGGTGTTCACCACGCGGGGCGTCGGTGCGTCCACCGAGGAGATCGCCCGCGCCGCCGGCGTCGGCGTCGGCACGCTGTTCCGGCACTTCCCCACGAAGGAGGCGCTGTTGGAGGCGGTGATGGTGCGCCGGCTGGAGACGATCGCGGCGAGCGCGGCCCGGGTGGCGGCGGAGTCCGCGCCCGGCGACGCCCTGTTCGCCTGCTTCCGCCTGATCGCCGAACAGTCCGCGGGCAAGAACGCCTTCGCCCAAGCCCTCGCCGCCGCCGGAGTGGACGTCCACACCTCCCTCCACGCCTCCTCGACGGCCGTGCGCGACCTGCTCGCCGACGCCCTGCACCGCGCCCAGCGGGCCGGCACTGCCCGCCCCGAACTGACCCTCCCCGAACTCGTCGCGCTCCTCGTGGGCGCCAACGCCGCCCTCGAACAACTCGGCCCCGACCCGACCGCCCGCGCCCACATCCTGGACATCCTCCTCGCCGCCCTGCGCCCCACCTGACGCCGACGCCCCGCGGAGTGGAAAGTCGGGCGGGCCGACTTCTCGATCCGGCCCGCCGGTCATCCCGTCGCTTCGACGGCAACGCCCGGCTGCGGCCGGGTCCGCGCGCCCCAGCGGGCGAGGGAGGGGCCGGCGGCGCCCAGTACCGCGAAGAACACCGCCAGCAGCAGCCAGCCCGTCATGCCGAGGCCGAGCACCACCGTGGTGAGGATCGCGGGGGCCAGGGCCTGGCCCGCGCTGAAGCCGAGACCGAAGACGCCCTGGTACTGGCCCTGGGCGTGGTCGGGGGCAAGGCCGAAGCCCAGGGCGAAGCACGCCGACGACTCCCAGACCTCTGCCAGGCTGTGGACGAAGATCGCCGTCAGGATCAGTGCGGCCGTGGCCCAGACCGGGGTGTACGCCCCCAGCGCCATCATCGGGCAGCTGACGAGGAAGAGCAGCCCCGCCGTGCGGAACGCCCGGCCGCCGTCGCGCAGGGTCTCGACGCGCGAGCCGATCCTGGTCTGCATCAGCACACAGAAGAGGGAGTTGACGGCGAACAGCACGGCCACCGACCAGCGCGGCACCTCGGTGTGCTCGGAGATCCAGATCGGCAGGAGCAGCGAGACCACCGGGTACTGCAGTCCCATGGCGCCGTAGAGGGCGGTGAACGCCAGGAAGGGACGGTCCGTGAGGACCAGCCAGCGCCGCTGTTGCGGCGGTGCCGCCAGGACCGGGTAGCGGGGCAGCAGGAGCAGAAGCGCCGCGCACAGGGCGAAGCTCGCCGCGTTGCCGAGGATCAGCGTGACATAGGCGCCGCGGGTGCCCGCGGCCAGCGCCAGCCCCGCGCCCACCGTTCCCAGGATGACGCCCAGGTTGACGAACGTACGCAGCCTCGCCCGGAACAGGGCCGGGCGGTCACCCCCGACCCGGACCACCAGAGCCCCCGACGCGGCCCCGCCGGCCGCCGCGGCGACCTGGTCGACCGTCGCGACGACCGTGAGCGCGGCCCAGCTCTCGACGAGGAGGAGGGCCGCCATCGACACCGCCTGGACCGCGAGGGCCGACATCATGATCGTGCGCGCCCCGCGCCGGTCGGCCAGATGCCCGCCCGGGATCCCCGCGCCCAGGCCGATCACCCCGGCGATGCTGAGCGCGGCACCGACCTGCACCGCGGGCAGGCCCACGACCAACGTGAAATAGAGCGCCGACGCCGCGTTGAACAAACCATTGCCGACCCGATTGACGAAACTGGCAGCGATCAGCACGCGCTCCGGCCTGCTGTCCCCCACCATCCGGCCTATTCGGCCTTCTAAGCCACCCTTGATCATGGTTGGCATACTAACAGCAGCGGCCCACACCGGGATCGCGCGCCGTACCCATCAACTCCGCGCCCACCACCAGCCGTTCAACGACACCCAGCGCAACGCAAGGCCCGCCGCACACCCACGCCGATCCCGGCACCGATGCCCCCAAAGCCGGAATCCGCGACGCCCGGCGGAGCAGAAAGTCAGATCGGCCGACTCCCCCATCCAACCCCTCGCACACCACACCCAGCGAGACACGATGGGCGCGATGGAGCAGAAAGTCGGACGGGCCGACTTTCCACTCCCAACCACTGCAGGATCTACGCACACAGACGCCCTCCCGGCAGAAATTCCGGCGGACGCATCGGTGCCCGGCGGAGCAGGAAGGCGGACGGGCCGACTTCTCAATCCAGCCGCTCGCGCGCCACACCGGGCGGGGTGCGGTGGGCAATGGAACAGGAAGTCGGGCCGGCCGACTTCCCAATCCAGCCGCTCGGGCGCCACGCCGAACGGGATTCGGTGGAGCAGGAAGTCGGACGGGCCGACTTTCCACTCCCAGCCAATGCGAAATCTACGCGCATAGATGCTCCCGCGGCAGAACTCCCGGCGGACGCATCTATGCCCAGCGGAGCCAGAAGTCGGGCGGGCCGACTTCTCAATCCAGCCGCCCGCGCGCCACACCGGGCGGGGTGCGGTGGAGCGGGAAGTCGGGTGGGCCGACTTCTCGATCCGGCTGCTCGCGCGCCACGCCCGGCAGGGTGAGGCGGCGCGATGGAGCAGAAAGTCGGACAGGTCGACTTCCCACTCCCAACGGTCATGCCATCTACGCGCATAGATGATCGCGCGGCCGAGAATTCCGGCGGCCACACCCACGCCCGGCGGAGCAGGAAGTCGGGCCGGCCGACTTCTCGATCCGGATGCTCGCGTCGCGTGCCGTGGCGGGCGGGGCGGGGCGGGGCGGCGCGATGGAGCAGGAAGTCGGGCCGGGCGACTTCTCGGTCCAGCTGCTCGCGCGCCACGCCGGGCGGGGTGCGGCGGGCAATGGAACAGGAAGTCGGGCCGGCCGACTTTCCAATCCGGTCGCCCGGGCGCCACGCCGAACGGGATGCGGTGGAGCAGGAAGTCGGGCGGGCCGACTTTCCGCTCCCGGCCACGGCGGTATCTACGCGCATAGATACTCTCGCGGCAGAAAGTTCGGGTGGACGGATCGGTGCCGGGTGGAGTGGGAAGTCGGGTGGGCCGACTTTTCGATCCGGCTGCTCGGGTGGGGTGTGGGTCAGGAGGTGGGGAGGTGGCGGGTGGTCCAGAGGGTGAGGTAGGCGGCGAGGGGGAGCATGATCAGGAGGGCGGCCCAGAAGGCGGAGTGGCCCCAGAGGGTGGCGAGGTCGCGGAACCAGGGGGCCAGGACGGGGATGCGGAGGGCTTCGAGGGGGCCGAGGGGCGGGGGCCAGGCGCCGAGGGCGGCCGTGCCGACCGCCGCGGCGGCCAGGACGCGGCGGGCCGCGCGGGGGGTGGCGCAGGCCGCGAGGAAGGCGATGAAGGCCAGCAGCAGCACGTAGTCGGCCTGGTAGGCCGCGCCGGTCTGGCCGGTGCCCCAGGACTCCGGGGTGAGGTGGCGGTCCCGGTCGACGACGGCGAGCCGGATCTCGACCGACGCCCACAGCAGCGCCGTCAGCACGAGCGTCCCGCCGAGGCCGAACAGCAGCCGGTCGCGGAGGCCGGTGGTCCCGGCCGCGCGGGCGCCGGGGCGGCGGGTGGCGAGGCGGCGGCGGTCGCCCGCAGCCCGTTCCGAGGCCGTGAGGGCGGGCGTGAGCAGCCAGCGCACCGAGCGGTCGTTGAGGACCAGCGCGAGCACGACCGCCGCGACCGCGCCGACGCCCGCCCAGCTCCCGAGGCCGCCCTCGAACACGACCACCCGGTCGACCACCGCCTGCGGCGGTTTCAGCACCGTCATCGGCGGCCCGAGGCGCAGGTAGCCGACGGTGAAGGAGGCCGCCACGGCGAGGAACAGCATCCGCCGCCCGACCCGGGCCGGGAAGGCGACCACCGCCACGGCCGCGGCCAGCGCCGCGCCGAGCTGGCCGGCCGTCGCCCGCGCCGCGGCCTCGCCGACGGTCCGCAGCGGTCCGCCGAACGGACCGTCGGGCAGCACCTGCGCGCCCGTGCCGAACTCGACGGCGTGCCGCCAGACGGTCCCCGACCAGAGCGTGAGGCCGAGCGAGAGGAACAGCAGCACGACCGCCACCGCACGCCGGGGCAACGCGCTGCGTGCGCCACCCCACCAGGCGCGCGCATCCGCCTTCCACTCCCCCCGGTTGCGCCCGCGCCGCGCGCCGCCCGCCCGCACGCTGCGCACCTGCAGCACGGCCGCCGCGGCGAGCACGCCCCGGCCCTCGGCCGTGGCCGGGTCGGCGGCGAACGCCCGGCGGCTCAGCTCGGACCAGTTCCGGCGGAACCGTTCGCGCGCACCGCCGCGGCGCCCGCCACCGCGCACCCGCGCCGCCACCGCGCCCACCGCTCCCCCGACCGCGGCGACCGCCGTGTGGAGGGGCGCGGGCAGCGCGGCCAGCGGGCCCGGCAGCGTGGAGATCCGCCCGACCACGACGCGCCGCTGCTGTTCCGGCTGGACGGTCAGCAGCAGCGCCCAACGCCGGGCGGTCTTGCGCTCGTTCGCACTGAGCCGGCCGTCACCGTTGCCGTCGCCGCGACCGCCGAGGGCACGCGCCTCGCGCTCGACCGCGGTCAGCACGGCCGCCAGCCGGGTGAGCCCGAGCAGCCGCTCGCAGGCCCGCCCGGGGCAGGCCGGGTGCCCGCACTCGAAGCGGGCGGCGAGCCCGGGCAGCCCGGCGGCGACCAGCTCGTCGACGAACGCCGGGCCGTCCGGCTCCCCCGCCAGCGCCGCCAGCCCGGCCGCGTCCACCCGGCGGTCGCGCACGTACGGGACGGCCTCCGGCGTGAACGCCGCGCCGAGCGCCAGCACCGCCCGCGAGGCCGCCGCCGACTTCTCGGCCGGCGTGCCGCGTTCGACGTCCTTCAGGTAGTGCAGATCGAGGACGGTGTCCTTGACCTCGTCGCGCAGCCAGTCGCGCAGCCGCCGCGCGCCGCCGCTGACCAGCCAGGCCGCCGCGTCCGCCGAGCGTCCGAGCATCGCCCCGGCGAGCGCCGCCGGGTCGTGGAAGTCCTGGCCGCGGAAGGCGATCGGCCGGTGTGCGGGCCCGGTCGGGCCCGGCTCGGGCGCCGGCGGGTCGACCCGGCTGCGCACCACCTCCGGGCTGCCGCCGCCCAGCCACGTACGAACCTGCTCCGCCGTCCAGCGGTCGGCCGGGTCCTTGGTGAACAGGCCCTGGAGCAGCAGCCGGCGGCGCTCGTCGGCGACCGCGGAGACGTCCACCTCGGCGTCCATCACCAGCCGGATCTGCAGCGCCTCGTCACTGATCAGCCCGCCGTCCGCCCGCCGGTAGCGGCCGGCGCCGGTGAACACCTCGTAGAGGATGGTGCCGAGCGCCCACCACGGCCCGGCCGGGTGGTTGTGGCCGGCGAGCTGCTCCGGCGCCATGTAGGCGACGGTGACCTGCATGTCGGTGGAGAAGCGGCGGCTGGCGGTGAGCTTGGCGACGCCGCCGAAGTCGGCGACCACGAACTGGGCGGCGGAGCGGCCGCCCTTCCCGGCCGGGCGGACCAGGATGTTGGCGGGCTTGAAGTCGACCGGGTTGCGCGCGATCGTGGTCTGCCAGAAGGCCAGCAGGTCGACCAGCTCGCGGATGATCCGCTCGCTCTCGCCGGGCCGGTCCAGGCGGCGCCGGTCGCGCAGCTCCGCGATGTGGTCGGCGAGGGTGACGGGGAGGTACTCCATCGCCATCCAGTCGCAGAGCGCGCCCGCGTGCTCGACCCGGCCGTGGCCGAGGATCTCGGGGACGTGCCGGCGGAAGGCGGGGTCCCCGGCGAGGTGGGCGAGGAGTTCGGTGTCCGCCCGTACACCGGGGTTGCCGACCTTCACGGCCGCGTCGCCGCCGCCGTCGGTGCGGCGGACGTGCCAGACGGTGCCCTCGCTGCCGGAGCCGACGCGGCCGACGGGGGCGTAGCGGTCGGCGAGCGCTGCGGGGAAGGCCCCGGCCGGATCGGCGGGCGGGTCGGCGGGCAGGTCGGAAGGCGAATCGGCGGCCGGGTCGGCCGCCGGGCCGGCCGCCGGACCGGCGGGGCGCTGCACGCGGGTGCGCGGGCCCGGGACGGCACCGCCGTCGGCGGGTTCCGGGCGCTCGCGCTGGACGCGGGTGCGGGGGCTCCCCGCGCCGGAGGCCCTGCCGTTCCCGGCGCCCCGGTCGCGCTGGACCCGGGTGCGCGGGCTCTCGGCAGGGGTTCCGGCGTCTCCCGACGTGTCCTTCCCGCGGCCCTGCTTGCGGGTGGGCGGGCTCGGTTCCGGCGGTGTGTCGGCCATCGCGCCGTTCTCCTCCTCGCGGGCCCGGCTCACCGGGGTGCGCCGAACTCGTCGATCTCGATCAGTTGGGCGTCCACGTCCCTCGCGAACCGCAGCCGCTGTCCCGGTCCGATCCGGGTCGGGGCGGTGATCCGGCGGCCGTCGACGAAGGTGCCGTTGGTCGAACCCTGGTCCTCGACGTACAGCGCGCCGTCGATCCAGCGCAGCCGGGCGTGGTGCCGGGAGATCTGGTCGAGGGCGGCCAGGCCGGGGACGGCCGCGCAGTCGGGCTCGTCGCGGCCGATGGCCAGTCCGCCGCCCCCGCGCCGGTGTTCGTCGCGGACGGGCAGCATGGCCCCGGCGATCACCAGGGCCAGCCGGACGGCCACCGGCTGCCGGGCCGGACGGCGCTGCGCGGGCCGGGTCGCGGGCTCGGGTGCGGGTGGGCGCCCGGGCCCGGGCGCGGGCTCCGTGGCGACGGCGGCCCGCGCGGGCTCCGGCGCCGGCGGGGCGGCCGCAGGAGGGGTGGACGGCGGAGTGGACGGCGGCGGCGGGACGTCCGCGGCCGGGTCGTACCGCTCCAGCTGCTGGAACATGTGCACCTGGCAGTACCCCCGGGTGGCGGAGGTCGGACACTCCCCCGGAGCGCCCACCGGGCAGCGGTAGATCACGGTCGCCACGAGGTCTCCCGGAGGGTCACGCCGCGCCGGACCAGGTCGCGTTCGATCCGGCCCAGGTCCCCGGGGCGCGGCACCCCGATCACCCGGACCTCGCCCTCGCTCACCCGGACCTGGAGTTCGGGCCGCTCCGGCCGGTGCTCCCGATAGGGCGCGTACCGCTCGCGGCCGAGCGCCGTGCGGGTGACCAGCCGCTGGTTGGCCGAGCCGCGCCAGACGAGCCGGGTGGGCTGCCCGGCCCGGTAGCGGCCGGTGATCACGGCGTCCGCGCCGTCCAGGGCGGCGGCGGTGGCCGGGTCGGCGGCCAGTTCCTCCGGCTCCCAGCCGGTGTACACCAGCAGGTCGGCCGTGGCCCCGGCCAGGCGGCGTTCCGCGTCGGCGGCGGCGAGCAGCGCGGCGAGGGCGGCGGGCTGCTCCAGGGGTTCGCCGCCGCTGACGGTGAGGCCGTCGAGACCGTCGGCGAGTGCGGAGCGCCACAGCGCGGCGAACCGCTCGACCGTCAACTCCCGTCCGCCGGAGGGACTCCAGGTGTGCCGCGACATGCAGCCAGGGCAGGCCAGCGTGCACCCCTGGAACCAGACGCCGAGCCGGCGGCCGGGGCCGAGCGCGGTCACCGGCCGGGAGACCTGGGCGACCCGGGCCACCGGCGCGGGCGCGGAGGCGCACCCGGGGGCGGACGCGGGCGCGGACGCGGGGGCGGCGGCCCCGTCGGCGCTCAGTCCTGCCACCGTTCGACCTCCAGACGGTAGCCCTCGCCGTCCTCGTCCCCCTCGACGGCGACCACCTCGATGCGCTCGCCGCGCCGGGGCGGGGTCCGGAAGACCTCCTTGGCGAGCGGGTTGACCAGCGCCGACTCGACGGCGGTCAGCACACCGCGGCCACCGTGGTCGAGCCGCCGGGTGGCCTCGACCCGCAGCACCTCCCAGGCGTCGTCGGAGAGGGTGAGGGCGGCACCGTGGACCTCCTGGACGCGGGCCGCCACCGAGGCGATGGCCTTGTCGAGGATCTGCGGCACCCACTTCTCCTGCATGAAGTCCATCGGGATGAAGTTGTCGCCGAAGCGGTTGCGCAGCTCGGGCCGCTTGATCTGGTCGTTGAAGAAGGTGTCGAAGGCCTCGCGCAGTCCTTGACGGACCAGCATCGGATCGTCGTGGCGGTTGAACTCCCGTTTGGTGGTGCGCGGCGCGGTCACGCCCGTCCCCCCTGCCCCGGTCCCGCCCGCGCCGGTCCCCTCCGCCGCCTCCCGGCCGGCCTCCGCACCGGCCGGGGCGGCCCCACCGGCACCACCGCTCCCGCCGGCCCCGGCGCTCCTGGCGGCTGCCGGGTCCTCCACCACGACGGCCTTGACGCCGAGGTTGGAGGTGAAGATCAGCACGCACTCGGTGAAGTAGACGGTGGCGCCGCGCCCGTCGGTGAGCCGGCCGTCCTCCAGGATCTGCAGGAAGAGGTCGAACAGCCGCGGGTTCGCCTTGTCGATCTCGTCGAAGAGCAGCACGCTCATCGGGTTCGCCCGGACGGCGTTGGTGAGTTCGCCGCCCGCGTCGTGGCCGACGAACCCGGGCGGGGCGCCGATCAGGCGGTCGCGGGCGTGCTCCTCGGCGAACTCGCTCATGTCGAAGCGGATCGGCCGGGCGTCCTTGCCGAGGATCATCTCCGCGACGCCCTTGGCGAGTTCGGTCTTCCCGACGCCGGTCGGACCGGAGAGGAAGAGCGTGCCGCGCGGCCGGCTGGGCGAGCTGGACGCCTGGGCGCCGTTGAGCCCGGCCGCCGAGCGCATGAAGATCTCCAGCGTGCGGCGGACGGCGTGCGGCTGCCCGATCACCTTGCTGTTGAGGAACTCCTCGCCGCCGGCGATGCGTTCGCGCAGCGCGGCGGTCGCCCACGGGTTGTCGAGCACGCCGATCCGGTACAGCCGGGCGGCCTCGTCGAGCCGTTGCACGGGGAGGTTGCGGTCCAGGGCCATCCGGCCGATCGCCATGACCTCCGAACTGCCCATCCCGTGCGAGGAGTCGGCCAGTGCCCTGGCCGCCAGCCCGGTCTCCTCGTCGGTCAGCGACGGCCCGCCGGTCGCCGCCTGGTAGCGGGCGAGCCCGCCGACCACGTGCCGGGCGGCGGCCAGCCGCTGGTCGTGCGGCGGCTGCGGCACGTTGATGACCCGCAGGGCACGGCTGCCGACCGCGAACTCCCTCGGCAGTTCCTCCTGCCGTTCCACCACCCAGAACACCGTGTTGTACGGCGTGACCGCGCTCGCGCCCTGCACCGGGCGGGCCGTGTGGCCCAACTCCTCCGCGGCGGCGAAGAGTCGGGCGACCTCCCCGGCGGCGGGCGCCTGTGGCGAGCCGATCCGGCCGGCGTACGGGACGACCAGCGCGATCGGCGGCCCGGGGTGCTGGACCACGCCGACCATCGCGTCGCGCAGGCGGTCCACCATGTCCGGCTCGTCGTCGTCCTCGCCGGAGCCCTCCGCCCCCTGGCCGCCGCCCCGCCGCCACCGCTCGTCGCGCTCGACGAAGTCCCGGATCACCTGGGGGATCTGCTGCGGGGTGGCGCTCAGCCGCAGCAGGGCGATGCAGTCGTCGACCTGGTCGACGAAGGCGATCGCGCCGTAGCCGCGGGCCGCGCACATCGACTCGATGACCCCGCCGAGGCTGTACGGCGCGAGCGTCCCGCTGCTGCCGGCGGCGTGGTCGTCGGGCAGCAGGTACTGGTCGCGGACGTTGCCGGTGAGCAGCACCTGCGGGTAGACGGTGAGGGCCATGTCCAGTTCGCGGATCCAACTGGGCGTGACGGGTCCGGAGTCGTCCTCACCGGACGGCGGCGCGGCGTCCTTGCGCAGGTCGGCGCGGTCCGTGCGGTCGGCGCGGTCCGTGCGGTCGGCGCGGTCCGTACGGTTCGCGCCCTCCGCACGGCCGGCGGACGGGGGCTGGGACGGCGGTGGCGGGGGTTCAGCGGTCACGGTGGCGCTCCTGCGGGGTGTTGCGGACGGCGGGCGACTCGTTCCGGGCACTGCCGCCCGGCTTCCTGCGGCGACGCGGCGGGGCGGCCTCGGACGGCGGCTGCGGCCACCACCCGCCCGGGACGAGCCCGGCCGCCAGCGCGCCCGGCGGCATCGCGGACGTCCGCTCCAGCCGCACGCCCCGCTGCCGCACGCCGTCCTCGATCGCGGGCAACTGCTCGTCGCAGAACCACCGTTGAACAGCCTCGTCCTGCTCCTCGTCCGCCGCGTGATCGTCGCTGCGCCCGGCCTCGCCGGGGGCGGCGTCGTCGCGCCGGACCACCGCCGTGGACAGGGTCGCCCGGTCCGGCGAGAGCACCAGCCGCAGCCCGTAGCCGGAGGCGGGCGGCTCGCCGTCCGCCTCCCCCGCACCGGCCGCCGCCGCCCGCCCGGGGTCCGGGTCGCCGAACGGCACCACCACCTCGCCCTCCTCGGCGAGCAGGTCCGCGAAGCCGTCGCCCACCAGGTAGTCCCGGTCGCGCAGCACCTCGGCGAGCGCCGCCGCCACCGGTGCCCGGTTGCGGCGCGCGTCGGCGCGGGCCACGGCCGCCTCCACGGCGGGCCGCAGGTACGCCGGGTCCTCGGCGGCGGCGAGCTCGGCGACCAGCCGGTCCCGGTCGGCCGGCTCCGCGTCCTGGGCCAGTTCCACCAGGCCGGCGCGCAGTTCGGCGCACTCCTCCTCGCGGGCGCGGCGCTGCACCGAGTGCTGGACGAACGCGGCGAGGTCGGTGAGCGTCGTCCGCACCTCGGAGACGGTGCCGGCGGCCTTCAGCGAGCGCACCAGGCCCGCGACCTGTTCGAGGTCGGCCGGGTCGCAGCGGGGCACGTCGCGGTCGAGGATCGTCTGCGCCTCGACGAGGGCGCCGGCCCGGACCCGTCCGGTCCGTTCGGCCCGCTCGCGCTCGGCGGCCTCGGCTGCCTCGGTGGCGGCTTGCGTCGCGGCAGCCGCCGCGGCCGCGGCGGCGCGCCGGTCCGAACGGGCCGCCTGACGCGGGCGTTCCGGCTCGGCGACGGCCTCCGGCAGCACCGCCGACCAGACGTCCTGCACCGCCTCCGCCAGCTCCTGCGCCGCCCGGGCGTTCGCCGCCCGCGCCCGCTCGACCGCCCGCGCCAACTCGGCCTCGTCCGCCCCGGCCGCGACGGTGACCGTCTCCACGGTGACCCGGGCCGTCCGGTAGGCGCGCCGCAACTGCCTGGCCTCGCCGCGCAGCCCCTGCGCCTGCTCGCTCAGCTCACCGAGCCGGGCCCGCAGCTCCGCCCGCCGCTCCTCGGCCCGCCGGAGGTTCTCGGCGCGCTGGGCCTCGGCGGCCAGCCGGGCCCGCAACCGGCGGCGGCGCTCGGCCTCCTGGTCGACGTAGGACCACCCGTATCCCGCGGAACTGCTCACCGGCCGCCTTCCGAGCGCGAGTCGTGACCTGCGGCGCGGACCGGGCGCGTGCCACCGGTCCGGGCCCCTGCGCACGCGCCGCCGAGGGCCGGTGCGGGTCGTGAGTGACGGCACACGGCAGTCGACCGCGCGCGATCCGGCACCGCCCCCGAGGTGCTGCTGAGCCACCATCATGCCGCAGATCCGGCCAAGGCCGTCCCACCTTTGCGAATCCGAGATCACCGCCCACGGAGCGCCCCGACGCGCTACCCTGGCGCTCGGCCGACGCGTTCGGCCGAGCGGCGGGACCGGATCGGGCGGGGGTGAGGGACGATGGTGCCGGACGAGTTGCTGGCGGAGCTGCGCACGCACTGGGCCGAGATCTGGGCACTCCTCGACGAGTCCTCCCGCGACCGGCTCCGGGCGCTCGTCGAGGACCGGACCGCCGATCCGGAGCGCCTCGCGCGCAAGATCCAGCGGCTGATGCTCGCCGCGCTGCCGGACGGGCACCCGGTACGGGAGCTGTTCGACGACTCCGTGCGCTACGCCCGGGGCGGCGACGAGGTCCGGATCGTCGGGGCCGGCGGTCCCGGCGCGATCACGATCCGGTCCGGCATCGAGAGCCTGCTCCGGACCGCGACACCGGCGACCGGCTCCTCCCCGCCGGACGACCTCCCCCCGCCGGGCGGCTCCTCGCCGCCGGACGACCTCTCCCCGCCGGACGACGCCGACGACTGGCTGCTCGCCGCGGACTCCGTCAGCGCCGCCGACTACCGCGCCGGCGGGAACGACCCCGCCGACCCCGACCTCATCCGGCTGACCGACCGCCAGGGCGCCGTCCGCCTCCCGGCGTTCCAGTTCGACGACGTCTCCGGCCTCCCGCGGCCCGTCGTGGTCGCCGTCAACCGCCTGCTCGACGCCGACGACGACCCGTGGGGCGTGGCCGACTGGTGGCTGGGCACCAATGCCTGGCTGGACGCCGTCCCCGCCCGCCTCCTGGGCACCACCGGCGAGCACGCCCTGCTCGCCGCCGCCCGCGCCGAGATCGCGGAGTGGTGACGGCATGCCCGACGTGAAGGTTCCCGCCCCGACCGTGCGCGCCACCCCGTTCCGCGAGGTGCTGCCCGCCGGGACCGTGCTGCACCGGGTGCACTCCGCCGCGTACCCGGCCACCTCGTTCAACCCGAACCCGTCCGACTCCCACTACGAGGGCGGCCGGTTCTGCTCCTACGAGGGCGACGGGACCCATCTGCCGTACCTGTACGCCGGGTTCTCGGAGCGCACGGCGGTGATGGAGACGCTGGTCCGCGGCGTGCCGTTCGACGAGCGCGGCTGGCGGCGGATCCGGCGCGCCTCGGTGCGGGGGCGGGTGCTGTCGCGGATCGAGACCACGTGCGACATCCCGCTGGTCGGCCTGATGACGCTCGATCAGCTCGCGGCCGTCCACCAGGACGAGTGGCTGATCCACTCCACCCCCGACGCCTATCCGCGCACCCGCCGCTGGGCGGCCTGGATCCGCGGCCAGGCGCCGTGGGCGGCCGGCCTGCGCTGGCCGTCCAAGCGGGACCTCGGGAGCAGCGCCTGCGTCCTCTACGAACGCGACGCCGCCACCACCCTGGTCAAGCCGGCCGGCACCGCGTCGGTCGCGCTGGACACCGCCGAGGGCGCCGAGCTGCTCAACCGGCTCCTCGCCCCGGCCCGCACCCGGATCGATCCCCCGCGCCGGTAGCGACGTCGGGGGCGGCGGCGCGGGCCGGACGGGGCGGTCCCGGGCTCAGGCCGGGCCTCAGACCGGGGACAGGGCCGTGAAGGCGCGGAGGCCGGTGCGGCTGCCCCGGTAGACGGTGGATCCGGCCACGGCGAGCGAGACCCGGGTGAACTCGGTGTCGGCCCGCAGGCGCTCCGGCTCGTCCTGCCAGCGCAGTCCGCCCGTCCGCAGGTCGTGCGCGAAGAGGCGGTCGTCGTTCGTCCCGACGTACACGGCTCCCTGGGCGGCCGTCAGCGAGCTCGTCCCCCGGCCCGCCCCCGGCGGCACGGCGGCCGTCCACCGCTCGTCGCCCGTCGCCGCGTCCAGGGCGAGCAGCTGCTTCCCGCTGAGCAGGCAGACCGTCCCGCCCGCGACCACCGGACCGATCGGGCCGCGCAGCTGCGTCCGCTTCCAGAGCACCCGCCCGGTGGCCGCCTCCAGGGCGAGCGCCGCCGAACTCGCGCCGGTCCGGTCGGTCCGGCCGGTGTCCACGAGGTGCACGAGGCCGGCGTGGACGGCGGGCGGGTCCAGGACCGCGTCGACGGCGCCCTGCTCCCACCGTTGCTCACCGCTGCGGAGGTCGAACGCGAGCAGCCCCGCCGAGCGGCCGGGGACGTACACGGTGTCCCCGGCCACCAGCGGGGTGCCGGAGACCGTCGGCGGGCCGCTCCAGAGCGCCCGGCCGGTGGCCGCGTCGAAGGAGCGCAGCGACGCTCCGTCGACGAGGATCACGCTGTCGCCCGCCACGGCGACGCCCGGGGGTGCCGGGGCCTCCCCCGCGTCCGACACCGCGGTCTCCCAGCGCGGCTCCCCCGACGCGGCGTCGAGGACCTGCACCCTGGTCGTGGAGTACACGCACACCACACCGGCGCCCTCGGCCAGCGGCCAGCCGCCCCGCTGCGCGGCGGCGTCGGCCGGTCCGACCGCCGCGGCCCAGCGGACGGCACCGGTGCGCGGGTCCAGGGCCCGGACGCCGCCGTCGTACCCCGCCACGTGGACGTTCCCCCGGGGGTCGGCCGACGGGACGACCCGCCCGCCGGTCGCCGCCTCCCAGATCCGGGGGCCGCGCGCGTTGTCCCGGACCGCCCACCAGCGGGCCCCGGCCGGCACCGCGAGCGCGCCCAGTCCGGCCGCGACGCTCAGCAGCAGGCGGCGGCGGTCGGTCCGGTGCGGACGTGGCTCATGGGGCGCGGTTTCGGCGTTCATGCCGGTCCCGACTCCGTCGGGCGCTCCGGTGGTTCCACCGGCGGCGGAGTCCTGCCCTTCCGGACACCCCGCGCGGGCACGGGTGCGCCCCGCCCGGACGGGGGCCGGGCGGGGCGGGACCGGGGGGTGCGGCGCTACCGCGTCACGGGCAGAGGCGGCCGGGGCGGCACTCGGGGTCGACCGGGCCCGTGCCGCCGGGGCGGTAGTTGGACCACCAGATCGGGGTGCTCCCGGCGTAGATGACGAGGTTGCCGCTGTTCTGGACGGCGAGGTAGGCGCCCGGGTGGTACGGGGTCCTGCTGTTCCACACCGCGCGCATGGCGGCGTCGTACGCGACGAGGTTGCCGTCGGCCTGCATGTAGAGGTAGGTGCCGACGCCGTACGTGCCGACGGCCGTCCAGATGGCGACGTTGTTCTTGTACAGCACCACGTGGCCGTCCCACTGCTGGTACAGCACGGTGGTGCCGTCCGGGGAGGACCAGCTCTCGCCGCGGTTGAGGCCCGCGGTGCCGTGGATGACGGTCTGGTCGGCGTCGGACACCGCAGCGGGAGCGGCGGCGGCCGTGGCCGCGGGGTCGCCCGCGGCGGGGGCGCCGTCGGCGGCCTGGGCGGGGCCGCCCAGCAGCCCGGCCGCCATCAGCACGGCCCCGGCGGCGACACCGGCGCGGGGAAGAAGGGAACGCGCGATTCTCATGACGGGCACTCTCCTGAAGTCGCTGCTGGCCGGAGCCCGGACACTGCCGCCGCACCCGCTCGGGACCGCGTCGGCCCGGCCAGTCTCGCCGCGTGCGAGCCGGCCGGGCCAAGCCCTTCGACCTCCCTCGAATCCGGACGCGACGCCGGTCAGTCGGCGTCCGTCTCCGCCGGCTCGTCGGCGCGCTGGTCCTCGGTGCGGCCGAGGCGCCAGTAGCCCATGAAGCAGACGGCGCGCCGGTCCCAGCCGCGCTCGCTCACCAGGTGGCGGCGCAGCTCGCGGACGGCCGAGGCCTCGCCGGCGATCCACGCGTACGGCGCGCCGTCCGGCAGTTCGGCGGCGCGGACGGCGTCGGGGAGGGCGGGGGTGCCCGGGGCGCCCCGGTGCAGCCAGGTGATCCCGGTGCCGGGGCGGGCGGCGGGCAGGTAGGCGTGTTCCTGCGGCCCCTCGACCTCGGCGAACACCCTCACCGGCAGGTTCCCGGGCAGTTCGCCGAGGATCGCGGCGACGGCGGGCAGGGTGGACTCGTCACCCGCGAGCAGCACCCAGTCCGCCCCGTCGGGCAGCCGGAACTCGACGCCACCGGCGTCCTCGACGGCCGGCCCGCAGACGATCACCCGGTCGCCGGGCGCCGCCGTCCTGGCCCAGCGCGAGCCGGGTCCGTGGTCGCCGTGGACGGCGATGTCGATGTCGACCTCGTCGGGGTCGTGGCGCCGGGCGCGGACGGTGTAGGTGCGCAGCACCGGGCGGACGGCCGGGTCCATGGCCCGCCAGCTCTGGTACCAGCCGAACTCCTCCTCGCCCTCGGGCATCAGGGGTTCGCTCTGCCCGGGCAGCGGCAGCAGCAGTTTCACCCGCTGGTCGAGGCCGCCGTTGACGAAGCCGGTGAGGGCGGGTCCGCCGAGGGTGATCCGGGCCATGTGCGGGGTGATCCGGGTGGCCCGGACCACCTGGAGCGGGAAGAGCAGGAAGCGCGCGGGGGCGGTGGTGCTGGTCAGGGCCGTCTCCTCTCACCTGAATTTAGGTAAGGCTAACCTACCGTCACGTGTGTCCGCCCCCACCCCGGTCGGCGCGGCGCCGTATCGTCGGCCGGAGACACGACCGCGACACCGGAAGAGGTGATGAGGGGATGTGGCCACGCGTCAACGGCCTGCGCTCGATGGAACTGGGCACCCCCGGCCCGATACGGGCCCGGCTGAACGCCCTGGCCCTGGCCGGCCGGAAGACGGCCACCACCGGGCTGCTGGCGGAGTACGCCGAGGAGGGGGAGAGCCTGGAGCAGCCCGGCGAACGGCTGGCGCTGACCGACGACGGCGGCGAGTCGGTCGGCGTCATCGAGATCACCGGCGTGGAGGTGAAGCCGTTCGCCGAGGTCACCTGGGAGCACGCCCACGCGGAGGGCGAGGGCGACGCCTCCCTGGAGGAGTGGCGCACCGGGCACGTCGGCTACTGGGCGCGGCTGGGCACCCGGGTGGAGGACGACACGCCCGTGGTCTGCCTGGCCTTCCGCCTCGTCGGGCATGGCAAGGCCACCTGACCGCAGCCGGACGGAGGAGCCGGGATGGAACCGGAGCACATACCCGATCGGTTCTGGGACGCCCTGGAAGCGGCCCGGCCGCACCTGTCGGCCCTTGAGGCGTGGCTGGGGTCCCAACCACGCGAGGTCCTCGAAGAGTTCGCGCTCGCGTACGAGTGCGCGGCGGGCGCGCTGGCCGACTTCTCGGAGGGCGTGCGCGTGGACGGGGACGCCTGGTCCGAGGACGGCACCGAGGACCTGTGCCTGTGGGTGGTCGGGCAGGGCCGCGGGCTGTGGCGCTCGGTGCTCGCCGGGGATCCGGGGCTGGAGGACGTCGCGCAGCTGTACCTGGGCCGCGTGGCGGCGGGGCCGGGGCAGGCGGTGCGGTGGGATACGGAGGTCTCGGACCCTCGGCACCGGGGCTACCAGTCCCCCGGGACCATCGCCCACGGCGTCTACCGCTCCCGCTTCGGCGAGGACCTCCACGAGCGGCTCGCGGACACCTGAGCGGGCACCGGAGGCCGATGTGCCGCGATCCCGGGCGGGAGCAGGAAGTCGGCGGATCCGACGTCCTGCTCCCGGATGTGGCGGGCTCGCCGGACGGCGGCGCACCGACCGCGGGTCAGGAGGGGGCGGGGGCGGGCGTTCCGGGCGGGTCCGGGAGGGGCCGGGACCGGCGGGGCGGGACGGCGATGCAGCACCGTGCGGCACTCTTCCCGCCACCGACCGAGGAGAACCGGCCGATCACCGGGAAGGATCGACCGTGCGTGCCGACCGGGCGCCGGGGCGACGACCGGCGCCCGGTCCGCATGCGTCGACGGCGTTCACGCCGCCTCGGAACCACCGTTCCCGACCTCCAGGAGCAGATCGGCCTCACCGGCCGACGGCTCCTCCGCCGCCGGGGCCAGGGCCCACGGGCCGGCGCCGCCGAGCGCTCCCGCCACGAAGAAGTACTTCTCACCACCCACCAGCGCGGCCACGATCCGGCCGGCGCCGTTCCACGTCACGTCCTTCTCCCCCATCCGCCACACGCTCGGGTTCCGTTGCAGATGGCTGTTGTGGGCGAACACGAACGTACCGCCGCGCCGTGCCTCCACCTCCCTGATGGCGAGCAGGTTGCGGGCCATGATCTCGTCCCTGGCCCCCAGCAGCCCCGCGAGCCGTTCGCCCGGCTCCCCCGGCCGCGCCGCCTGCCGGTGGTACCGCAACAACCCCGCCCCCGCCGTCAGATGCGTCCGCGCCGCCTCCCACTCCTCGCGCGACGTGGCCGCGATCAGCTCCGCCGCCCTCGCGTGGAGCAGGCCCAGCAGATCGTCCGCGACCGCCCGCAGCCGGTCCGCCTGCGCCGAGGCGCCCGGCGACATCGCCGCGTCCAGCACCGCTTCCGTCCGGCTCCACCGCTCGTCGTCCCCGGCCAGGGCCGCCACGTCGACGTCGGCCCCCAGGTAGTCGCGGGCGTGTTCGAGGTACGGGCGCGGGCTCGGGGCCGTCGTGTTCTCGGTCGGGGCGTCGAAGCCGTGGAACGCCAGCCGCTCCTGCGGCGGACGGCTGCGGTTGTACGCGCGCATCCACGCCACCAGCTCCCGGTTGGGCTCCTGCTCCCCCCACCCGTGGGTGAAGCCGTCGCGCATCGCACCGTCCAGCGACCCCGCCCCCTCCCGGACGAAGGCGTCCACCGTCAGCGCCGACACCCGGTCGGTCTCCAGGACGATCGACCGGAAGCCGCGCCCGACCAGTTGGGCGAACAGTTCGTTGCGGACCCGCCCGAAGGCCGGTTCCACGTGCGTCGGCTCGCCGAACGCCACCAGGCCGCACGACAGGGGCAGGAAGTCTCGGATGTCCTGTGTCATGAGCCTCCATCGTATCCCTGAGAGAGCGGTTGAGACTTTTCCGGTCCCGGCCCGAGGAATCTCTTGTAAAGTCTCAAAGTGCCCAGCAACCCCACCAGGAAGCGGAACCTGCGCCCGGCCGATCTCGCCCGCGAGCACGGGCTCTCCGCGCAGGCCGTCCGCAACTACGAGCAGGACGGCTTCCTGCCGCCCGCCGAGCGCACCCCCACCGGGTACCGGATCTACACCGAGCGGCACGCGGCGGCGCTGCGCACCTTCCTCGCGCTGGTCCGGGGGTACGGGCACCGGACCGCCGGGGCGATCATGAACGCCGTGCACGACGGCCGGACCGACGACGCCCTGACCGCCGTCCACCACGGGCACGGACAGCTGCTCCACGACCACCGGACCCTCACCGCCGTCCGCGCCGCCGTCGACCACCTGACGGCGGCGACCGCCCCCGCCGACCCCTCCGGTCCGCTCCCCCGCACCATCGGCGAACTCGCCCACCGGCTGCGGCTCACCCCCGCCACCCTGCGCAGCTGGGAGGCGGCCGGCATCCTGCGCCCCGCGCGCGACCCCGCCACCGGCCACCGCGTCTTCGGCGCCGCCGACGTCCGCGACGCCGACCTCGCCCACCTGCTGCGCCGCGGCGGCTACCGGCTCCAGGACATCGCGGCGGTCGTCGAGCAGGTCCGCACCGCCGGCGGCACGACCGCCCTCGCCGCCGCCCTCGCCGGCTGGCGGCGGCGGCTCACCGACCGGGGCCTCGCGATGCTGGAGGCCTCGGCGCAACTCCACGACTACCTCGGGCAGGAGGGGCTACCCTCGTCCGCATGCCCAAGCGGAAGCGCCGCCCCGCCGCCACCCCCGTCCCGGCACTCCTCGACGCCCCGGAGAACCGCGCGCTGATCGCCCACCTCCGCGAACAGGCGACCCCGCCCGACGGACCGGGCGACTTCACGCTCGGGCCCTGGCAGCTGCACACGCACCCCGATCTCTGCGACCGGCTCTCCGAGTTGGCCCCGCGCCACCCCGTGGAAGGCCTCTACGGCATGCCGGTCCTGACGTTCGAGGGCGTGGCGGCCGTCGTGGCGGCCGGCCTCGACACCCTCCTGGTCCGCCTTCCGGCCCTCCCCGAGGGCATCGAACCCGCGCGCCCGAGGCCGCCGCTCACCGACGGCGAGTGGCGCGCCGTCAAGGCCTATCCGTCGAACTGCACCGGCGCGGAGGGCACCGCCCGCCTCACCGCCCTGATCCGCGAGGCGCTGGTGCACGCCCGCGACCTCAGCCGCAACCGGCCCCGGTACTGAGCGCACCGCGGCGGCGGACCTCGGCCATGCGCGGCCGGTGCCGGAGGTCGTCCGCCAGAACCTGCTTCAGACGCGGTCGAGCGGGCGGTGCGGCCCCTCCGGCAGCTCGACCTCGATCGCGTCGCCGGGGCGGATCACACCGCCGTCCCGGACCACGCCCATGATCCCGGCCTTGCGCACCACGGTCCCGGCCTCGTCGCGCCCGACGACCTGCTTCAGCAGACCGTCCTGGAAGCGGTCGATCTGCTGGCAGGGGTTGCGCAGCCCGGTGACCTCCACCACCGCGTCCGACCCGATCCGCAGCAGTGCGCCGACCGGCAGCCCGAGCAGATCGATCCCGCGGGTGGTGACGTTCTCGCCCAACTGCCCCGGCGCCACGGTGAATCCCCGCTCCGCCACCTCGGCGAACAGCTCCTCGTGGATGAGGTGGACCTGCCGCAGGTTCGGCTGCGTCGGGTCCTGCGCGACGCGCGACCGGTGCTTGACGGTCACCCCCGCGTGCACGTCCCCTTCCACCCCGAGCCCGGCGAGCAGCGTGATGCTGTCGCGGTTCGGCTTGGTGAAGGAGTACTCCCCGTTGCTGCTGACCGCTGCGACCGTTCCACTCATCCGTGCGCATCCTCCTGCCGGGGCCCATGATCCACCCCGCATCCTAGCCCGCGGCGTCATCACCGCCCCGGGCCGTGCGCGCGTCCGGGGCGGAGCGGTGCTCGTAGGGGCTGTGCATGGTGAGCCAGCGGATCTCCAGGTCCTGCTCCAGGTACTCCATCCGGTGCTCCCAGAAGTCGCGCATGTGGGGCAGGGCGAGGTGGGCGTCGAGGTCCTCCTTGGTGCGCCAGGCCTCGTAGAAGACGAAGACGCCGGGGGCCTCGCTGTCCTCGTGGAAGTGGTATTCGAGGCAGCCGGGCTCCTGGCGGGTCGGCTCGACGAAGGAGAGCAGGAGCCGGCGCAGGTCGTCGACCCGGTCGGGCTTGGGGCGGGCGGTGCCGACGAGGGTGTAGGGCTGGGGCATGGGGGGATCCCTTCGAAAGGTATGAGTGATCTCGTACCTCTCGGACGCTAGGCGACCGGGGAGGTAAGATGCAAGTCATACCTAGGAGGCGGCGAGGACCATGCCCGACGACGAAGGACACCCGGAGCCGGCGGAGATCGAGCTCGGCCGGGTCCTCGCGGCGCTGGCCGACCCGATGCGGCGGCGCGTGGTGCGGGAGCTGGCCGCCGGGCCGGCCGACGGGGCGCGGACGTGCAGTTCGTTCGCGCTGCCCGTCAGCAAGGCGACCGTCACCTACCACTTCCGCACCCTGCGCGAGGCCGGGCTGGTCCGCCAGGTGAACCGGGGCAACAGCCGGATGGCCACCCTGCGCCGCGACGACATCGAGCAGCGCTTCCCCGGTCTGCTGGCGATCCTCCTCGCGGAGGAGTGAGCACCCGGCGCTCAGGCCGGGGCGGCGAGGCGGAACAGGACGTTGCGGCGCAGCGGGCCCTCGGGGGCGCCGGGGTCGTCGAAGTCGTCCGCCGGGTCGGTGGTCATGCCGAGCCGGCGCATGACCGCCTGGGAGCGGAGGTTGCGGGCCGTGGTGACGGCGAGGACCTCGGGCAGCGCGAGGGTCCCGAAGCCGAAGGCGAGGACGGCGCGGGCGGCTTCGGTGGCGTAGCCGTGGCCCCAGGCCGCGCGGGCGAGCCGCCAGCCGATCTCCACGCCGGTGAACGGGAGGCCGTCGTCGACGTCGTCCAGCCCCGCGAAGCCGATGAACTCCCCGGTGGCCCGGACCTCGACGGCCCACCAGCCGTAGCCGCGCCGGCCGAAGTCGGCCCGGAAGCGGGCCACGGAGGCGTCGCTCTGCGCGCGGGTGAGGACGTCGCCCAGGTGCTCGCGGACCTCGGGGTCGGCGTTCACCGCGGCCCACGGTTCGAGGTCGGACGCGCGCCAGCCGCGCAGCAGGAGGCGGTCGGTGCACAGGTCGGTCATGCCGCCCGGCCAAGGCGATCACGCCCCCGGCGGCAAGCGGGTTTCCGTGGACGACGGGCGGGCCATCGCGGCGGGGCCGGGGCAGGTGCGGCCGGTCGACGGCCCGGGGCACGTTCGGCGCGCTCGGGGCCGATCCGCCCGGCCCGCCTTCCCTTCATGACACCGCTGATGTCATGATGACACCATGAGTGTCAGCCGAGGAGCGGGCGAGGACGGCCCCGCCGTCGAAGGACTGCTGGACGAGGTGATCCGGCGGCTGTGGCCGGTGCACCGGGTGGTCCTGCGGGCGGTCGAACGCGGGCTGGCCGGGACGGGCATGACCGCCGGGCAGCACGCCGTCCTGGACGCGCTGCGGCGCGGCGGGCCGCGGACCGTGCCGCAGCTGGCGCGGGCGCTGGACCTGGACCGCCAGCCCGTGCAGCGACTGGTGAACGACGCCAAGGCGCTCGGCCTGGCCGAGACCACCGCCAACCCGGAACACCGGCGCTCCTCGCTGGTACGGCTCACCCCCCGGGGCGAGGCCGTGCTCGCCCGCGTCCAGGGAGCCGAGCGCGAGGCACTGCGGCGCCACCTCGGCGACCTGGACCCGGCCGAGGTCGCCACCGCCCTGCGGGTGCTCGACCGACTCGGCGAGGTGTTCCACGAGCTGGAGCGCGCCGCCGGGGAACGGGACCACGGCGGGCGCAACGACGATGGAGGAACGGACGGACCATGACCGACACCCGCACCGGCACCGCACCCGTCACGGGCGGCGAACTGTCCTACGAGGTCGCGGAGGGCGCCGGGCCCGCCGTCGTCCTGCTGCACGGCGGGCTGCTGGACCGGCACAGCTGGGACGAGCAGTTCACCCGGCTCGCCGCCCGCGGCCGTCACGTCGTCCGCTACGACGCCCGCGGCCACGGCCGCTCCTCCCCCGTCACCGGCGACCACTCCCACCCCGACGACCTGCGGGCCCTGCTCACGCACCTGGACGTGCCGAGCGCCGTGCTGGTCGGGCTCTCGCTCGGCGCGCGCATCGCCCTGGACACCGCGCTCACCCACCCCGGGCAGGTCGCGGGCCTGGTGCTCACCGCCCCCGGCGTCAGCGGACGGCCGTTCGCCGACCCGTTCGTTGCCCATCACACCGAGCGGCAGATCGCCGCGCTGGGCGCGGGTGGCGCGGAGGGCGTGGACCGCTTCGTGGAGCACTTCCTGCGGATGTGGGCGGACGGCCCGCACCGCTCCCCCGACCAGGTGGACGGCGCCCTGCGGGAGCGGCTGCGCGCCTCGGTGACGGCCCATGTGCTGCGCCACGCCGCCGGCTT
Source organism: Kitasatospora sp. NPDC058115 (assembly GCF_042884635.1). NCBI lineage: Bacteria > Bacillati > Actinomycetota > Actinomycetes > Kitasatosporales > Streptomycetaceae > Kitasatospora > Kitasatospora sp. NPDC058115. The sequence goes on from NZ_JBHVTL010000001.1 coordinate 158,426, forward strand.
CGGCGCCGGGAGCGCGCTGGAGGCCGGCGCGGCCGACCGGCTCGGCGAGCTGAGGGCACCGGCACTGGTCCTGACCGGCGAACTGGACGGCGCCGACATCCTCGCCAACGCCCGTGCCCTCGCCGACGCCGCCCCGCACGTCCGCGCGCTGGTCCTGCCCGGCGCCGCGCACATGGTCCCGCTGGAGCGCCCGGACCTGTTCGAGCGCGAACTCGACGCCTTCCTCGCCGCCCTCTGACGGCTCCCGGACCGCCGGGCCGCCGGGGCCCGGGGCCCGGGGCGGCGCAGCGGCCGGTCAGCGACCCCCGGAAGCCGGTCAGAGGCCGGCGGCGAGGCGTTCGTAACTGCGGCGCAGGACCTGGCAGGCCCGGCGGGTGGGACCGGCGAAGGTGGGGTCGGCGGTCAGGGTGGACCAGTGGGCGAGGCGGGCCAGGGCGTGGCGCCGCAGGGCGGGGCGGGAGGCGGCTTCCGGCAGGCCGAGGCGGGCGGCCGTGGTGGTGCCGAACTCGCCGATGACGCGGCGGAGTTCGAGCAGGTCGTCGGCGGACAGGCCGGTCAGGCGGCCGTCGTAGCAGTCGCGCAGCACGGTCAGTTCGCGGAAGGCGTGCTGCTGGACCTCCAGGTCGACGAAGCGGCCGACCGCGCGGTCGACGGCGGCGCGCAGCCGGGCGGCGGACGGCGGGTCGGGTGGCAGGAGGTCCGCGGCGAGGGTGTCGGGAAGGGTGCGGGCGCGGTCGACGATGCGGCGCAGCTTGATCAGGTCGGCGCGGGCGCCGAAGTGGTCGGCGAGCAGGCGGCGGAAGTCGGCGAGGCCACTGCGCCGGTCGAGTTCGGCGCGCAGGGTGGGCAGGTCCTCGACGCCGTCGCGGATGAGGCCGCAGGCGAGGGTGAGGCCGTAGCCGGCGAGCAGGCCGAACAGGTGGGCGCGGCGGTCGGCCGGCACGGGCAGGTCGGGGTAGGGGCGGGTGGTGAAGTACGGGCCGCGGGCGGCGCGGCGGGCGAGCAGGGCGGGTTCGACGGTGGCCAGTTCGGCGAGGTCGGCGTGGTCCGCCTCGGTGAGCTGCCCGGCGGCGGCGCCGACCAGGCTGCACAGCGGGCGCAGGTCGTACATCAGCCGGGTGCCGCCGGCGGCGGTCATCACCCGGTCGGCGACCCGGCGGCCCTCGGCCAGCGGGTCGGGGTGCTCGGGCCAGTACAGCTCGACCTTCGTGAGGGCCCCGACGGTGGTGAGCGCGCCGCCCGGGCCGGGGGTGGCGGGGGCGGCACCGGAGCCGGGGCCGGGGCCGCCGGGAGCGCCCGGGCCGAAACCGGCGCCGGTGAAGTCGGCGAGCAGTTCCTCCTCGCCCTGGGCGAGCCCGCGGGCGAAGACCAGCACCAGGGCGTCGGCGCTGCCCGCGTGGCCGATCGAGTCGGCCCGCACCTCGTCCGGTGAACGGCCCAGGAAGCGCAGGGTGTTGGCGGAGTCGGCGCCGAGCACCGAGTCCAGGCCGGGGGTGTCGACCAGGTCGAAGGAGCGCAGGTACGGGCTGGGGTCGGTGACCACCAGGTGGTCGATCGCCTGGAGCCGGGCCCGCCCGGCCTGGTCGTCGTCGCGGGCCTGGGCGGTGAGGGCGCGCAGGTCGTCCGGGTGGTGGTGGTCGGCGGGGCGGCCGTCCTTGTAGTGGACGGTGACGGTGCGCTCGGCGCCGTGGGTGAGGCGGCTGACGTTGAAGGTCAGCTCCTCGGCCCCGGTCTCCACCCGGTGGGCCCCGAGCAGGGCGTTGACCAGGGTGGACTTTCCCGCGCTGACCCGGCCGACCAGGGCGACCCGCATCGGGCGCACGGCCAGGTCGCGGTAGCCGTCGAGCGCGTCCAGGGCAGGGAGGAGGGCGGCCGGGGCGCGGTGGCGGGGGCCGAGCAGGGCGGCGGCCTCGGTGACGGCGCGCTCGGTGGCCTCGCGCACGCCCGGCTCGGGCTCGGGCTCGGGCGCAGCGGGGGCCGGCGCGGGGGCCGGGCCGGGGGCGTGCGGCGGCGCGGGCGGCTGCTCGCCGCCGCCCCGCCCGAACCGCCACCAGCGGCCGCCGCCTCCCGTGCTCACCGCGGTTCCGCGAGCAGGGCCGTCAGCCGGGCGCCCAGCCGCTCCACCCCGGCCCTGACCTCCGTCAACGGCCGCCGCTCCAGGCCGAGTTCGGCGGCCCGCCGGGTGGCCTGCTCGCGGGTGGCGCTGCGGGCGGACTCCAGCCGGGCCAGGGTGTCCCGGGCGGCGGCCTGCTCGCGGGCGATCCGGCTCTCCAGCTCGGCCCGCACCGCCTCGGCCAGCGTGCGGGTCAGGTCCCGCACCGCGTTCGCGAGGTGGGCGTACTGGCCGGCCCGCATCGCCTCCAGTTCGGCACGCAGGCTGTTGCGGCGGGCGACCTTGTCGGCGAGCTGCTGGTCCCGTACGGCGCCCCGGTACCCGGCGACCCCGCCGAACAGCGCGCCCACCACCGAGCCGATCGAGGTGCCGATCTGGGCGCCGACCGCCGTCCCGGCGCCGGGCAGCACCAGCGTCCCGATGATCGCGCCGATCGCGCCCGCCGCCAGCCCGCCCGCCGTCGTGCCCATGCCGGAGCCGGAGGTCACCGCCCGCAGCCGGCCGCCGCCGGGCGCCTGCCGCTCCCCCTCGCCCAGCCGGCCGGTCACGGTCAGCGGCGGGACGGGCGGCTCGGGCAGCCGGCTGCTCGGGCGGGCGTCCAGTTCCAGTCCGTTGCGGCGGGCGAAGTCGCCCTGGAGCTCCGCCGCCCGCAGCCCGGCCAGCTCGCCGACCGTTCCGGTGACGAGCGCCGCATCGGCCGCCAACTGGCCCACCAGCCGGTCGGGTTCGGCGATCATCGCGTCGTCGAAGAGGTACTCCGTGCGGAACCGGTGCCAGACCTGTTCCAGCTCCTGCTGCGCCCGCATGCCCAGGGTGCGGCCCAGCTCGGCGACGGCGTCGACGAGTTCGCGGCGCCAGCCGGCCTGGGAGGAGGCGAGTTCGGCGATCCGGCGCTCGCGTTCCTCGGTGTCGGCCCGGAGTTCGGCGAGCCGGGTGCGGGTGTCGTCGAGCAGGGCCTGCAGCTCGGCGTCCACCGGTTCGAGCATGGTGCGCGCCGACGCCTCCAGTTCGGCCAGCGCGCCGCCGACCAGCAGCGAGGCCCGGCGCCGGGCGAGCGCCGACCACAGGACCCGTTCGAACTCCTCGAAGTTGCTGATCTCCAGGTCCTCCGGGTCACCGTCCGCCAGGAAGTCCAGCTTGGCGCGGGCGGAGACCGGCACCAGCGGGACGTCCTGCGGCGCGAGGCCGGTCGCGGCGGCGAGCTTGCCGAGGGTGTTGGCGTGGATCGCGGTGTAGTCGCCGACGGTGTCGATCTTGCTGAGGGCGAAGACCAGCCCGTCGGTGCCGTCCAGTGCCCGCGACGCGGCGGCGGCCCGGGAGAGGAAGCGCAGCTCGCTCTCGGTCAGCGGCTGCGTCGCGTCGGCGACGAACACCAGCGCGTCGGCCTGCGGCAGGAAGCCCGCCGTGACGGCGGTGTGCGCCTGGTAGACCGCGCCCACGCCCGGGGTGTCCACCAGCACCAGGCCGGAGGCGAGCCGGGGGTTCGGCAGGTGGACGGAGATGAGCCGCACCCGTTTGACGTTCCCCGGGTTGCCGGACTCGGTGGCGAACTCGGCGATCCGCCCGCGCGGGATCTCCACCTGCTCCGGCTCGTCGTCCGGCCGGTCCTCCGGCGGGTCGAGGGTGACCACCACCTGCTCCACGGGGCCGAAGGCGGCGGTGGTGACCAGGCTGGTGGCGAAGTAGGTGTCCCGGGGGAAGAGATCGGGCTCCTCCAGCAGCGCGTTCAGCAGACTGGACTTGCCGCGCTTGAACTCCCCGCACACCACCACCGTCAACGTCCCCTCGCGCAGCCGCCGTTCGGCCGCCGCCAGCCGCTCGGCGGTCAACGCGTGCCGGGCGGCCGCGGCGGCCGGGCGCAGCGCGGCGTAGAGCGCGAGGGTGTCGGCGCGCAGTGCGTCGAGGGCGCGGGCGGGGGACGGCGGGGCGCCGGGGGTCATGCGGGTCCTCGGAGGTCGGGCGGCAGGTCGGGCGGCAGGACGGGGCCGAAGTCCCCCTGCCCGGCGAGGCCGCGCAACTGGTCCTCCATGGAGGCGAGTTGATCGGCGTCGGCGGTGAGGATGCCGTGGATGAAGTCGGTCGGGTCGACGCCCGTCACGGGGTCGACGAGCACGGCCGCGGCCTCCGCCGCAGCGCTGCCCTCCGCCGGGGACCCGGCGTCCGGGGCCTCGGTGTCCGGGGCGTCCTCGGCGAGGGCGCGCTCGGCGGCCTGCTCGTCGAACAGGTCGATCAGCTCGGTGACGTCCTCGACCAGGTCGGTGACGAACTCGGCGACCTCCCCGACGAATTCGGCGAACCCCTCGACGGCGTCGTGCTGGTCGGGCAGGTGCAGCGGGTCTCCGCCGCCGGGGTCGAACATCCTGTCGTCCTTCATCATCGGCTCCGGCGGTCCTGTGCCCGGCCCACCCCGTATCCCACCAGGTGCACCAGCCCGGCGAAGACGGCCCCGGACAGCAGGCCGACGGCGAGGTTGCCGGACGAAGCGGTGGCGACGAACGTGTCCAGCGCGAACAGCGAGGACACCAGGACGCGCCACCACCGGCGCCGGTGCAGGGCCGGGCGGGCCGCCACCGGGCCCGGCGCCGCCCCGGCGGGCCGGAGCCCGGGCGCGGGCACCGGCTCCGGCGCCCGCTGCTCGACCGCGAGCAGCCACTCCCCCGCGCTCACCGTCTCGCCGGGGGCGCGGAGTTGGCGTACGACGCGGCCCGGCGCGGCGGCGGCCAGCTCCAGCAGGGCGCCCTCGGGGGTGCGCAGGGTGCCGAGGGCGGCGCCTGCCTCGTAACCGGCGCCCAGCGGGACGCGCCACTCGGTGAGTTCGGCCGGCGCCCCGAGGTCCCAGGCGAGCGGCACCGCGCCCGGTTCGGTGGCGGCGGGCAGCAGCCGGCGCTCGGCGGAGCGGGCCGCCCAGACGGCGGCGCCGTGCACCACGGCCAGGTCCGGGTCCTCGACCAGCCGCAGCGGCCGCCCGAGCCGGTCGGCCAGGAGCGCGGCGACGGCCGGGACCCGGGTGGTGCCGCCGACCAGGAGCACCGCGTCGACGCCCCGCGGCCGCACCCCGCAGTCGGCGAGCAGCTGACGGCAGCAGGCGACCGTGCGGTCGAGCAACGGCGCGATCAGGGCTTCGAGCTGGGAGCGGTCGACCCGGCTCGACGGCGTGACCGGGGTGAAGTAGTCCTCCACCTCCGGAGCCTCGCTCAGCTGGTGCTTGATCCGCCGGACGAAGTCGCCGAGTTCGAGCCGGGCGCGGGTCGCCCCGGCGGCCATCAGCGGGTCGAGCCAGTCGCGCCCGGCGGCTGCGACGCCCGTGGCGAGCAGGGCGTCGATGTCGCGGCCGCCGCAGTCGTCCAGGGCGGCGTGGCCGAGCACGGTGTGCGAGGCTCCGTCCGCACCGATCCGCACCAGCGCGGTGTCGAAGGTGCCACCGCCGAAGTCGTAGACCAGGACCGTCTCACCGGGCGCGAACGGCTCCCCGGCGACGGTGGCGTGCGCGGCGGCCACCGGCTCGGCCAGCAGTTCGACGCTGCCGAAACCCGCCGCCGCACCGGCTTCGAGCATCGCCTCACGGCGCGGGTCCACCGGCCCGTAGGAGGCGGGCACGGTCACCACCAGCCGGTCGATGTCGCGGCCGGCCACGGCCCGTGCCTGTGCCCGGAACTCGGCCAGCACGGCGGCCACCAGGGCGACCGCGGTGAACGGGCGGCCGCCCAGCACGACGGGTGCGCGCTCGCCGAGGTCGCGCTTGAACTCGGCGCGGTAGGAGTCGGGTTCGGCCCGCTTGCGGCGCTCGGCCGCCGAGCCGACGAGCAGTCCGCCGTCCGCGCCGACGGACACCGCCGACGGCCAGGACAGCAGCCCGCTGGACGGTTCCTTCAACGGCCGCTCACGCCCGTCCAGGACGACGGCCGCCGCCGAGGAGGAGGTGCCGAAGTCGACGACGAGCACGGGTTCGGTCACGCCGCGCCCTTCCTTCCTTGAGGTGTTCCGGGGGCCGCGCCCGGGCGCGGCGGGAGGGTCAGTCGCCGTGGCGGGCCAGCCGCACCGCCCAGCCGACCGCGCCGGCGGCCAGGCCGTAGGGCAGCGCCACGCCGAGCAGCGCGGGCAGGAAGCCGGAGGCCTTCACGGACGTCAGCACGAACGCCAGCGCCAGGGCGGCCAGCGCCACCAGCCCCAGCGCCGCCCGGGCGCCGGCCGAGTGGCCCCGGCCGCGCACGGCGGCGAGCGCACAGGTCACCGCGACGGTGGCCAGCAGGGCGGCGCCGAGGATGAAGACGCCGTCGTCGGTGAGCAGCCAGCCGCCGTGGATCGTGGTACCGGACATCAGAGCGCTCCGTTCAGGACGACCAGGCCCGCGTACAGCAGGGCGCACCAGCTGGCGGCCGGCAGGCCGGAGACCCGCTCGCGCCGGAGGCGGGCGGCGGTCCCGAGCCCGCTCACGCCCCCCGCCGCGGCCACGGCGGCGGCCGTCACCACGAGCCACCGGCCGTGGGAGAGGTCCTCGGCCCCGGAGACGATCAGCGCCGCCGTGACGACGGCGAACGCCGCACCGGCCCCGAGCAGCGCGCGCGGACCGCCGGTGGCGCCGTACACGGTCAGCGCCGCGGCGACCGCGGCGGCCAGGCACGGCAGCGTGACCCGCAGGACACCCTGCCCGTCGAACACGTGGTACGCCCCTTCCGGCGCGTTCACCGCGAACCAGGTCACGGCGGCGGCGAGCACCGCGCCCGGCAGGCCGAGCCACCCCGCCCAGGGCACCGCGTCGTCCTCGCGGCGGCGGCGCCGGACCGTCAGGGCGACGGCGACCACCCCGGTGCCCAGCAGCATCAGGCCCAACTGCTGGAACTGGTACACCGTCGGGCTCTCGCCGAACGGCGGATCGGACCACGGCCGGTACCAGAACCCGATGTCACCGGCCCAGCCCGCCCAGGACAGCGCCAGCACCGCCACGGCGCCCACCGCCGCGCCCCAGGCCCGGCCCGCGCCCCACCCGGCGGCGACGGCCGCGAACAGGCCGACCAGGGCCGCGTAGCCGATGATCAGGAACATGCCCCGGCCGGGGTCGGTCCGGTGGGTCAGGCCGAGCAGGCCGTAGCCCAGCAGGAAGATGCCGAGCAGTCCGAGCATCGCCGTGCCGGTCCGCCCGCGCCAGGCCGGGCGGGGCGCCGGCGGTGGCGGGTAGCCGGGCGGCGCGGGGGCCCGCGACGCGGGGTCCGGGTCGTCGGGGGCGCCGACCGGCTGCACCGCCAGCAGCCACTCCCCGGGGCCGACGGCCGTCCCTGGCGCCACCAACTGCCGGACCATCGTGCCGGGTTCGTCGGCCGTCAGCTCCCAGAGGCTGCCGTCGGGCAGCCGCAGCGAGCCGAGTGCGGCACCGGCCGGGTAAGCGGTGGCGGCGGGGACGCTCCACCCGGCGACCTCGGCCGAATCGGCGGGGAAGCCCCAGGCCAGCGGGCGGGTGCGGGCGGCCTGGCGCAGCGGGCTGAGCCGCCGGTCGGCGGAGCGCGCGGCCCAGGCGGCGGCGCCGTGCACCACGGCCAGGTCCGGGTCCTCCACCACCCGCAGCGGGCGGTTCAGCCGGTCGGCGAGCAGAGCCCGGACGGCCGGGACCCGGGTGGTGCCGCCGACCAGCAGGACGGAGTCGAGTGCCCGCGGCCGCACCCCGCAGTCGGCGAGCAGCTGACGGCAGCAGGCGACCGTGCGGTCGAGCAACGGGCCGATCAGCGTTTCGAGTTCGTCGCGGGCGACCCGGCTGGCCGGGCCGAGCGGGGTGAGGTAGTCCTCGACCGTCGGGGACTCGGTGAGCTGGTGCTTGATCCGGCGCACGAAGTCGCCGAGTTCCAGCTGCGCCCGCAGCGCTCCGGCACCGCCCGCACCGAGCAGCGGCTCCAGCCAGTCCCGGCCGCGCTCGCGGATCCGGCCGGCGAGCAGGGCGTCGATGTCGCGGCCGCCGCAGTCGTCCAGGGCCGCGTGGCCGAGCACGGTGTGCGAGGCGCCCTCCGCACCGATCCGCACCAACGCGGTGTCGAAGGTGCCACCCCCGAAGTCGTAGACCAGGACCGTCTCACCGGGCGCGAACGGCTCCCCGGCGACGGTGGCGTGCGCGGCGGCCACCGGCTCGGCCAGCAGTTCGACACTGCCGAAGCCCGCCGCCGCACCGGCTTCGAGCATCGCCTCACGGCGCGGGTCCACCGGCCCGTAGGAGGCGGGCACGGTCACCACCAGCCGGTCGATGCCGCGGCCGATCATGATCTGCCCCTGGGTGCGGAACTCGGCCAGGACCGCGGCCACCAGCTCGCTCACCGGGTACCGCCGCTCGCCGAGCGGGACGGGCGCCCGCTCCCCGAGGTCACGCTTGAACTCGGCCCGGTATCCGGCCGGTTCGGCACGCTTGCGGTGCTCGGCGGCCGAGCCGACGAGCAGCCGTCCGGCCCCGTCCGCGCAGACCGCCGAGGGCCAGGACAGCAGCCCGCTGGACGGTTCCTTCACCAACCGCTCGCCCCGGTCCAGCACCACGGCAGCCGCCGAGGAGGACGTTCCGAAGTCCACCACGAGCACCGGCTCGGCCACGCTCCACCCCCTGGACGCACCCGGCCGGCGGTGAGGGTTCCGGCCCGGGTTCGCGGCGAGGATAGCAGCGGCGGATCGGCCCGTTCCGCCGCTTCCGGACCGCTCGCCGGGAACCGATGCGATGTCGTGATGGACAGTTCACAGAGGGATGTTGATGGACCGTCAGGTCCGTTCGCGAACCGCACGGGGCCGTCCGGGGAGGGCATCGGGCCCCCGGCCGCCGGCTACCGGCCGGTCCCCGCCACGGCGGTCCGGGCCAGCGCACCGACGGCCAGGATGGTGCCGCCGAGCAGCAGGCCCATCGAGCCGAGGACGCCGGCGGGCTGCCAGTTCTCGCCCGTCCGTGCGTCGGCGGCGAAGGCGGCGGCGATCAGCAGCAGGGACGCGAGGACGGTGAGGGCCCCGGCGCCGAACGCCCCCCGGACCAGAGCGCGGCCGAAGCGGCGCCGCCGGGCGGCGGTCGCGGTCCCGGGCGTGTTCACGGTGCTCTCCTTCTGCGGTGCGAAGCGGTGCACCTCGAAGGATGTCCGGGCCATGTCTCGGTCGCCCCGGCGGGCGTGTCTCGGTCTCCGCACCGATCGGCGGCGTTCGGGCAACGGTTGCGCAACAGCCGGCCATCGGACGACGGTCCGGCCGGTGCGCGAGGGCCCCGCTCAGCCCGCGAGGCCGTGCCCGACCAGGCGGCTGCGCAGCCCGGCCAGCTCGCGCCGCACGAGGGGCGGCAGCCCGTCCTCGCCGTCGCCCGCCGCCAGCACCGAGCCGAGCAGCTCGGCGGCGGCCCCCGGGTCGTGCGCCAGCAGATGGCAGTCGGCCACCCGGACGGTGAACAGCAGCCGGGCCGAGGGCAGTTGGTCGGGGGCGAGCAGCGCGAGCGCGGTCTCGGCGGCGCCCACGGCGAGCCGGGCGAGCCGGGGGTCGTCGACGGCGGCGGCCGCGTCGCGCAGCGCGGCGGCGGCGCCCGCCTCGACCCGCAGCCGCATCGAGGCGATGGACAGCCACGCGGCGTCGGACTCGTCGTGCACCCCGATGTGGTCGAGGTGGTGCCGGGCGCGGGCGATGTGGCGGACGGTGGCGCGCACGTCGCCGGTCATCGCGTGGGCGCGGGCCAGGCCGATCTGGCCCATGGCCCCGGCCCAGTGCCGGGCGGGGGCGACCCGGGCGATCTCGTGGGCGTAGCCGAGGGCGGCGGCGGGGTCGCCGTCGAGGCGGGCGAGGAAGCTCATGTCGCTGAGCGCGGCGACCTGGGTGGCGGCGTCCTCGGCGAGTTCGGCCCAGCCGAGGGCGCGGGAGAAGCAGGCCATGGCGGTGGCGTTGCGGCCGTCCTGCATGCGCAGCGCGCCGGCGGCGTGGGCGTACTCCCCGGCGAGCCGGGCGAGCGGGCGGCGGGCGGGGCCGGCCGGGTGGGCGGCCAGGCGGCGCAGCACGACCCGCAGGGTGTCCTCGACGGCCTCGGTGCCGGGTGCGCCGGGGTTGTCACCGGCCCGCAGGTGGGCGGCGAGCAGGCCGGCCAGGGCGTGCACGGTGTCGGGGTCCAGGGGCGGGGCGGCGGCGGGGTCGGCGGCCCGGAAGGCGGCGTGCAGGACGGCGAGGTCGGCGGGCGGGGGGACGTCGCAGCCCGCGGCGTCGTGCAGCGGACAGAGCAGTCCGTAGTCGGGGAGGCGGACCGGCAGTTGGGTGGCGAGGCCGGACGGCAGGGCGGGGGTGAGGGCGGCGACGGGCGGGCCGGGCAGCGGGGCGCGGGTCCAGTCGCCCGGGGCGGCCGGCGGGCCGGCGGGGGCCGGGGCGGCCGGGAGCGCGACGGGTGCCGGCAGGGCGCCCTCCTCGGCGACCCGGCAGGCGGCGCGCAGTTCGCCGCCGGCGAGCAGCAAGTCGTCGAGCCGGTCGGCGATCCGGGGGCTGGTGCGCCGGGTGCCGTGCTCCAGTTTGCTGACGGCGGTGTGGTCGTAGCCGATCTCGGCGCCGAGCTGGGCCTGGGTGAGGCCGGCCCGGCGGCGCCACTGGCGCAGGCGAAGCCCGAAGGCCCGCCAGGCCTCGTCCTCGGTCGGCTTGGTCGCCGCCCGGTTCCGGTGCACGGGGCTGCCCTCCCGAGTGCTTTCCGGGCCTTCCGGTGGGGAGGTCCGCTCAGAAGGACGGTACTGGACGAGGGCCTCCGTCGTACATGAGGTGGTCTCGACCACTTTCGGTAACTGGTCTCTACCTCTCCACTCTTTGGTCTCAACCTCTCCACCCCGACCGCGCCACCCCGTCCGGCGCCCGGCGCCGGACGCGCCCACCCCCCGCGACCTGGCCGGACGCCGCGTCAGCCGTCAATTCCGGTGCCTGACAGAGTTCCTGACGGCACTTGACGGAACTTGCCAACCGCCCCCCGGGCCCGTCCGGACCGTTGACCGGGCCATGACGGCATGTGAGGGTTCCGGCACCCGAGCGCGGACGCCCGCACGGCCGCCCCCCAAACGGCCCCGCGGTGAGCGCCCTGACGGCACGCCGTCCGCGATCGAGCACCCCCACGTTCGAGGAGCCTCGGAATGAAACGCAGATTGCTGACGGCGGGGACCACCCTGGCCGTCGTGGCCGGCATGCTGACCGCCACCGCGGTCGGCCAGGCCGCCGCCGACCCCGGACCGGCCGCCGCCGCGCCCCCCAGCGCGCTGGCCGCCGCCGTGAACGCTGCCGACCAGGCGGCCGCGGCGGGCCTGGACGCCCTGGCCAAGGGCCCGGGCGAGACCTACGAGCGCCAGTCCGTCACCCCGTGGCTGGGCGGCCTCTACTCGGTCTCCTACGAGCGCACCTACAAGGGCCTGCCGGTGGTCGGCGGCGACGCGGTCGTCCTCGCCGACGGCCAGGGCCAGGTGCGCGGGCTGCAGTCCGCCTCCACCGGCCCGATCGGCGTGCCCACCACCGCCCTGATCAGCGCCGCCAACGCGGAGCGGACCGCCCGCACCAAGCTCGCCCAGGTGGACGGCGTGCAGTCCCGCCGGCTGGTCGTCCGGGTGCAGGACGGCGCCGGCAGGCTGGCCTGGGAGACCGTGCTCACCGGCCGCACCGCGTCCGCCCCGAGCACCCTGCACGTCTTCGTCGACGCCCGCAGCGGCGAGGTCATCGACAGCTACGACGACGTGCGGGCCGGCACCCTGAACAGCAAGTGGAACGGCCCCTCGCCGACGATCAACACCACCGGCTCCGGCAGTTCCTACTCGCTGCGCGACCCGGGCCGCCCCGGTCTGAGCTGTGCCGACAACGCCACCGGCCAGGTCTTCACCAAGTCCTCCGACTCCTGGGGCAACGGCAGCGCCACCAGCAAGGAGACCGGCTGCGGCGACGCCATGTTCGCGGCCCAGAAGGAATGGGACATGCTCCGCGACTGGCTCGGTCGCAACGGGCACAACGGCAACGGCGGCAGCTGGCCCGTCAAGGTCGGCCTCAACGACGTCAACGCCTACTGGGACGGCTCCTCCGTCTCCATCGGCCACAGCCAGGCCAACGAGTGGATCTCCTCCATCGACGTCGTCGGCCACGAATTCGGCCACGGCATCGACCAGTTCACCCCCGGCGGCGCCAACAACGAGAACGGCCTGGGCGAGGGCACCGGCGACATCTTCGGCGCACTCACCGAGGCCTACGCCAACCAGACCTCCCCCTACGACAGCCCGGACTACCTCGTCGGCGAGATGATCAACCTCGTCGGAAACGGTCCGATCCGCAACATGTACAACCCCTCGCTCGTCAGCAACAACCCCAACTGCTACTCCGCCTCCATCCCGAGCACCGAGGTCCACGCGGCCGCCGGCCCGCTCAACCACTGGTTCTACCTGCTCGCCGAGGGCTCCAACCCCGGCGGCGGCAAGCCCACCAGCCCCACCTGCAACAACTCCTCCGTCACCGGCGTCGGCATCAAGGACGCCGGCCGGATCTTCTACGGCGGCATGCTGCTCAAGACCAGCGGCATGACCTACAAGCGCTACCGCACCACCACCCTGACCGCCGCCAAGAACCTCGACCCCACCTGCAACCTGTTCACCCGCACCAAGGCCGCCTGGGACGCCGTCAGCGTCCCCGCCCAGACCGGCGACCCGACCTGCACCGGTGGCCAGACCAACGAGTACTCGCTCTCGCTGAACCCGACCTCCGGCCAGGTCCAGCCCGGCTCCTCGACCACCGCGACGGTCAACACCCAGGTCACCCAGGGCAGCGCCCAGTCGGTCAACCTGAGCGCCTCCGGCGCCCCGAGCGGTGCGAGCGTCAGCTTCAGCCCGTCCTCGGTGCAGACCGGCGCGTCCTCCACGATGACCGTCACCACCAGCGCGACCACCGCGCCCGGCAGCTACGTGATCACGGTCACCGCCAGCGGCCAGGTCACCCACACCACGCAGTACACGCTGACGGTCGGCGGCGGCAACCCCGGCGGCAACGCGCCCGACATCAGCGTCACCAACGTCCAGGCGCACCTGGCCCAGCTCAACAGCATCGCCTCGCAGAACGGCGGCAACCGGCGCACCGGCACCTCCGGCTACAGCCAGTCGCTGGCCTACGTGAAGGCCAAGCTCCAGGCGGCCGGTTACCAGGTCACCGAGCAGACCTGCACCACCTGCACCTACCAGGCCAACAACCTGATCGCCGACTGGCCGGGCGGCCCCGCCGACCAGGTCACCATGTTCGGCGCGCACCTGGACGGCGTCAGCGCCGGCCCGGGCATCAACGACAACGGCTCCGGCTCGGCGGTCCTGCTGGAGAACGCGCTCGTCCTCGCGCAGCAGAACCCGACCCTCACCCGCCACGTGCGGTTCGCCTGGTGGACCGGTGAGGAGCAGGGCCTGCAGGGCTCCAAGCACTACGTGAGCCAGCTGAGCTCCACGGCCCGCAGCGCGATCAAGGGCTACTACAACTTCGACATGGTCGGCTCGCCCAACGCCGGCTACTTCATCAACAACGTCAACTCCACCACCTCGGCGCCGATGAAGGCCTACTGGGACTCGCTGAACCTCCAGCCGGAGGAGAACGTCGAGGGCCAGGGCCGCTCGGACGACGCCTCGTTCCAGTCGGCCGGCATCCCGACCTCGGGCTACGCGGCGGGCGCCAGCGCCACCAAGACCAACGCCCAGGCCGCCAAGTGGGGCGGCACGGCGGGCCGCGCGTACGACTCCTGCTACCACTCGTCGTGCGACACCACCAGCAACATCAACGCCACCGTGCTCGACCGCAGCGCCGACGGCGTCGCCTACACCCTGTGGAAGACCTCGGTCGGCGGCGGCCCCAACCCGGGCAACGACTTCTCGGTCGGCGTCAACCCGGCCACCGGCTCGGTCAAGCCGGGTGAGTCCACCACCGCCACGGTGAGCACCCAGACCACCTCCGGCTCCGCCCAGACGGTGAACCTCGCCGTATCCGGCGCGCCGGCCGGGGTGACCGCCACGGTCAGCCCGTCCTCGGTGCAGTCCGGCGGCTCCGCGACGCTCAGCATCGCGGTCGGCTCGTCGGTCCCGACGGGGACGTACAACCTGACCGTGACCGGCACCGGCTCGGTCTCCCACACCAGCAGCTACTCGCTGGTGGTCACCTCCGACCCGGGCCCCGGTGGCGGCAGCTGGACCCCGGGCACCACGTACCAGGCGGGCGACGTCGTCACCTGGAACGGCGTCAGCTACCGGTGCCTCCAGGGCCACACGGCCCAGGTGGGCTGGGAGCCCAACATCGTCCCGGCCCTCTGGCAGGCGATCTGAGCGGACCGGATCGTCTCCGGGACGGGATAAGGGCGGTGCCGCGGTTCGTCGAGGGGGACGGACCGCGGCACCGCCGCCTTTTCCGGCGGCGGGCTCACCAGGAGCAGTCGGCCTCGCCCTCGATCGCGGCCCCGGCGACCAGCGCGTAGTGGTCCCCGGCCGCGCGGGCGTCCGGCGGACCGACCCGGAGCACGGTGGGGCCCGCGGCGGTGTGCCGGGTGTAGCAGGCCTCGCCGATCCGGGTGGCACGCCCGGGCGTCCAGCCGCGGGCGGTCAGTTCGGCCGCGTAGTACTCCTGGACCCGGACCGGGCTGCCGGGGTGGTCGTAGCCGACGGCCGCGACCAGCAGGTTCTCGCCGTCGCCGTCGACGCACTCGGTGGAGACGGCCTCACCGTCCGGCCTGACCCCCGCGGGCGCCAGGCGCAGCTCCTCCAGCCCGGCGAGGCCGGCGAGCCTGGCCTCCTGGCCGCTGCCGCAGCGATCGCCGTCCCGCAGGACGAGCACCCCGAGGCCCGCGGCGGCCAGGGAGGCCGCCAGGGCCGCGGCCGCCAGGGGCACGAACCGGACGAGGAGTTTCTGACGGCGGGTGGGCACTGCGGACGCTCCGGGACTCGGGGGGACGTGTCCGGGTGACCCTAAGGCACGGCGGAACGAACGGCCCCTGCCGTAGAGTCGGCGGTGTGACCGCCACCACGAACCCCGGCTCCCCGTCCGCAGGGCCCGTGCCCGAACTGCCGCCCGAGGCGGTCGAGGAGTGGCGCACCGAGGAGGCCGAGCTGATCGAGCTGCTGGCCCGCACCCGGCAGCGGCTCGGCGGCGTCGCCGCGTTCCGGATCGGCCCGCGGCCCACCGTCCTGGTCACCGACCCGGAGGCCGTCCAGCACGTCCTCGGCCGGCACCCCGAGCGCTACGTCAAACGCTCGCACCGCGCCCGGGCGATCGCCGGGGACGGCGTGCTCTCCGCGACCGGCGACGCCTGGAAGCGCCAGCGGCGCACGCTCCAGGCCCAGTTCACCGGCCCCGGGATGCGCCGCTACGAGCAGCGGATCGCCGCCGCGGCCCGTCGCACCGCCGACCGCTGGGCCGGGTACGCCCGCACCGGGGAGCGCGTGGACATCGGCGAGGAGATGCGCCACTTCGCCCTGGACACCATCTGGCGCGCGCTCACCGGCCACCCGCTGGACGCCGCCACCGAGCGCGAACTCGACCGCATCACCGCCGTCGTCGCCGCCCTCCCCCAGCTGCCCGACGGCGACCACGCCCGCGACGCCCTCGCCGGCGACCTCGCCCGGATCGACGCCGTCGCCCACGCCGCCATCGACGCCGCCCGCCGCCGCGAGGACGGCCCGGACGGCCCCGGGGTGCTGCGCGACCTGCTCGACGCCGCCGAGGAGCACCCCGAGTACACCGACCGGCTGATCCGCGACGAGCTCGTCACCCTGCTGGTCGCCGGTCACGAGACCACCGCCACCACCCTCACCTGGCTGCACCTGCTCCTCGACGCCCACCCCGAGGCCCGCGCCCGGGCCCTCGCGGCCGGGCCCGAGGGCTCGCCCGAACGGCGCGAGGCGGTGCAGGCGCTGGTCGGCGAGACCCTCCGGCTCTACCCCTCGGCGTGGATCCTCCCCCGGCACGCGCTCGCCGACGACACCCTCGCCGGTCACCGCATCGAGGCCGGCACCGACCTGCTGGTCTGCCCCTACCTCACCCACCGCGACCCGGCGCTGTGGCCCGACCCGGAGCGCTTCGACCCGACCCGCTTCACCGGCGGCGGCACCCGCCCCGCCCACCTCGGCGCCTACTTCCCCTTCGGCCTGGGCGCCCGCGCCTGCCTGGGCACCCAGTTCGCCCTGCGCGAGTCCGGCGCCCTGCTCGAACTCCTGCTCCCCGCCCACGAGGTGCGCTTCCTGAGCACCCCGCCGGGCGCCGCCTACGGCCTCACCGTCCGCCCGGACGGCCCGACGCCCGCCGTCCTGACGGCGACCGGCGGCCGCTGAGCGCCCGGCCTCCCCGGGCGCGGACGCCCGCGGTCCTCAGCCGCGCGGGTCCCGCACGCGCGTCAGCAGCGACCGGGCGGCCCGCAGCTTCCCGCCGTACTCCTGCGGCTCGCCGTGGGCCAGCCGCTCGAAGATCCGCACGCCCTCCAGCGCCGCGTCCAGGGCATCCGGTGAAGCCGCCCTTCCGGCGTGGATCAGGGCGGACACCAGGATGCCCAGCGCCAGGCCCAGGTCGTCCGGCCGGCGGGTGGAGGAGTCGCCCGCACCCGGCGCGCGGTGGACCGCGACGGCTTCGCGGGCCGCAACGACCGCCTCCCGCGGCCGGTCCGCCGCCAGCAGGACGCCGGCGAGGACGCCGAGGGAGCGCCCGTAGCCGGGCCGGTGGGCCGCCGGCTCGGTGCCGGCCAGGTCCTTGCGCACGGCGACGCTGCGCCAGGCCGGGGCCACGGCGTCCCCGGGCCGCCCCATCGCCCCGAGCAGGGAGGCGAGGGTCGCCAGGGACATCGCGTAACCGGGTGCGTGGGCGGCCGCGTTGGCCGTCACCAGCCGGCTGCGGAGGTCGACGGACTCCCGGGCCAGGTCGAGCGCCCGCTCGAACCGGCCCACCTCCGGCAGCCGCGCCGACAGGTTGTTCAGCGCCATCGCGAGCCCGGGCCCGTGGGCGGCGAAGTCCTCCAGCGCCAGCTCCCGGTAGAGGTCCGCGGACTCCTCGGCCGCGTCCACCGCCGGCCGGGGCAGGTCCGCCCGCCACAGGGCGATGCCGAGACTGTTCAGGCCGTTGGCCAGAGCCGGCCGGTGCACGGCGGGGTTCCGGCCCGCCAGAAGGCGGAGGACCTCCACCGCCTCCCGGGTCCTGGCCAGCGCGTCCTGCGGCTCGCCGACCCACCACAGCAGCTCCCCCAGGCTGCCGAGCGCGGCGCCGAGCCCGGACGCGTGGGCGTCGGGGTCCGACTCCACGAGCCCGCGGCCGAGCGCCACGGCCTCCTCCAGCAGCGCGACGGCCTCGTGGCGCCGGCCGCTGCGGGAGAGCAGGGAGCCGAGCCGGCGCAGATCGGCGGCCAGGGCCGGGGTGTGGGTCGCGGGGTCGGCCTCGGCGAGCCGCCGGGAGATGTCCACCGCCTCCCGCGCCCTGATCAGGGCCTCCTCGCGCTGTCCCGCCTGCCACAGTGACTCGATGAGGTCGGTCAGCGCCGCGTTGAGATCGGACTCGAAGACCGCCGGGTTCGCCCCGGCCAGCGGCCGGTAGGTCTCCACGGCTCCTCGCGCCCGGGCCACGGCCTCCTCGCTGCGCCCCGTCCTCGTCAGGAGGAAGCCGAGCCTGGCGGCCACCCGGGCGTGGTTGGGGGCGTAGCGCGCCGGGTCGGCCTCGGCGAGCCCCCGCAGGATCGCCTCGGCCTCCCGGACCGGCTCCAGCGCCTCCCGGTACCGGCCGACCGTCGACAGCACGGCGCCGAGGCCGTCCAGCGCGGCGGCGAAGCCGTCGCCGTAGGCGCGCGGGTCGGCCTCGCCGAGCGGCCGGTGGAGCGCCACCGCCTCCCGGGCGGCGGCCAGGGCCTCCGGTACCCGGTGCGCCGCGGAGAGCCGGTCCGCCAGGACGCTCAACCCCCCGGCCAGCGCGGCCCGGAGGTCCGCGGCGCCGGGATCGGCCGCGAGCGACCGCCGGAAGAGGCCGGTGCCCTCCCGGGCCGCCGACAGGCCCTCGCCCGAGCCCCCGGCCCTGGGCAGCAGGCCCGCCAGGCACACCAGGGCTCCCGCGAGCCCCCGCTCGTAGGTGTCCGGGTCCGCCTCCGCGAGCAGCCGCCAGACGGGCAGGGCGTCCTGGGCGACGGTGAGCGCCTGGGCGTCCATGCTCGCGTTCGTCAGCCGCAGGACCAGACCCTGCCGGACCACGGCGTGCGCGACGGGGTCCTGGGTGCCGGAGAGGCGGTGGACGGCCAGCCGGAAGGCGACCACGGCGGCGCCGGAGTCGAGGTCGGTGTGACGGCCGGCGGGCAGCCGGGCCTCGACGGCTTCCAGCACCTCCCGGGGCAGGTCGGGCAGGTCCGCGAGCGCGGCGAGCGCGGCGCCGCCCGCGCGCACCGCCAGCACCGGCCGGGCACCCAGCAGCGGGGCGATCTGCTGCTCCGTCAGATGGGGCCAGCGGGCGGCGGCGGCCGACAGCACGGTCAGGGCGGTCCGGGTCCAGAGCCGCTCCTGCTCCGAATCGCCGGTGCCGAGCAGCCGGGCCGGGACGACCGTCAACCGGGGGTCGGGCTCGTAGGTGCGCACCGTGCGCTGACCCGGGACCGAGAGGGCGAGGAAGTCCTCGGCCAGGCGGTCGGGGTACAGCGGTTCGAGGAAGGTCGTCGCGCCGCCGCCGTCCGGACCGGGACGGGTCTCGGTGGACTCGGGGTAGGCGGTGGCGTGGTCGCGGAGCAGCCGGTCGGGCGGGAACGGCGCGCCGCTGCCGGCCGTCGCCCGGGCGACCGCCTCCAGGGCGTCGTCGTGGGTCTGGCGCCCGATCAGGGCCGCGACGTAGACGCCCCGGCCCAGCTCGATCTGGTCGGCGCGGGTCCGGCCGTGCCGGTGGAGGTCGCGCCAGTAGGCGCCTTCGCGGGTCAGCAGATGGGCGGAGACCTGTGCGGGACTGGCCAGTTCGGGAAGCGCGGACCCGTCGCGCCGGCTCCGGTGGACCGCGTCGACCCAGGCCAGGGCCGCCATGTGGACGGCCAGTGCCTCACGGAAGCCCTCGTCCTCGGCCACGGACCGGGGCGGCGGAAGGTCGTCGAGGCCGGTGATGCGCAGGGCCTCGGCGAAGCGGGTGCACGCGGCCGTGAACAGCGCGAGGGGGGTGTTGCCGTCGGTGCGGTCCGGCCCGGTGGATCCGGTGGTTCCGGTAGGTCTGGTGGTGCCGGTAGGTCCGGTGGTGCCGGTGGTCCCGTCGGCCAGCGGGCCGAGCTCCAGTCGGCCGGTGTCGAACTCCATCCGCTCCAGGTCGTTGCCGGCCAGGGTCTGCCACCACACCCCGGCCGCCCGGGCGACCAGCAGCACTCTGGTGCGGTCCGGTTGGCGGGTCGCGTCCGCGCACAGTTCCAGCAGGTCGGCCGCGGGCCAGCGGTCGGCGTAGTCGACGACCAGCAGCGTTCCGGTGCCGCCCGGGACGGGCGCGCCGTCCAGGCGGCCGGGACCGCGCTGCGGCCCGTCGGCCGGGTCGCTCGCGTGCCGGGCCTGGAGCACCCGCCAGCCGAGCGCGTGGCTCCTGCGGGCGAACTCGGTCGCGAGCCGCGTCTTCCCCTGGCCGCCGGCCCCGTGCAGCAGCAGCGCCGACACCGGCTCACCGCTGTCGCGCCAGGCCGCCAGTCGGGCGAGCTCGGACCGGCGGCCGGTGAAGTCCACGACCTCGAAGCGGGAGTGGAGCAGCCGCGCGGGCTGCAGACGGGCCCGCTCGACCGACAGCACCCGGCGGTCGAGCGGGAAGGCGTCCAGCTTGTACAGCGGGCGTTCGTTGTGGACGGTGATGTCGACGTCCCCGGAGACGTCCTTGATCAGGAAGACCGAGCCGTGGACGACCGAGTCCGCCACCCACTGGTCGCCCTGCCGCAAACGCTTCCGGCCGATCACGCCTCGACCTCCACATCGCCCGTCACGCCGTCGATCTGCACGACCGAACCCCCGACCGCGGAACGCTCGACGAACTGGCCCCCGGCGGCGGCCGGGGTGGCCACCGGCGCCGCTCCCGGGGGCGGGGACGGGGGCAGGGGCGGGGGCGGGGCGGCCGGTCCGTTGCGGACGGTCATCCTGACGTTGCCCCGCGCCCCGGTGATCTGGACGACATCGCCGCCCACGCTGCTGCCGACGACGGCCTGCCGGGACACCTCCCGGCGCCCCTCATCCCCGGCGGGGGACCTGCCCCGGAGCGCCGCCAGTCCGCCCGCGACGGCCCCCGCGGCCGCCCCCAGGGTCAGCCGCGCCCCGGCGTCGCGCACCCCGCGGAGCGGCCCCACCGCCCCCACGAGGATCCACACGGCGGCGAAGGCCAGGACCGCGACCAGCCCCGCCACCCACCATCTCCGTCCCTGCCTCATCCGGCTCTCCCCCTGTCCCACGAGACCGCCCGCTCCTCGCGCCCGGTGTGCGCGCCCGGCATGCACGCCGACGCGCCTCGGCGGAATCCCACTTATCCCGCACTCGCCGGACAGCGTCAAACCGGCGGAAATGCGGTGGCCGGCCGCGCCGTTCGCGGCTACGCTCCCGGCTCTCCGACGTCCGTGCCGCCCCGTCAGAACGGACCGCACCGCCATGACCGATGCCCTGCTCTCCGGGCTCCTCGCCGGCTACGGCGTCGCCGTGCCGGTCGGCGCGATCTCCGTGCTGGTCGTCACCCTCGCCTCGCGCGTCTCGCTCGGCCGGGGCCTGGCCGCCGCCCTGGGCGTCGCCACCGCCGACGGCCTCTACGCGCTGGTGGCGGTGCTCGGCGGTGCGGCACTCGCGCCGGTGATCGCGCCGGCCGCGGGCGTGCTGGAGATCGCGGCCGCCGGGGTCCTCGTGCTGCTCGCCGTCCACGGCCTGCGCGCGACCGTCCGCGCCCACCGGCTGGAGGGCGGCGCACCGCCACCGATCGCGGCCTCGCCGTGGCGCACCTACGCGACCCTGCTCGGCCTGACGCTGCTGAACCCGCTCACCGTGGTCTACTTCACCGCCCTGGTGGTGGGCGGCCGCACCGGCCCGGGCCCGCCCGGGCCGGGACTGGTCTTCGCCCTCGCCGCGTTCGCCGCCTCGGCCGGCTGGCAGACGCTGCTCGCGTGCGGCGGCGCCCTGCTGCGCCGCACCCTCACCGGCCCCCGCGCCCGCCTCCTCACCGGCCTCGCCGGCAACGCCGTCGTCCTCGCCCTGGCCCTCCGCCTCGCCCTCACGGCCTGAACCGACAGCGGGCCGAACCACCTCGCCGGGGGCACCTCGGCGGCGGGCGGCAGAGCGGAACTCCGAGAGCGGGCCACCGCAGCGGCGGCTCCGGCGGGCGTACCCGGCAATGGCAGCGACACCGGCAACAGGCAGGCCCGTACAAACAGTCAACCGACCAGCAACTCCATCCGAAAGCCGGCGCCCTCGACGGCGCAGGCGTGCGCGGCGGCCGCGATCGACGGAAGAAGGGAACCGACCGGCCCAGGGCACCTCGGCGGCAGGCGGTAGGGCGAGCCACCGCAGCGCGGCAGCTCCGGCGGGCGTACGGGTCGGCGGCGACATCGGGGCCCTTCACGCAATCAACTGGCCGGCCACGCCGGGAAAATCGTGCTGCCCCCCGTCGACACGGCGATGACCGACGGTCGCGAGGGCCCCCGGCCTGGGCCGCCGACGCCGGGGTGCGCGGCCTCGTGCGGGGAACGCCGCCCGGTGGGCGCCGTCGGTGCCGCCCCGCCCCGCGCGGCCGCAGCATCGGGCGTGACGGCTGACGGGCGGGACGCCCGGAGCGGGTGGCGGCTATGCTGCGGCGCATGGACATCGTGATCCCGCTCTTCGAAGGTTTCGAACCGCTCGACGCGATCGGCCCCTACGAGATCCTCGCGCTCGTGCCGGGTGCCACCGTCCGCTTCGTCACCGGCGAACCGGGCCTGGTCCGGGACACGTTCGGGGCGCTGCCGGTGCACGTGCCGACCGCGTACTCCGAGGTGGAGCGCTGTGACGTCCTGCTGATCCCGGGCGGCGGCGGCATCCGGCCGATGCTCGCGGATCCCGCCTTCCTCGACTGGGTGCGCCGGATCCACGCCGGCACCCGGTTCACCACCTCGGTCTGCACCGGTGCCGTGGTGCTCGGCGCGGCCGGTCTGCTGAAGGGCCTGACCGCGACGACGCACTGGTCGGCGACCGCCGAACTGGAGTCCCACGGCGCCGTCTACACCGCCGACCGGGTGGTCCGGCACGACCGGCTGATCACCGCCGCCGGGGTCTCGTCCGGCATCGACATGGCCGTCCGGCTCTCCGCCCTGCTCACCGACGAGACCACCGCCCAGGCGATCCAGCTCTACGCCGAGTACGACCCGCAACCCCCGTTCGACACCGGCTCGGTGGCCAAGGCCCCGGCCGAGGTGCTCGAACGGGCCGCCACCCTCGGCTGAGGCCCGCCGCCCCGGCGGTTCCACCTCGCCGAGGTGGCGGGCCGGCGTCGACCTGGTGACGCCCGACATCGGGCTGGGGGCTGCACGCACACCCGGCTCGCCCACGGCGATTCCCTCGGACGGCCCGGCTCGTCGGGGCCCACGGTGGGGTCCCCCGCTCTGCGCGCCCCCACCGGCGCGCGGCCGGAGCGTGCGCCCCGGGCGCGCGCCGACACCCCCGCTGCCGGGGAGGCGCGGGGCGGGAGACGGGTAGGACAGTGGAGACCGGGAGCGGTGCCGCAGCGCGAGCGCCCCTCCCACGAACCGTTGCCCGCCCATCCTTCCATCGTTCGCACAAGGACGTGCCCATGAGCGACGACCCCTCCCAGCTCGCCGTCATCGACCAGATCCGCGCCGCCGGTGAGCACGCCGAGCGCCTGCTCCTCGCGTCGGGGCGCCCGGCCCCGGTGCGGACCACCCCGGACCGGGCCGCGCCGTGGTTCCGGGAGACCCGGGCGGTGATGCTCCGCGCCGAGGGGGACGGCACCCTGCGCCACTGCGGCCACCTGGCGGCCCCGCAGCCGACCGTCGTCCTGGCGGAGGCCGCGGACCGGCTGGTCTGCTGGGACTGCTACACCAAGGCGCAGGCGCTGCGCAGGTGCCACCTCTGCGGACGGGCGGCGGGGACGCGGTCCCCGGACGGCGGCGTCGAGGCGGTGGTCCGCGGCCCGGCGGCCGTCTACTCGCGCATGGTCTGCCGGGCCTGCGCCGAACCGGCCGGCCCCCGGGGCACCTTCGGCAACGGCCGCTGACCGGCCCGGCGGCAGGGGCGGCAGGGCGGGTGCCGGGAGCCGGGATGCTGCCGCTGCCTCGACGCCCGGCCGCCCCGCCCGGGGCGGGCGCGGCTCAGCCGCGTTCGACGTCGACCTCCGTCAGCCGGGCGAAGCGCTCGGGGTCGGTGCGCCGGATCCGCCGGGCGACCAGGTAGCCGGCCAGTGCCACGAGCGGCAGCGGGATCAGCAGGAGCGCGTTCACCACGCCCGAAGCCCCGGTCAGCAGGCTGAAGTTGAAGACGGCGAGCACCGTCAGCAGGGCCAGGCCGGCGGCCGCCAGCAGCGGCGCCCAGACCACCCGGAAGGCCGACATGCCGCGCCGGTCGCGCCGGAAGAACGCCCAGACCGCCACCGCCGCCAGCGCCTGCATCGCCATGATGCCGAGCACGCCCACGCTGTTGGACCAGAGCAGCACCACCAGGTAGGGGTCGGCGGCCAGCACCGCGCCCAGCAGGATCACCAGGGCGTTGAAGCCGCTCTGCACCAGGACGGCGGGGCCGGGCGAGCCGGAGCGCTCCGAGATCCGGCCGAGCCGGCGGGGCAGCAGGCCCTCGCGGCCGAGCGCGTAGAGGTAGCGGGCCGCCGCGTTGTGGAAGGCCAGGGCCGAGGCGAAGGCGCTGACCACGATCAGGACATGCATCGAGTCGGAGAGCCAGAGGCCGACGAAGCGCTCGGCGGCGGTGAAGGTGAGGTCCGGCCCGTCGGCGGCGCGGGCGGCCGCGACGGCGGCGTCGGTGCCGTACGCGCCCATCACGATCCAGGTGCCGAGGGCGTAGAAGAGGGCGAGGAAACCGATCGCGATGAAGGTCGCCCGGGGCACCGTGCGGCGCGGGTCGCGGGCCTCCTCGGCGTAGATCGCGGTCGCCTCGAAGCCGGTGAAGGCACCGATGACCAGCACGAACATCCCGGCGACGCCGCCCTGGGTGAGCAACGAGGGGTCGAAGGAGACCGGGTCGAGGGCGGCCGTGCCGCGCTCGGCGAGCACCCCGCCCTCCATCACCAGCAGCGACAGCACCTCCAGGACCAGCGCCACGCCGAGCACCTTGGCGCTGAGCGTCACCTTCAGCCAGCCGAGGACGCCGACCACCACCACGCAGACGCCGGACAGCAGCCACCAGGGCACGTGCGCACCGGTGCGCTGCTCGATGTGCCCGGCCGCGAAGTAGCCGAACGCGGCGGCCACGCCGGGGGTGATGAGGTTGTAGCAGACCACCGCGACGTAGGCGGTGATCACGCCGAGGGTGCGGCCGAGGCCGCGTGCGACGTAGGCGTAGAAGGCGCCCGCGTTGCGCACGTAGAGGCTCATCGCGGTGAACCCGGCGGCGAACAGCACGAGCAGCGCGCCCGAGATCAGGTAGGCGGCGGGGGCCGAGGCGCCGCCGACGCCGATGGCGAACGGCGCGATGCCCGCGAGGACGGTCAGCGGCGCGGCGGCGGCGACCACGAAGAAGACCAGGTCGGTGGTGCCGATCCGGCCGCCCACGAGACGGCCGGGCGCGGACGCGTCGGCGGCGCGGGAGGTGGGGGCGGCGGTGGCGGTGGCGGCGGAGGCGGGCCGGGTTCTTTCCGCGGAGGAGTTCACGGTGGGGGGCGTCCTTCCAACAGGGGTGGGGCAGGGGGCCGGGGGTGGGGCCCCGGCGGACCGCGCGGGGCGTCAGCGGGTGCGGTCCAGCACGACCCGGCCGCCGTGCAGGACGAGCAGCCGTTCGGGGTGGGCGGCGACCGCCTCGGGGACGGAGCCGGCGGCGACCGCCACCAGGTCGGCCCGGGCACCGGGCGTCAGGCCGTGGTCGGCGAGGCCGAGGGCGGCGGCGGCGTGCGAGGTCACCAGGTCGGCGGCGAGCCGCAGGTCGCCGTCGGTCATCAGCTCGCCCTGGAGGCCGATGATGGTGGCGCGTTCGAGCATGTCCCCGGTGCCGTAGGGCCACCAGGCGTCGCGGATGTTGTCGGAGCCGGCGAACACCCGCACGCCGAACTCGTGCAGCAGCTTGACCGGCGGCATCGACCGGCTCGGGCCGTTGGTCATGATCGCCACCCCGGCGTCCGCCAGCTTCCGTGCGGTGCCGAGGAGTTCGTCGAGGCCGAGGTCGCCCAGCGCGTACGCGTGGCTGACCGCGACCCGGCCGCCGAGGCCCAGGGCCGCGGTGCGGTCGGCGATGTCGCGCAGCTGGGAGGCGCCGACCGGGCCGCCGTCGTGGAGGTGGATGTCCACCCCGGCGCCGTGGCGCCCGGCGAGGCCGAAGACGACGTCGAGCTGGCCGTCGACGTCGCCGTCGAACCCGGCCGGGTCGAGGCCGCCGATCAGCTCGGCGCCCTCGCGCAGGGCCGCGTCCAGCAGGTCCGCGACGCCGGGAGCGGTGACCACGCCGCTCTGCGGGAAGGCGACCAGCTGCACGCCGATGACGTCGCGGACGCGCTCGCGCACCTCCAGCAGGGCGTGCAGGTGGTCGAGGCCGGTGTCCGGGTCGACGTCGACGTGCGAGCGGACGTGGCCCGTGCCGAGCGCCGCCATCCGCCGGGCCAGCGCCTCGGCGCGCTCCGCGACGGGGGCGCGGCGGGCGACCTCGCGGCGCTGGACGCGCTCGGAGGCGATCTGGGTGCGCAGGTCCGCGGTGGGGCGGTGCGGCTGCCAGGGCGCGCCGAGGAAGGTCTTGTCCAGGTGGGCGTGGCCGTCGACCAGGGCGGGCAGCAGCAGCGCGCCGCCCAGGGAGACGGCCGAGGGGGCGCCGCCGCCGGCGTCCGGCCGCCGGGCGGCCACCGGGGTCAGGGCGGCGATCCGGCCGTCGGCGAGGTGGACGTCGGCCGTGCTGCCGTCGGGCAGCGTGGCGTCGAGCAGGAGGTCGGGGGTGATCACATGAGCGTCCAGGATTCGGGGGCCGCGGGGCCGCGGACCGGGCGGGGGCCTCAAGCTATCTGGTATACCGAATACCAAACAAGGGGTATCGGCCGCCGATCTGAAATGATCTGGGCAGCCCCGACGACCAGGCGCAGCCCCCACCCGACTGGAGCCTCCGATGACCGATACGCCCGGCGACGCCCACCAGTCGCTCCGGGACCTCGTCTACGTCCGGCTGCGCGAGCGGATCATCGAGGGCGAGTACCCCGCCGGCCGCCGCCTGGTCGAACGCGAGCTGGCCGAGACGATGGGCGTCTCCCGCGTCCCCGTGCGCGAGGCCGTCCAGCGCCTGGAGAGCGAGGGCTTCCTCACCGTCCAGGCCCGCAAGGGCGCGGTGGTCGCCGGGTTCGGACCGGCCGACGCCGAGCACTTCTTCGCCGTCCGGGAGTCCCTGGAGGCCCTCGCCGCCAGCCTCGCCGCCCAGCACGCCACCCCCGCCGGGCTGAAGAACCTCGAACGCATCCTCGCCCGCACCCGCCGCGCCGCCGAGGCCGGCCGGCTGCGCGAGACCGTCGGCCTGAACGCCGACTTCCACCGGGCGATCGTCGAACTCTCCGGCAACCCCCTGCTCCAGGAGATGATGGCCCCGCTCGACGGGCGGCTGCGCCGGCTGTTCCGCCTCACCTCGGGGCCCGAGAGCAGCACGCCGATGTGCACCGAGCACGAGCAGTTGCTCGCCGCCCTCCGCGCCCGCGACCCCGAGGCCGCCGCCGACCTCGCCCGCCGCCACGTCGCCGGCACCCGCGCCTTCGCGCTCACCGCCCTGGGGAGCTGAGCCGGGCGGGGGCCGCCGGGCTCCCAGGGTTCTGGGATGGGCAGCGGCACCGCCGGTCAGCAGAATTGGCGTAGACCACTGGAACCCCCACCGCCGGGCCCCGGTCCAGGCCCGCGCCCGGCCGACCGGAGGCACGCATGCTGCGAAGACTCACCTGGCTCCTCGCCCTCCCGGCCCTCGTCCTCGCCCTGGTGACAGGTGTCGCGGTGGGCCCGGCGAACGCCGCCTACGAGCACGAATTCCTCCAGGGCTACGGGCAGTTGATCCCGGTTCCCGCGCCCGTCACGCCACCCGCCAAGTGCACCGCCCGTCAGCTGCACCTGAACCCCGGCACCTATGCCTGGACCCTCAGCACGCCGGGCGGCTTCGCCCCCAGCGAGGACATCCAGGTCCAGGACGGCACCTACGAGTGGACCCTCTGCGTGTTCCCGCGGGCCGTCATGTGGGGCGCGTACACCGAGCTCAGCAAGGTGGGCGGCGGGGCGTACTGGCACAAGGAGACCTCGTTCGACGTCTCCTTCCCGTACACCTACTCCTGGGAGTCCATGCTCTACAACTGGGGACCCCTCCGGTGAGGGCGCGCACGCTCGCCCGGCTGCTCGCCCTGCCGGCCCTCGCCCTGACCCTGGTGGCCGGCCCGGCCGTCACCCCCGCCTCCGCCGTCACCGAGCACGAGTTCCTCACCGGCTACGGGCAGGTGGGGCCGCTGCCCGCCCCCGTGACCCCGCCCGAGAACTGCGTGTACCGGTCGCTGCACCTGGACGCCGGCACCTACTCCTGGACCCTCAACAGCCCGGGCGGCAGCGCACCCGCCGACGACATCAAGGTGCAGGACGGCACCTACGACTGGAGGCTCTGCGTCTACCCGCTCTCCCTCGTCTACCTCATCTACACCAAGATCACGGCCCCCGGGCAGATCGACGGCTTCAAGAAGGAGACCACCTTCTCGACCTCCTTCCTGCACACCGCCACCTGGGGCTCCACGCTCTACCGCTGGGGCCCGCTCTAGGGCGGCCCGTCATGCCGACGTCCCCCGGCCGGCCGGGGGACGTCGGCGCGCGCCGGCCGCCCGTCAGCCCTGGCTGTCGGACGGAGCGTTGGCCGGAGCGTTGGACGGGGCGTTGGACGGGGCGTTCGACGGGGCGTTGGACGGGGCGCCGGAACGCGCGTGGGAGGGAGCGTTGGACGGAGCACCGGAGCGGGCGCCGGACGGGGTGCCGGACGGCGAGCCCGTGGCGTTCGGGTCGGTCCGCGGCGCCGGATCGGGGATGTCCGCCATCGGCAGGGACTGCTTCGGAGCGCCGCGCAGCGCCTGGTTCATGGCGTCCCGCCAGATCGGGCCGGGGCCGTCGGCACCGAACACCTCGGTGCGGCGCTTCCCGTTGATGGTGATGTTGCGCATCTCCACCCCGCCGTCGGGGCCGCCGAGCCAGACCGCGGTGGCCAGCTGCGGGGTGTAGCCGGTGAACCAGGCGGCCTTCTTCTTGTCCGAGGTGCCGGTCTTGCCCGCGATCTGCCGGTCGCCCTCCAGGTGGAGCGCCGCACCGGTGCCGCCGCTCTCGGTCACCCCGTTCAGGATGGTGTTCAGCACCCGGGCCGTGCTCTCGGAGAACGCCGTGTCGCAGCGGGCGGGCGGGATGGCGACGTCCTTGCCGTCGATGGTGCTGATGCCGGTGATCGCGACCGGGGCGCAGTACGTGCCGCCGGCGGCGAAGGCCGCGTAGACGCCGGCCATGGTCAGCGGGCTCACCTCCTCGACGCCCAGGGCCATCGAGGGGACCTCGTCCAGCGGCTTGCCGCTGGCCCGGGCGGTGATGCCGAGCTTGTTGGACATCTGCTTGACCGCGCAGAGGCCGATCTCCTTCTCCATCTGCACGAAGTAGGTGTTGACCGAGAGCGCCATCGCCTGCTTCAGCTGGTACGGCCCCTCCTCGCTCGCGGACTCGTTGGGCACCGCGACCTTGGGCTTGCCGGTGTTCCTCCAGGTGCCCTCGCAGGTCTTCATGTCCGGGTAGTCCATCTTGTTCGGGGACGAGTACTCCTGCGTCGGCGGCAGCCCCGCCTCCATCGCCGCGGCCGCGACGACCGGCTTGAAGGTGGAGCCGGGCTGGAAGCCGTTGCCGCCGCCCATCGCCGCGTCGACGCTGAGGTTGACGACGGTCTGGTTCCTGGCCCGGTCGATCCCGTACGGCCGGGTCTGGGCCATCGCGACGATCTTGCCGGTGCCCGGCTCGACCATGGTCGCGGCGGCCGAGACGCTGTCGGTGACCCGCACGTTGGAGCTCACCGCGTTCTGGGCGGCCGCCTGCTTCTCCGGGTCGAGGGTGGTGCGGATGTTCAGACCGCCCTGGTCCCAGAACTTCTTGCGCTCGGCCGCGTTGGCGCCGAACACCGGGTCCTGCTTGACCACCTGCCGGACGTAGTCGCAGAAGAAGCCCATGCCCGCCTGGGCGACGATGCAGCCGTTCTGCGGGTCCTTGTACGCCAGGCCCAGCGGGGCGGCCTTGGCCTCCGCGGCCTGGGCCTCGGTGATGTGCTTGTTCTCCAGCAGCTTGTCGATCACGACGTTGCGGCGGTTCACCGCGGCCTGCGGGTGCGCCTTCGGGTCGTACTTCGACGGGTTCTGCACCAGGCCGGCCAGGGTGGCGGCCTCGGCTATGGTGAGGTCCTTGTTGGACTTGCTGAAGTAGCGCTGGGACGCGGCCTCCACCCCGTAGGCGCCGTTGCCGAAGAACGTGATGTTGAGGTAGTTGGTGAGGATCTGGTCCTTGGTCAGCTCCTCCTCCAGCCTGATCGCGACCTTCAGCTCCTGGATCTTGCGGCCCAGGGTCTTGCGCATGGCCTCCTGGACGGCCGCCTTGTCGTCGCCGGCCTTCTCGACGTTGACGTTCTTCACGTACTGCTGGGTCAGCGTCGAGGCGCCCTCGGCGGCGGTGCCGCTCTCCGCGTTCTTGCTGATCGCCCGGAGCACGCCCTTGAGGTCGACGGCGCCGTGCTCGTAGAAGCGGGCGTCCTCGATGTCGACCTGGGCCTGCCGCATGTACGGCGACATCTGCTCGGCGGTGATCACGGTGCGGTCGCGCTCGTAGAGCCTGGCGATCAGCCCGCCCTTGGCGTCGAAGATCTGCGTCACCTGGGAGAGCGGCGGGGTCTTGAAGTCGTCCGGGATGTCGTCGAACCCCTCCGCCGTGTTCTTGGCGGTCAGCCCGAGCGCGCCGACGGCGGGCAGCGCCATGCCGGCCAGCAGCGCACCGGACACCACGCTCACGCCGAGGAAGGTCGCACCGTGGCGGACGAAGCGGACCGGCGACTTCCGGGTGGGCCCGGATCCTTCGTCGTCGGACGGTTCCGCTGTCGGGAGAAGATTCGATTCCATACTTCCTTGATGTCCTGAGGGCCGCGAATCGTTGCGCACGGCGGCGGATTTCCGCGCCGGTTCGGGCCGGAACGGCCCGAACGGGCACCGCCGGGGGCAACCCTGCCGCTCGCCCCGGCGGACCGATCCTGTTTGCTGTCCCTGTCCGTGCCCCGCCCCCGCCCCGTCTCCCCGTCCCCGTCCGTGCGTCCGTCCCTGCCCGTGCCCCTCACCCGGAGCCACCCGTCATGACCACACCCTCGCCCGCCGCCGGCCCGCTGTTCGCCGCCGTCGACATCGGCGGCACCAAGATCGCCGGTGCGCTCGTCGACTCCGCCGGGACGCTCACCCACCGCGTCCAGCTGCCCACCCCGGCGCGGGAGCCGGGGGCCGAGGTGCTGGCCGTGGTGCACCGGGTGCTGGACCGGCTGGCCGCCGCGCCGCGGTGGGGCGAGGTCACCGCCGTCGGCCTCGGCAGCGCCGGGCCGGTGGACCTCGCCCGGGGCACGGTCAGCCCGGTCAACATCCCCGGCTGGCGGGAGTTCCCGCTCGGCGCCGAGGTCGCCGCCCACCCCGCCGTCGGCACCCGCCGGGTGGCGCTGGCCGGGGACGGCGTGGCGATGGCCGCCGCCGAGCACTGGCGCGGCGCGGCCCGCGGCGCCGAGAACGCGCTGTGCCTGGTGGTCTCCACCGGGGTCGGCGCCGGCCTGGTGCTGGACGGCGCCGTGCGCCCCGGCCCCAGCGGCAACGCCGGGCACCTCGGCCACATCACGGTCGACCTCGACGGCGAGCCCTGCCCGTGCGGCTCGCGCGGCTGCCTCGAAGGCCTCGCCAGCGGCACCGCGATCGCCCGGCGGGCCCTGGCCGGGGGCTGGCGGCCCGCCGGGGCGGACCGCTCGGCGCGCGCGGTGGCCGAGGACGCGCGGGCCGGGCACCCGGTGGCGCTGGCCGCCTTCGACCGGGCGGCCCAGGCGCTGGCCGCCGGGATCGCCGCCACCGCCGCGCTGGTCGACCTGCGACGGGTGGTGATCGGCGGCGGGGTGGCGACGGCCGGACCGGTCCTGTTCGAGCCGCTCGCCCGTCAGCTGGACCGCTACGCCGCCCTGTCCTACGTCCGCGGCCTGGAGGTGCGCCGTGCCGAACTCGGCACCGACGCCGGGCTGATCGGCGCGGCCGCGCTCTGCCGCTGACCCGGCCCGGAGCGGGCGTTCGGGGGCCTGGGCCGGTCCCGGACCGCTCCGTGCGGACGGGCGGCTTCGGGGCGCCGTGCGTGTGCCCGCCCGGCCGGCGCCCGGCGGCGACGGCGCCGCGGCCGAATTCCCCACCCCTGCTGCCGGGTTGCGGCTCCCCGGGTCCGCCCCGGTCCCGCCCCGGCCCTCCACCGCCCGCACAACCAAGCAGGATCCTGCCCCAGCAGGATCCTGCCGCTCATCGTCGGGGTCGCGGCGGAGGTCAGCGGGCGCGACGCCCGTCCGGCATCACCGACACGCCCCTGGTGAGGGCGGAGGGGTTCGGCAGACGGCGCCGGACCGGGTGGTGCCCGGAGGACGCCGCGGACAGCGATCCGCGCGGCGAGGCGATCGCCACCCGGGGCGGCACCACGGGAGCCGCTTCGTCGGAGAGGAACCCGGAGAGGAACCGGCGCTCCGACGGGCTGAGCGTGCGGGAACGGCCCGAGACCGCGTCCCTGGCGACCACGACCGTCCGTGCCCGCATGAATGTGTGCGCGTCACGGCACACCCTGACCACGACGTGCGCGGAACTGCGCCCGAGTCGTTCGACGGTCAACTGCACCAGCAACGGTTCCGGCCGGTGGTACAGCTGCTCCAGATAATCGATCTCGTGCCGCGCGATCAGGAATCCGGACGGGAATAGCGATTCCCGGACGGCGACCGGGTGGTGGCAGAACAGGTCGTAAATTCCCTCCTGCACGTAGGAGACCAGCCGGGCGTTGTTGATGTGCCCGTTCTCGTCGACGTCGCTCCACCGGGTGGGACAGGCCACCACGTGTGCGCCGACGTCCACCGCCTCGGTGGCTGCCGCGCTCACCGCTGCTCTGCCGTGGAACCGGTGAGCAGCAGCGCCCGGCGCAACCGCGCGTAGTAGACGGCGTGTTCGGACGCCATCCGGGCCGCGGTCCAGCCCTCCTCGGCGGCCTCGGCGGCCGCCTCGACGACCAGGCTGTCGAGGACACCGTCGACCGCCCGGCACAGATCCGCCACCGCCGAGAGGCGGTCGGTGACCTCCGTCCCGCCGAACGCGGCGCGGGCCGGGAAGGCGGCGAGCGATTCCACCGCGAGCCGCAGCTCGTCCACGGTCTCGGACCTGGATTCGGAAACGAAATTTCGCACAGTTCTCTCCCTGAAGGGGTAGGGGTGGGTAGGGGTGGGTTTCTGGATGGTGCGGGCCCGTCGAGCGGGCCCGGATCCCCCCGGCGCCATGGACGCTATCCCAGCCCGGGGCGCTACCGGGAGGTATACGGAACCGGAGCGGAAACTGACCACTATTGGAGTAGTTTGGCGTTGCATAAAATCAGCCGCATCCACCGAATGCCAGCCCGGTCCGGCCCGTTCCCCGCCTCTCCCCCGGCTTCCTCCCCCGGTCGTGCCGCCGGCCCCCGGGGTCATGCCCCGCTCCCCCAACTGGTCCACCAGCGCGCCTTGTAGAGGTGCGCACCGGGCAGCGGGCGGTGGCCGTCCGGGCGGTGCAGGGTGAGCACCGAGGTGCACCAGGAGCAGGGGCCGGCGTGGTCCGGGGCGGCGGTGAGCAGCCGCCCGGTCCCGGGTTCGTCGCCCACGCTCTTGATGTCCCGCTCGGCCCCCTCGCTCCCCAGGCGTATCCGGGTGAAGCGCTCCTCCGCCGGGTCGAAGCGCCACAGGTGCGCCGCCGTGCTCACCCAGAACCGGCCGGGCGCGGCGAGCACCGGTGCCAGGTCGTGGCCGCCGGGTTCGGGCAGCGGCACCGTCCGCTCGGCGGTGAGCGAGGGCGCGGCCGCGGTGCCGCCCACCCGCAGCGCGGTCAGCGCGTCGTCGCCGAGCGCCCACAGCAGCCGGGCGCGCCCGTCCCAGTGCACCCCGTGCGCGCCCGGCAGCCGGTACTCGGCGTGCGCGGTGACGCGCGGGCCGAGCGAGGCGGCGTACAGGCGTATCCAGCCGCCGGAGGAGGCGGCGACGGCCACGTTGCCGTCGGGGAGCAGTTCGGCGCTGTGCGGATTGGCCAGCGGGCCGGTGTCGACGGCCCAGGCGGTGGCGCCGCTCAGGACGTCGACGAGGGCCGCCAGTCCGCCGGAGGCGGTCACCACCAGGTACCGGCGCCCGTCCCGCACCCGGGTCTTCGCCTCGTCCGGGGCCTCCCAGCTGCGGCGCGGGTCGAGGTCGCCGAGGTCGCCGGCGGTGTCCGCGGACCAGGACCAGAGCACCGGCGGCCGGTCGGGCCCGCGACGGCCGGCCGGGCCGTCGGCGCCGCGCACCACCAGCACCCGCCGCGAGGCCTGGTCCACCACGGCCACCGCCCACCCCGGGCCGGCGGCCGCCGCCGGCACCGCACCGGCGCAGACGACCAGCGCCGCCAGCGCCGACGCCGTGCGCCACAGCCGCGCCCGCTTCGCCACCGCCGGCACCTCCCGTCGTCCGTCCCCCGCCACCACCGTGCGGCGCGCCCCCGCCGGCCGCCAGCGCGCGGCCTCCGACCGGCCTAAGCCCCCGCCTGTCGTACCCGGCTGGTTAGATCGGAACCGAGGGCACCGCGAGAGGAACCGGAGAGACGATGACCACGGGCACGAGGGCCGGCGCGCAGACACCCGAACCGCACGCCGCCGACACCCATGACCTGATCCGCGTGCACGGCGCGCGCGAGAACAACCTCAGGGACGTCAGCATCGAGATCCCGAAGCGCCGGCTGACGGTGTTCACGGGCGTCTCCGGCTCGGGCAAGAGCTCCCTGGTGTTCGACACCGTCGCGGCGGAGTCGCAGCGGCTGATCAACGAGACCTACAGCGCCTTCGTCCAGGGCTTCATGCCGTCGGTGGCGCGCCCGGACGTGGACGTGCTGGACGGCCTGACCACGGCGATCATCGTCGACCAGCAGCGGATGGGGGCCGACCCGCGCTCCACCGTGGGCACCGCCACCGACACCAACGCGATGCTGCGGATCCTGTTCAGCCGGCTCGGGCGGCCGCACATCGGCTCGGCCAAGGCGTTCTCCTTCAACGTCGCCTCGATCAGCGGGGCGGGCGCGGTCACCGTGGAGCGCGGCGGCACCACGGTCAAGGAGCGGCGCAGCTTCAGCATCACCGGCGGCATGTGCCCGCGCTGCGAGGGCCGGGGCTCGGTCTCGGACATCGACCTCACCCAGCTCTTCGACGACACCAAGTCGCTCGCCGAGGGCGCGATCACGGTGCCCGGCTACACCGGGGACGGCTGGATGACCCGGATCTTCAGCGGCTCCGGCTTCCTCGACCCGGACAAGCCGATCCGCGACTACACCGAGCAGGAGCTGCGGGACTTCCTGCACCGCGAGCCGACCAAGGTGAAGGTCAACGGCATCAACCTCACCTACGAGGGGCTGATCCCCAAGGTCCAGAAGTCCATCCTCGCCAAGGACCGGGAGGCGATGCAGCCGCACATCCGGGCGTTCGTGGACCGCGCGGTCACCTTCGCCGCCTGCCCCGCGTGCGACGGCACCCGGCTGACCGAGGCCGCCCGGTCCTCGAAGATCGCCGGGATCAGCATCGCCGACGCGTGCCGGATGCAGATCAGCGACCTCGCCGCGTGGGTGCGCGGCCTGGACGAGCCCTCGGTGGCGCCGCTGCTCACCGCGCTGCGCCAGACCCTGGACTCCTTCGTGGAGATCGGCCTCGGCTACCTCTCCCTGGAGCGGCCGGCCGGCACGCTGTCGGGCGGCGAGGCGCAGCGGGTCAAGATGATCCGCCACCTCGGTTCCTCGCTCACCGACGTGACGTACGTCTTCGACGAGCCCAGCACCGGTCTGCACCCGCACGACATCCGGCGGATGAACGGCCTGCTGCGGCAGCTGCGGGACAAGGGCAACACGGTGCTGGTGGTGGAGCACAAGCCCGAGGTGATCGCGATCGCCGACCACGTGGTGGACCTCGGTCCGGGCGCGGGCTCGGCGGGCGGCACGGTCTGCTACGAGGGCCCGCTGGAGGGCCTGCGCTCGGCGGGCACGGTCACCGGCCGGCACCTCGACGACCGGGCGTCGGTGAAGGAGTCGGTGCGCACGCCCACCGGCAGGCTGCCGGTCCGCGGCGCCCGCGCGCACAACCTCCGCGACGTCGACGTGGACATCCCGCTGGGTGTGCTGGTCGTGGTCACCGGTGTGGCCGGCTCCGGGAAGAGCTCGCTGGTGCATGGTTCGATCCCGGCCGGGGAGAACGTGGTCTCCGTCGACCAGAGCCCCATCCGCGGCTCGCGGCGCAGCAACCCGGCCACCTACACCGGTCTGCTGGAGCCGATCCGCAAGGCGTTCGCCAAGGCCAACGGTGTGAAGCCGGCCCTGTTCAGCGCCAACTCCGAGGGCGCCTGCCCGACCTGCAACGGCGCGGGCGTCGTCTACACGGACCTGGCGATGATGGCCGGGGTGGCCACCACCTGCGAGGACTGCGAGGGCCGGCGGTTCGACGCCTCGGTGCTGGAGTACCACCTCGGCGGGCGGGACATCAGCGAGGTGCTGGCGATGCCGGTGAGCGAGGCGGAGGCCTTCTTCGCCGCCGGCGAGGCCCGGGTGCCGGCCGCCCACCGGATCCTGACCCGGCTGGTCGACGTCGGCCTCGGCTACGTCAGCCTCGGCCAGCCGCTGACCACCCTGTCCGGGGGCGAGCGGCAGCGTCTGAAGCTGGCCACCCACATGGGCGACAAGGGCGGCGTCTACGTCCTCGACGAGCCGACCACCGGGCTGCACCTGGCCGATGTCGAGCAGCTCCTCGGGCTGCTGGACCGCCTGGTCGACTCCGGGAAGTCGGTGATCGTCGTCGAGCACCACCAGGCGGTGATGGCGCACGCCGACTGGATCATCGACCTCGGCCCGGGGGCCGGCCACGACGGCGGCCGCATCGTCTTCGAGGGCACCCCCGCCGCGCTGGTCGCCGCCCGCAGCACCCTCACCGGCCAGCACCTCGCGGAGTACGTCGGCGCCTGAGCCCGCCCCTGGGCCGCCGGGGCCCGGCCGGTCACTCGGCCGGGCCCCGACGGCCCGGCTACCGGGCCCCGGCGGCCCGGCTACCGTCCGGCGACGGTGTCGGCGAGGCGGGCGAGGGGCGAGGTGGTGGGGCGGCGACGGCCGGACTCCCGGCGGTCGGCCGCGTGGTAGGCGGCGTAGAGGGCGTGCACGCCGAGCCAGCGGAGGGGTTCCGGCTCCCAGCGGCGGACGGTGTGGCCGACCCAGGGCAGGCGGGTGAGCTCGGTGTCGTGACCGAGCACCAGGTCCCGCAGGGTGCGGCCGGCCAGGTTGGTGGTGGTCACCCCGCTGCCGACGTAGCCGCCGGCCCAGCCGAGGCCGGTGCGCCGGTCGAGGTCCACGGTGGCGCACCAGTCGCGGGGCACGCCGAGCACCCCGGCCCAGGCGTGCTCGATCCGGGCGGAGCGGGCGGCGGGGAAGAACGCGTGGAGGACGTCCCGGAGTTGGCGGACGGTGGCGGGCTGGGTGGCGCCGTCGACGTCGGTCCGGGAGCCGAAGCGGTAGGGGACGCCGCGTCCGCCGAGGGCGATCCGGTCGTCGGCGGTGCGCTGGGCGTACATGTAGGCGTGGGCGAAGTCGCCGAGCACCTCGCGGCCCTCCCAGCCGGCCTCGGCCCAGAAGGACGCCGGGAGCGGCTCGGTGGCGATCATCGCCGAGTTCATCGGCAGCCAGGTGCGCCGTTCCCCCGCGAGGCCCGAGGTGAAGCCCTCGGTGGCGCGCAGGACGTACCGGGCGCCGACGGTGCCGTGCGGGGTGACCGCGCGGGGCGTGCGGCCGCCGTGGATCGCGGTCACCGGCGTGCTCTCGTACAGCTCGACGCCCAGCCGCTCGACGACGTCGGCGAGACCGGCGGCCAGCTTGGCGGGCTGGACGCGGGCGCCGTGCGGGCTCCAGACGCCGCCGAGGGCACCGTCGACCCGCAGCCGTCCGGCGGTCTCGGCCGCGCTCAGCTCCCGCACGCGGTCGGGGCCGTAGGAGCGCTCGGTCTCGGCGAACGCGCGCAGCCGGGCGAGTTGGGCGGGGGTGCGGGCGACCTCCAGCACGCCGCCGCGCACCACGTCGGCGTCGATGCCCTCGGCGTCCAGGGTGTCGGCGACCTCGCCGACCGCCGCGTCCATCACCCGCTGCATCGCGGCGGCGCCGGCCCGGCCGTGGCGGCGGGCGAAGGCGCCGCGCCCGGCGAAGCCGTTGTAGAGCCAGCCGCCGTTGCGCCCGGAGGCGCCGTAGCCGCAGAAGCGCTGCTCCAGGACGGCGATCCGCAGACCGGGTTCGGCCTTCTTGAGGTAGTACGCCGTCCACAGACCGGTGTAGCCGCCGCCGACCACGCAGATGTCGACCTCCCGGTGGCCGGGCAGCGCCGGTCGCGGCTCGGGCAGCCCGAGCCGGCCCCACCAGAAGGACACCCCGCCGTTCACACCCGTGTCTCCGGATCCCACGGACCCCGACCTCCGCCTCGCGCCGACCGTTTCCCGGGACGGTACGCCCGCGGGCCGTCCGCGAACCAGCGACAGCCTGCCAGGATCCGGGGTCCGGCCCGGGCACCCTGTCAGGAGAGCAGGCGGTCGAGGACCTCACCGGCCGGCTCGTCCTCGCCCGATTCTCCGGCGGCGCAGCGGGTGTCGAAGGCGGCGTCGCGGGCGCGGGCGAGGGTGGCGGCGTCCAGGGCGGGGTCGAGGAAGGCCGGGCGTCCGGGGGTCAGGTGCAGCAGGACGGTCCCCTCGCTCCAGTCGGTGGTGAGTTCGACGAGGCCGGTGTCGTCGCCGGCCATGGCGTCGGCCAGGCCGCACAGGACGGTGAGTGCCTGGATCATGCCGGGGAGTTCGAAGTCGACCCGGGTGTCGAGGTCGAGGGCGAGGGAGCCGGTGGGCGCGTCGTGGCGGAGGGTGAGTGCGCCGTCCTCGTCGAGGTCGTGGAGGAAGGCCGCGTGGTCGCCGTCGGTCCAGCGGTCGCACTCGGCGAGGGCGGCGGGCAGTTCGGCGCGGTAGCGGCGGCGCAGGGCCTCGTCGTGCCAGGGGGCGCAGAGGCCGGTCCAGTCGGGGCCGGGCCGGGTGGAGGCCGGGGCGACGGGTGCGCGCAGGTACGCCCGCAGGCGTGCCGTGTCGATGGTGACCGCCGCCGTCACCGTCAGGTACCGCGCCATGTCCGTCCGCCCCTCCACCGGTGTCCGCTGCCGGGGTCGATCCTGCCCGCCCCCACCGACAGTCGTGGGCGGGGGCGGGCGGGCCGACCGGGATGCTCCCGCCGAAGGGGGGACGGCACGTGACCGCACGGCTCTCCCGCGCGTTCGGCAGGGTGCCCGTTCCCACGCCCCCGGAGGCCCTCGTGCGCACCCTCGCCCAGCTCGCCGCCCTCACCGCCCTGCTCACCGCCGCCCTCACCGGGCCCGCCGCCGCCTCGTCCACCGCCACGGCCACCTCCACCGCCACGGCCACGGCGGAGCCCGGCACCGCGGCCGGCACCGCGCCCGCCGCCGTCGCTCCGGAGCCCCGGGAGGTCAACCAGGGCTACAGCATCCCGGTCGGTGCCATCACCGACCTCGGCGCGCTCCCCGTGCTCGGCGGCCTCGGCCTGGACTTCGCCCGTCTGATGGGGGTGTGACGCCCCCTCACCGCACCCCGCGGGGCCCGTCCGGAGGAGCTCCGGGCGGGCCCCGCCGCCGTCGGCCGGGTTTCTTCCGCTGCGAAAGTTAGTAATCCCGACACGCCCCCGACAGGCGGGAACACGCCGTCGCAGTCGTCCCGTCATCGCCCGACCATCGCCCGCAACACGGCGTCACACGCCCGCAACGCCCCTTCCCACCAGGCAGGACGGGTGATTGACAGGGAGGCACGGGCTTCAGCACGATGAGCGCCGAGCCACTCGCAGCGCCCCGGACCCGGAAGGAGGGCCGATGAGCACCGTTCACCGCACCGTCCCGGCCCTCCGCCGCCGTCGCTGTTGTCGCGGGGCACTCGCCCGCTGATCCCGGCCGCCCGGCCGTCGCACCTCCCCCGGCACCCGTGTGCCGTTCTCCGCAGCACCGCCCTGCCCGCTCCCGCCGGCCCGGGGCGGTCCCGCGCATCCCCATTCCCCTCCACGAGAGTCGAGGAACCGCCATGTCCACCGCCATCTCCACCGTCACCGACCTCCGGCTCACCCCCGCCGCCGGCCGGATCGGCGCGATCGTGCACGACGTGCGCCTCGGCGGCGACCTGCCCGCGGCGACCGTCGCCGCGATCGACGCCGCGCTGTACGAGCACAAGGTGCTGTTCTTCCGCGGCCAGCAGCACCTCGACGACGCCGGACACGAGGCGTTCGCCCGTCTGCTGGGCCAGCCGGTCGGCCACCCCACCGTCCCGGGCGCCGACGGCCGGTACATCTTCGAGCTGGACGCCACCAAGGGCGTGCGCGCCAACAACTGGCACACCGACGTCACCTTCGTGCCCGCCTACCCCAAGGCCTCGATCCTGCGCGCCCTGGAGCTGCCGCCGGCCGGCGGCTCCACGGTGTGGGCCAACACGGTGGCCGCCTACCAGGACCTGCCGCAGCCGCTGAAGGTGCTGGCCGAGTCGCTGCGCGCCGTGCACACCAACGACTACGACTACGCGGCGAGCCTCGCGCTGCGCCCCGAGCTGGCCGACAACGCCGAGGTCGCCAACCTCTTCCGCAAGGTGTTCGTCTCCACCGCCTTCAAGACGGAGCACCCGGTGGTCCGCGTCCACCCGGTGACCGGCGAGAAGAGCCTCCTGCTCGGTGCCTTCGCCCAGCGGATCCAGGGCGTCTCGGGCGCCGACAGCAAGGCGCTGATCGAGCTGTTCCAGCGGTACGTGGAGCGGCTGGAGAACACCGTGCGCTGGGACTGGCAGGTCGGCGACGTCGCGATCTGGGACAACCGCGCCACCCAGCACTACGCCGTCAACGACTACGGCGACGAGCCGCGCCTGGTGCGCCGGATCACCCTGGACGGCGACCTGCCGACGGGCGTGGACGGCACGCCGAGCCGTCTGCTGGAGCCCGCCGACCCGCCGCGGGTGGCCGGGCTGGTGCCGGCCGAGGAGCTGGAGGCCGAGGCCGCCGGGCGCTGACCACCACCGACTCCAGGGAGGGCGAGGGATGTTCACCGAGACCGGCGCACCGGGCGGAACCGCCACCGCCGCCCGGCCACGCACCGGGGACGCACGGCGGGACGTCAACGCCGCCGCCGTCCTGCGGACCGTCCTGGACCACGGTCCGGTGGCCCGCAGCCGGGTCGCCGCGCTCACCGGCCTGAGCCCGGCCGCCGTCTCCCGCCAGGTGGTCGACCTCACCCGACTCGGGCTGCTGCGCGAGCGGCCCGAGTCGGCCACCCCCGGCGCCGGAGCGGTCGGCCGGCCACAGCTGCCGGTGGACGTCGACACCGACCGGATCGCGGTGGCCGGTCTGCACATCGGACTGCCGTCCACCCACTTCGCCTTCCTCGACGCACGCGGAAACGTGCTGCACCAGCGCGAGTTGAGCCACCGGGGCCGCACCGGACCGACCGTGCTGCGGCCGCTGCTGGCGCGGCTGCCCGGGCTGCTGGCCGCCGTCCCGGACGGCCGCACCGTCGTCGGCCTCGGCGCCGTCACCGGCGGCGCGGTCGACCGCGAGCGCGGTGTGATTGTCCGTCATGATCCCCTCAAATGGCGGGATGTTCCGCTCCGCGGGCTGCTGACGGAGGCCTCCGGGCTGCCGGTCCAGGTGGACAACCACGCCCGGGCACTGACCCAGGCGGAGATCCTCTTCGGGCACCCGGCGGCCCGCCGCTCGGTCGTCCACCTGTTCGTCGCCCATGTGGTGGACGCGGCCCTGGCCGTGGCCGGCACCGTGCACATCGGTCCGGCCTCGCCCACCGGGGACCTCGCCCACCTGCCGGTGCCGGAGAGCGACGCGCTCTGTCCCTGTGGCCGGACCGGCTGCCTGGCGGTCGCCGCCTCGGACACCACGCTGTTCGAGGCGGCGGCGGCCGAGGGGATCACCGAACGGCCGGACCGCGCCGCGCTGGTGGCCGCCGTCCAGGCCGGCGACCCGCGGGCCGACCGGCTGGTGCGGCGGCGCGCGGAGATCATCGGCCGGGCGCTCGCGCTGCTGGCCGACGTCGTCAACCCCGACCTGCTGGTGCTGACCGAGCACTTCTCCTGCCTCGACCCGGTCTATCTCGACGTGGTGCGCACCGAGTTCGCCCGCCGCTCGCGGCTGCGGCGCGACGCCGGTCTGGTGGTCGCCCAGCGCCTCGGCGCCGATGTGCTCGCCGTGGCCGCCGGGATCCCCGCGCTCGGCGCCGTGTACGCCCGCCCGGTGCACGCCCTGACCTCCTGAACAAGCCCCCGCCACCGACCCGACCCCGCAGACCCCTTCCCGCAGAGGACCCCACTCGTGACCAGCCTCCCCTCCGCCTCCCCGCTCTCCCGCCGGGCGCTGCTCCGCGGCGGCCTCGCCGGCGCCGGCCTGCTGGCCCTGGCCGCCTGCCGCTCGGCCGCCGACACCGCCGCCGGCCGGACCGCCGGCGACGCGGCGGGACCGCGGCGCGGCGGCGTCCTCACGGTCGGCGCCAGTGTCGACTTCACGCCCGCCCTGCTGTTCGCCCAGAGCGCCAACACCCTCGTCCAGCGGCTGGTCTTCAACACCCTGACCCGCTACGACGACCAGCTGAAGCCGCAGCCCGAGCTGGCCACCTCCTGGCAGGTCGCCCCGGACGGCACCGGCGTCACGCTCAGGCTGCGCGAGGACGTGACCTTCCACAGCGGCCGCCGGTTCACCGCCGACGACGTCGTGTTCGCCGTCAAGAACCTCCAGAACCCGGCCCGCTCCGCCCAGTTGCGCTCGACCGCGGCCGCCGTCACCGACTTCCGCAAGAACGGCGACCACGAGCTCACCCTCGTCCTCGCCCACCCGGTGAGCAACCTCTTCGACCTCTTCGAGTTCATGATCATCCCGGACTCGGAGACCGTCGAGGAGGCCTTCGCCGGGACGAAGCTGGTCGGCACCGGCCCCTACACCTTCACCGAGCGCAAGCCCGGCAGCTCGCTCACCTTCGCCCGCAACGAGAAGTACTGGAACCCCGGCCGCCCCTACCTGGACGGCGTCGAGATCCGGGTGATCCCCCAGAGCGACTCACTGCTCTCCTCCCTGAAGACCGGCCAGACCCACCTCTCCTACCACGTGCGCGGCAAGGACCTCACCGCCCTGCGCAGCGACCAGCAGTTCCGGGTCACCTCCTACGACACCGGCGGCGGCGCGTACTACATCGGCGCCAACCTCACGGCCGAGCACGTCGGCGACAAGCGCGTCCGGCAGGCCATCGCCTGGGCCGTGGACCGCGAGCGGCTGGTCCAGCAGGCGCTCGGCGGCTCCGGCACCGTCTCCGCCACGCCCTGGCCCAAGTCCTCCCCCGCGTACAGCGCGGAGGCCGCCGCCCACTACCGCCACGACCCCGAGCGCGCCCGGCAGTTGCTCAAGGACGCCGGACTCTCCGGCATCACCCTGCCGTTCGCGCACAGCAACGACCCCGGCAACACCGCCGTCGCGCAGATCCTCCAGTACGACCTCAAGCAGGTCGGCATCGAGACCGTGCTGCAGCCCACCGACTCGCCCACCATGCAGAAGCAGCTGATCGCCCAGGCCATGCCCGCGCTGTGGACGCTCAGCCACGGCTTCGCCCAACTCCACCCCGCCACCCTGGCGGTGAGCGCCTACCCGTTCAACGAGGCGAAGAACAGCTCGCACTTCTCCTCGCCCGCCTACACCGACATCGTGCAGCGCGCCTGGAAGCGGCCGGACAGCGACAGCGACGAGGCCAAGGCGCTCTACCGGCAGATCACCGACACCCTGCTCGACGAGCAGTTCGTGATCGACCTCGCCATCGCCGGCCTCAGCGAGGTCGCCGGCGGCAAGGCCCGCGGCGCCACCCTCAACAAGTTCGGCTACCTCAACCTCGACGACGCCTACCTCACGGCCTGAGCGGACGGCCCGAACCCATGCGAACCTTCCTCCTCAAGCGGCTGCCCTCCGGGCTGCTCGTCCTCCTCCTCGCCTCCTTCCTGGTCTTCCTCATCCTCCGGCTGATCCCCGGCGACCCCGCCACCACGCTGGCCGGCCCCGACGCCGGACCGCAGGCCGTCGACGCGATCCGCGCCCGGCTCGGGCTCGACGAGCCGCTGGTGACCCAGTACCTGCGCTGGCTCGGCGACCTGCTCACCGGCGACCTCGGGCCCAGCTACTCGATCGGCGGCCAGGTCTCCGAACTGATCGGCGACGGCCTCGGCGCCACCGTCCAGCTCACCGCCGCCGCCCTCCTGCTGGTCGTCCTGCTGGCCCTGCCGCTCGGCGTGCTCGGCGCCACCGCCGAACGCCGGCCGGTCGCCGCCGCCGTGCGCGCCTTCACCACGGCCGTGCTGGCCGTGCCGCCGTTCGTCACCGGCGTGCTGCTGGTGCTGCTGTTCGCGGTCACCCTCGGGCTGCTGCCCGCCGGGGGCCACGAGTCCCTGCTCGACGCCCCCGACCTGGCGCTGCAGTACCTGCTGCTGCCCGCCGTCTGCCTCGCCCTGCCCAGCGCCGCCGTGCTCGCCCGCTACCTCACCGACGGCATCCAGCGGGCGCTTTCCGAGGACTACGTGCGCACCGCCACCGCCGTCGGCGTCTCGCGCCGCCGGATCGTCTGGCGGCACGCCCTGCCCAACGCGCTGCCGTCCGCCGTCACCGTGCTCGGCCTTCAGGTCGGCCACCTGGTCGCCGGGGCGGTGCTGGTGGAGCGGATCTTCGCCTGGCCCGGGCTCGGCCAGCTCGTCGAGCAGGGCGTGCTGCGCCGCGACTACCCGGTGGTGCAGGCCGTGCTGCTGCTGGTCGTCGCCGGCTACGTCGCCGTCCAACTGCTCACCGACCTCGTGTACGCCTGGCTCGACCCCCGGATCCGGTGGGAGTAACCGATGACCGCCCTGACCGCCCCCGCCCCCTCCCCGGCGCGCCCCGCGCGCGCCGCCGTCCGCAACCGGTACCTCGCCGGGCTGCTCACCGCCCGCGGGCTGACCGGGCTCGTCCTGGTCGGCACCGTCGCCCTGGCCGGGCTGCTGGCCCCGCTGCTCACCGACCACGACCCCGACGCCCAGGGCCCGCTGGCCCTCGCCGGGCCGAGCGCCGACCACCCGCTGGGCACCGACGACCTCGGGCGGGACCTGCTCAGCCGGGTC
Organism: Kitasatospora sp. NPDC058115; assembly: GCF_042884635.1. Classification (NCBI taxonomy): domain Bacteria; kingdom Bacillati; phylum Actinomycetota; class Actinomycetes; order Kitasatosporales; family Streptomycetaceae; genus Kitasatospora; species Kitasatospora sp. NPDC058115. Next base: position 203,126 of record NZ_JBHVTL010000001.1, read on the forward strand.
CTGCACGGCATCACCACCGACCTCGCGCTGACCTTCGGCGCGGTGCCGGTCGGCGCGCTGCTCGGCTGCTCGCTCGCCCTGCTCGCGGCCACCCACCGCTGGGCGGACACCGCCGTCCAGCGCGCCTTCGACCTGGTGCTCGCCTTCCCCGGGATGATCCTGGCACTGGCCGTCACGGCCGTGCTCGGGCCGGGCCGCTGGCCGGTGTTCATCGTCATCGCACTCGCCGAAGTACCGCTGTTCGGGCGCCAGTTGCGCTCGGGAATCCTGGTCCAGCGGGAGCGCGAGTACGCGCTGGCGGCCCGGGTCGGCGGCGCCACCCGGGCCCGGGTGCTGCTGCGGCACGTGCTGCCGAACGCCGTCGACCCGCTGATCGTGCAGACCGCGGTGGCACTGTCGGTCGGCGTGTTCATCGAGGGCGCGATGAGCTTCCTCGGGCTCGGCGTGCGCCCGCCGGAGCCGACCCTCGGCTCGATCCTCAGCCAGTCCGTCGGCTACCTCGCCACCCATCCGACCTTCGCGGCCGCCCCACTGGCCGTCACCACCGCACTGGTGCTCGGCTTCACGCTGATCGCCGAGGCCCTGAACCGGGGGATCCGCCGATGACCGGCCACCCTGACCGCACCGTGCTGCGGGTCACCGACCTCTCCGTGGCGTTCGACGGCACCACCGCCGTGGACGGCGTCGGCTTCGAACTCGCCGCCGGGGACACCCTCGGCCTGGTCGGCGAGTCCGGCTCCGGCAAGTCCACCACCGCGCTCGCCCTGCTGCACATGCTCCCCGACGGCGGGCGGATCACCGGCGGCTCGGTGGAGCTGGCCGGCCAGGACCTCGCCGCCCTGCCCGAGCGCGCCCTGCGCGCCGTACGCGGCCGGCGGATCGCCATGGTCTTCCAGGACCCGATGTCCTCGCTCAATCCGGTGCTCACCGTCGGCAAGCACCTCGACGAGGCCCTGCGGGCCCACGGCAACCGGCCGGACAAGCGCGAACGCGCCGCCCGCGCCGTCGAGTTGCTCGACCTGGTCGGCATACCCGACGCCGCCGGACGGCTGCGCGACCACCCGCACCAGTTCTCCGGCGGCCAGCGCCAGCGCATCATGATCGCCCTCGCGCTCGCCAACGACGCCGAGGTGCTCGTCGCCGACGAGCCGACCACCGCCCTCGATCCGACCGTCCAGCAGCAGATCCTGCGCCTGCTCACCCGGATCAACCGGGAGACCGGCACCGCCCTGGTGGTGATCAGCCACGACCTCGGGGTGATCGCCCAGACCTGCCGCCGGCTGCTGGTCATGCGGCACGGCCGGGTGGTCGAGTCCGGCGCCACCGCCGACGTCCTCACCGCACCGCGCCACCCCTACACCAAGGAGCTGCTGGCCGCCGTCCCCCGGCTGGAGGCGCCCTCGGAGGCGGCCGCCAACAGCGTGCCGGGGCCCGAGCCGCTGCTCACCGTCACCGGCCTGCGCAAGACCTACGGCTCACGGCGACGCGCGGTCACCGCGCTGGACGGCGTCGACCTGGTGCTGCACCCCGGCGAGACGCTCGGCCTGGTCGGCGAGTCCGGCTCCGGCAAGTCCACGCTGGCCCGCGCACTGGTCCAGGTGCACGCCCCGAGCGGTGGCGAGATCCGCTTCCGCGGACGGGAGTTCGGGCGCGGCGGTGAACGCGGAGCCCGGCGCGAGCTGCAGCTGGTCTTCCAGGACCCGTACGCCTCGCTCAACCCCCGGATGACCGTCGGCCAGATCGTCGCCGAGCCGCTGATCGCCCACGGCCTGGGCGACCGCCCCGCGCGCGCCCGGCGGGTCGCCGAACTGCTGGAGCAGGTCGGCCTCGACCCCGAGAGCGCCGACCGGCACCCGCGCGCCTTCTCCGGCGGCCAGCGCCAGCGCATCGGCATCGCCCGGGCGTTGGCGCCCGAGCCGAGCGTGCTGATCTGCGACGAGCCGGTCTCCGCCCTGGACGTCTCGGTCCAGGCCCAGGTGCTCGACCTGCTCGCCCGCCTCCAGCGCGAACTCGGCCTCGCCCTGCTGTTCATCGCCCACGACCTCGCGGTGGTCCGGCAGGTGAGCCACCGGATCGCCGTCATGCACCGCGGCCGGATCGTCGAGACCGGTCCGGCCGACCGGGTCGTCACCGCGCCCGAACACCCGTACACCGCCGAACTCCTGGCCGCCGTCCCGCGCCTGGAGACCAGGCCCGCCGCCCTCACCACCCGGAGCACCGCATGACCGAGACCCCGCCCGGCACCGCCCACCGCGACCCGTACGCGGGCTTCCCCGGCACCGTCGGCCGCACCTTCCGCGAGTCCACCCCCGCCTGGCCCCGGCGGGTCCGCCCGCGCGAGGGCGCGCCCAACGTCGTCGTGGTCCTGGTCGACGACCTCGGCTACAGCGACATCGGCCCGTTCGGCTCCGAAGTCCCCACCCCGGCCCTGGACGGCCTCGCCGAGCGCGGCGTCAAGCTCGCCAACTACCACACCATGCCGCTCTGCTCCCCCGCCCGGGCCGCCCTGCTCACCGGCCTCAACCCGCACCGGGTCGGCTACTCCTTCGTCGCCAACGCCGACCCCGGCTTCCCCGGCTACGGCATGGAGATCGCCGACGACATCCCCACCCTCGCCGAACTGCTGCACGACGCCGGCTACGCCACCTACGCCGTCGGCAAGTGGCACCTCACCCGCGACTCCGCCTCCAACGCCGCCGACAACCGCGCCAACTGGCCCCTGCAGAAGGGCTTCGACCAGTACTACGGCGTCCTGGAAGGCCTCACCAGCCTCTTCCACCCGCACCAGCTCGTCCGCGACAACAGCCCGCTGGACATCGACGAGCTCCCCGACGACTACTACTACACCGACGACATCACCGACCGCGCCATCGACATGGTGACGTCGCTGCGCGCCCACGACGCCGACAAGCCGTTCTTCCTCTACCTCGCCCACAACGCCGTGCACGGCCCGCTGCAGGCCAAGCCCGCGGACCTCGCCCGGCACCGGGGCCGCTACGACGGCGGCTGGGACGAGCTGCGCGCCGCCCGGTTCGCCCGCCAGCTCGCCGCCGGACACTTCCCGCCCGGCACCGAACTGCCGGACCGCAACGCCGAATCCGGTTACGAGGTCGGCCCGTGGAGCGAACTCGACCCCGCCCGGCGGCAGCTGTACGCCCGCTACATGGAGGTCTACGCGGCGATGGTCGACAACGTCGACCAGAACCTCGGCCGGCTGCTCGACACCCTCGCCGCGCTCGGCGAACTCGACAACACCATCGTGGTGTTCACCTCCGACAACGGCGGCACCGGCGAGGGCGGCGCCGAGGGCACCCGCAGCTACTTCAGCCGCTTCGTCCACCACCCCGCCCTCCCGGAGGACTGGAACCCCGACGTCGAACGCGAGATCGAACTGATCGGCGGCCCGCGCTCCCTGGTCCACTACCCGCGCGGCTGGGGCATGGCCTCCAACACCCCGTTCCGCCTCTACAAGGGCCAGACCCACGCGGGCGGCGTGCGCGTGCCGTTCGTGCTCTCCTGGCCCGCCGGCCTCCCGCGCGCCGAGGGCGACCCCGGCGTGCGCACCCCGTACCAGTACGTCACCGACCTGCTGCCCACCCTGCTCGACCTCGCCGGCGTCGAACGGCCCGAGCGGCGCGCCGGGCGGACCGTGCAGTCCCTGGACGGCTTCAGCTTCGCCCCCGTGCTGCGCGACCCGGCCGCCGGCTCCACCCACCCCGAGCAGTACTGCGAGATGACCGGCAACCGCAGCTACTACCGCGACGGCTGGAAGCTCGTCACCCTGCACCGCCCCGGCGCCCCCTACGACGACGGCGAGTGGGCACTGTACGACCTGCGCACCGACCCCACCGAGATCCACGACCTCGCCGCCGAACACCCGGGCCTGGTCAAGGAGCTGTCCGAGGCGTGGGAGGCCGCCGCCTGGCGCAACGGCGTCTTCCCGCTCACCGACGGCAGCGGCGCCCTCGCCCGCCGCCACCCCGACGACGCCGGGCTGCGCCGCCCGCTGCGCCTGCTCGCCGGAACGCCCGAACTGGAGCGGTACCGCTCCTCGCGGCTGATCTCCTTCCGCTCCTTCGCCGTCGAGGTCGAACTCGCCCACCACGGCGCCGGGGACGCGGGCGTCCTGGTCTCGCACGGCGACCAGGGCGGCGGCTACAGCCTCTACGTCGAGGACGGCCGGCTGCACCTCGCCTACAACCAGTACGGCGAACTCTTCGAGGCCGACGCCGGACCGCTCGCCCCCGGCGCCCGCCTGGTCGGCGTCGAGGCGACCGCCGTGGCCGGCCTGCGGTGGGAGTTCCGCGTCCTGGTCGACGGCGAGGAGACCGGCCGGCTCGGCCCGGTCCACCAGCTCATCGGCATGGCCCCGTTCCAGGGCATCAGCGTCGGCGTCGACCGCAGGTCGCCGGTCTCCTGGCCGGTCTACGAGCGCCACCGCTCCTTCCGGTACAGCGGCGAGCTGCGCGCCGTCACCTACCTGCCGGGGGACCCCGCGCCGGACGACCCCGCCGTCGTGGCGAGCGCGCTGCGGGAGGCCGCCGCCGCCTTCGAATAGCGGATCATCACGCTATCCTCCGGATGGCTCGTGTCATCCGTCGTCCGTCCTGTCCGGGGGAACAGTGATCAACGAACTCCTGCCCGCGCCCGTCGTCGTCGAGACCGCCTACTCCGACCCGCCCGAGGCCCGCCTCGAACCCGAGGAGCAGGCGGTCATCGCCCGCGCCGTCGCATCGCGGCAGCGGGAGTTCACCACGGTCCGCCACTGCGCCCGCCTCGCCCTCACCCGCCTCGGCGTCCCGTACCGCCCGCTGGTCCCCGGCCTGCGCGGCGCCCCCGGCTGGCCGGAGGGCGTGGTCGGCTCGCTCACCCACTGCGCCGGCTTCCGCGCCGCCGCCGTCGCCCGCGCCGGGGACGTCCTCTCCGTCGGCATCGACGCCGAGCCCGCCCTCCCCCTGCCGGAGGGCGTGCTCGACGCCATTGCCCTCCCGGCGGAGCAGGAGCGCAACGGCGCGCTGTTCGCGTCCGACCCCGGCACCCCCTGGGACCGCATCCTGTTCAGCGCCAAGGAGTCCGTCTACAAGTCCTGGTTCCCGCTCACCCGGCGCTTCCTCGACTTCTCCGAGGCCGACCTCACGCTCCGCCCCGACGGCACCTTCACCGCCACCCTCCTCGTCCCCTCGCCCCTGCCCACCCTGGCGGGGCGCTGGCGCGTCCACGACGGGCACCTCGCCACCGCCATCACGGTCCTGCGGTAGACGGCACGGCGGCGGCCCGGACGGCTCCAGGCCCTTCCTCCGGGCTGCCGCAGGGCAGTGGGGTTCGTTCGACCCCGGGGGGGCGGGGTGAGCACGGAGATCGCCGGGCCGTCACCCCGCACCCCGGCCGGCCGCAACGACCTCGCCCACGCGATCGGCGCGTGGAACGGGCGCACCTCACGAGCCGGGGGCGCAGCCGTCAGATCCACCCGTGGTGCCGAGCCCGCCGGAGGGCGGCGGCCGGGGTGGTGGTGCCGAGTTTGGCGGCGGCGGAGGCGAGGTGGCGGGCGGCCGGCGGCGGGACGGGGCTGCCGGTGGCGGTGAGGTCGAGGGCGTCGAGTTCGTCGGCGGTCAGGACGGCGGTGTCCGGGGCGAGGGTGTCCGGGTGGAGGTAGCGGCCGCCCCGGTGGACGGTGCGGACGGCGTGGGCGAGGTCGGCGGCGGAGCCGCTGCGCGGCAGGTAGGCCCCGGCGCCGGCGCGCAGGGCGCGGCGGAGGTCGCCCGGGCGGTCGTGGGTCGTGAGGATCACGGTCGGGCAGGCCGGCAGCAGCGACGGGTCGAGACCGGGTGAGCGCAGCGCGAGGACGGCGACGTCGGGGCGGCGGCGCGCGGCCAGGGCCAGCGCGGCCCGGGCGGAGTCGGCCTCGGCGACGACGGTGAGGCCCTCCTGCAGGGCCAGCAGGGCGGCCAGGGCGGTCCTGCGGCCGGGCTCGTCGTCGGCCAGCAGGAGGCGGAGGGCGGGGAGGCGCTCGGTCATGCGGTTCAGCCTTCCAGCGGCCCCGGGGCGACAGAAGTGCGTGCACTCACCGAGGGTGATGAGGATTCTCAGCACCGCTCGGTGACAAATGTCATGACGGCCGATCACACGATGCGGGCACGGACGGGAAGTCCGCAGGTCGGGGCGAAGGTGGGGCCGCAGGCTCATGCTCCTGGGACAGGGTCGGGGCCAGGGTGGAAGCAGGTCCCCCGCAGAGACCGGAGCGGGCCGGAACGATTACGAGGAGTAACAATGAGTCATGAATACGTGACCGGAGTACCCGCTCTTCACGTCTCCGTGCACGCCTGGACGCCCGGCGAGGCGCCCGGCGAGCCACTGGCGTACGGGTTCATGGTCGGTCCGGCGAGCGTGCTCGTCCCCGACCCGCCCGAGGACGTGGCGAGCCCCTGGAAGAGATACCTCGTCCGGATATCCCGTTCACCCGGGGCCGACGACGCGACCGAGACGATCCCGGTCGGGGGGATCAGCCTGGCCGCGGTGAACGATCACGAGGTCATCACGGCCGCGGCCGTCCTGACGCTGGTCTGGCCGACGGAGTTCGAGGTCGCCGACGTGAGTTCCACGCCGGTGAAGCTCGCCGAGCTCCTGACCCGCCACCACGGCGACCAGTGGGCGGCCTACGCCGACCTCGGTCTCCGGGTGGCACGCCCGAAGAAGGCGTCCGGTCCGCAGGACACCTGGTGGCTCGGCCGTGCGGACGGCGTCGTCGTCGTCCGCAGCGTCGAGCGTTACGCCTGGGGCACCTGCGGCACCAGTCCCACCTGTGGGCACCACTCGGCGCCGAGGTCGGGCGTCGGCTACCCGACGTCGGCGGACTGAGCGGATCGTGGAGCGACCGCGATGACCACGACGACGCCGCAGGACCGGCCGCAGACCCCACCCCCGGGCCTGCCGCCGGACCGTCCGCGGGACGCCCGCGCGCCCGACGGCGCGCGGGCCGTCGGCTGGCAGGACGTGGCACTGGCCCTGGCGGCGATCGTCCCGGAGCTGTTCTACTTCGGCACCGTGATCGCCCCCTGGGCGAGCTGGCAGCAGCGCTTCTGGATGGTCGTCCTCGCCGTGGGCGAGGCCGGCGCGCTGGTGCTGCGGCGGCGGTGGCCGGTCGCGGTCTTCGCGGCCGTCTGGGTGATCTCCGCCGGTTCCGACATCCTCTCGATGACCGGGGCGCTCGACTACGTCCCGTGCTTCGGCCTGATGATCGCCCTCTACACCGTCGCCGCGCAGTGCCGCCGGCCCGTCGCGCTGACGGCCCTCGGGCTGACCCTCGTCCCGCTCGGACTGGCGATCTCCTACACCGTCACCGACTACGAGGGCCCCCGGGTGGTGTCCGTGCTGGTCGCGAACCTCGCGTTCTACGTGCCGGTGACCCTGGTGGTCTGGGGCTTCGCCAGGCTCAGCCGGGCCGCCGAGGACGCCGCCGAACGCCACCGGCAGGAGGTCGCCGACACCCGCCGGCGGGTCACCCAGGAACGGCTGCGGATCGCGCGGGAACTGCACGACATCGTCGCCAACGCGGTGGCCGTCATGGTGATGCGGGCCGAGACGGCGAAGGTCACGGCGTTCGAGGATCCCGCGCGCGGGGAGGCCTTCGGGCACATCGAGAACCTGGGGCGGGCCACCATGGCCGAGCTGCGGCACATGCTGCGGCTGCTGCGCACCGCGGAGACCCCGGTCGAGGAGGAGTACAGCCACGGTCTGGGCGATCTGGAGCGGCTGCTGAGGGACGTCCGCGAGGCCGGCGTCGACATCTCCCTGGAGACCCGGGGAACGCCGCTGCGGATCGACGACAGCGTCAGCCAGACCGCGTACCGGCTCGTCCAGGAGGCGGCCACCAACATCACCAAGCACGCCGGTCCCGGCACCCGGGCCGTCGTGCGGATCACCTGGGACCGGGCGCTGCTCATCGAGGTGGTGGACGACGGGGCCGGCCGTGCGCCGGACGGGGAGCAGGACCTGTCGACGGGGCACGGGCTGCTCGGTCTGCGCGAGCGGGTGGCGCTGTACGGCGGGCTGCTGAGCGCGGCGCCGTACGGCCCCGGGTTCCGGGTCGCGGCGGCGCTGCCGGTGTCCACGGCGATCGGGACGGCACCGGGCGGCGGGGTCACCCGGACGTCAGGGACGTCAGTGGAGGGCGTCGGATAGCCGGGTGAAGGTGCGGCCGGCGGACAGCAGGGCGGGGAGGGCCGCGGCGACGCCGCGGGCCGTGCCGGAGCCGGGCCGGTTCATGTGGGCGATGACGATGCCGCCCGGGGCGGTCCCGGCCAGTTCCTGCCGGACCTGGGCGGCGGGGAGGGTGGCGCCGCCGTCGGCGTTGGTGCTGAACCCGGCGACCTGCTGGCCGAGGTCGGCGGCGATGCGGGTGGCGACGTCGTCGTAGTGGGCGGTGCCCGAGCGGAAGAAGCGGGGCGGGCGGCCGAGGAGCGCGGTGAGCTTCGCGAGGTTGCCGGCGATCTCGTCGTGGACCTCGCCGGGGTCGCGGGTGCCGGCGATGCCGTAGGCGGAGCGGCCGGTGACGGAGAGGGGGCGGTGGGCGGTGCCGTGGTTGGCGATCTCGAAGAGGGGGTCGGCGGCGAGGTCGTCGAAGACGCCGCGGTTGGCATCGATCCAGCGGGCGTTCAGGAAGAGGGTGGCGGGGACGCCGTGGGCGCGGAGGGTGTCGATGAGGGCGGCGTCGTAGCCGGAGCCGCCGGAGCCTCCGCAGGCGTCGAAGGTGAGCGCGACGGCGGGGGCGGCCGCGGCGGGGAGGAGGGTGAGCACGCCGGGGACGTCGAGGCCCCAGGCGGTGGGGACGGCGTCGCCGTAACGGGCGACGACGGCCGCGCGGGTGGGGAGGGTGGCGGAGGGGGTGGGGGTGGGCGTGGGGGCGTGGGTGGGCGTGGCGGGGGGCGTCGGGATGGGGGCGGGAGCAGAGGTGGGGGCGGGCGTGGGCGTCGGGGTGAGGGCCGGGGCGGGAGGGGCCGTGGTGGGCGTGGTGGCCGTGGTGGGCGGTGCGGCGGTCGGCGGCTGGGCGCCCGGCGTGGGCGCGCAGCCGGCCAGGGCGGTGCCGGCCGCGGCCGCCAGGAGGGTCCGCCGACTGAGTGCCATGAAAGCTCCGAACCTGTCCGACCGTCAGGGACCACCGATCCACGCCCCTCCATTCAGGGCCGCCGAAGCCGCCCGTGCAAGCGGGCGCGGCCTTCACGGGGCTGCCGCACGGCCGTGGGGCCCGGCTCACCGGGGGTTCACCGGGGAGGGTACGGGACTCCGCTGACATCCCGACATCCCGGCGAGAGCGGAGGCTTCCGATGACGGAGCAGGTGCACGACGACAGGGCGTTGCCGGGCCGGCGCGGCTTACTGGCGGCAGGGGCGCTGGGGGCGGTGGCGGCGGCGACGGCGGGCGTCGCCCGGGCGGCGGACGGGGCGGAGGCGGCGGCCGGGGCCGACGGGGCCGAGCGGACGATCACGCTGACCGGCACGCTGCCGACCGGCGCGCCCGACTTCGTCCTCCTCCCCTTCGACGTCCCCGCCGGTGTCCGCGAGATCGCCGTCTCCTACCGGTACGACAAGCCGGCCGTCCCGCCCGGCACCCCGGGCAACTCCTGCGACATCGGGCTCTTCGACGAGCGCGGCACCGACCTCGGCGGGCGCGGCTTCCGCGGCTGGTCCGGCGGCTTCCGCACGGAGTTCGCGGTGAGCCGGGAGCAGGCCACCCCCGGCTACCTGCCGGGCCCGGTCCGCCCGGGCCGCTGGCACGTCGTGCTGGGGCCGTACCAGGTGGCGCCGCAGGGGCTGGAGTACCGGGTCGACGTGACGCTGCGGTCCGGCGCGCCGGGCGGCGAGTTCACCCCCGCCTATCCGCCGGAGCGTGCCCGGGGACGCGGGCGGGCCTGGTACCGCGGCGACTGCCACCTGCACACGGTGCACTCCGACGGGCGCCGCCAGCCCGCCGAGGTGGCCGCGGGCGCGCGCGAGGCGAAGCTGGACTTCATCGTGTCGACCGACCACAACACCACCTCCTCGCACGGCGTCTGGGGCCCGCTGGCCGGTCCGGACCTGCTGATCCTGCTGGGCGAGGAGGTGACCACCCGCAACGGCCACTGGCTGGCGCTGGGGCTGGAGCCCGGTCGGTTCGTCGACTGGCGCTACCGCTCGCGCGACGGGGCCTTCCCCCGGTTCGCCCGTCAGGTGCGGCGGCAGGGCGGTCTGGTGGTGCCGGCGCACCCGTACTGCCCGTACGTCGCCTGCCAGTGGAAGTTCGGGTACGAGGACGCGGACGCCGTCGAGGTGTGGAACGGCCCGTGGACGTACGACGACGAGTCTGCGGTGGACACCTGGGACGCCCAGCTGGCGGTGGCGCTGCGCGACGGGCGGTCCTGGCTGCCCGCGATCGGCAACAGTGACGCGCACAGCGTCCCGCAGGTGATCGGCTCGCCACACACCGTCGTGTTCGCCGAGGACCTCCACCGGGACGCCGTGCTGGCGGGCCTGCGCGCCGGCCGCAGCTGGCTCGCGGAGTCGGCGGCCGTCCAGCTGGAGTTCACCGCGACCGGCGCCGGCCGGCAGGCCGGGATCGGCGAGGAGCTGTCCGTTCCGCAGGACGCGCCGGTGGACGTGCGGCTCGACGTCTCCGGGGTGCCGAACGGCACGGTGCGGTTCCTGACCGACGAGGGCCAGCTGCACCAGGAGTCGCTGCCGGCCGACGGCGCGGGCACGGTGGTGTGGCGGACCACGGCCTCGCTGGCCGCGTTCGTCCGGGCCGAGGTGCGGCACCCGAAGGCGGACGGGACACCGGGCCGGGGCAACTCCATGGGACCGGACCTGCCGTGGGGACCGATGGCCGCGCTGACCAATCCGATCGTGCTGCGGGCCCGGAGGTAGCGGGGAGGCGGCCGGGAGGCGAGGGGACGGCGGGAGGTCCGGGGAGGGGAGGACTCCGGGGTGTGCGGTGGACTAGGTTGATCTCCGACAGCAGTCACTCGATATGACGAGACGGTCGGCTGTCCGTATGCCGGGTTCACCCCGCGCACGCTCCGGCCGTCCCGCCCCGGCTCCCCGTCCGTCCCCGGCCCGCGAAGGGATCAGCAGCTGTGAACCGTACGACCGTAGGTGGGCCGGAGCTCGGAGGCGGACGGGGGGCGGGCAGCGTGGTCGTCCTCTCCGACCCGGCCGCCGGCGCCGGGAGCGGCGCGGTCGCCCCGCTGGTCGCGGCCGCGCTCTTCCCGAGCGTCCACCTGCGCGCGGAGGACTTCCGGCGGGCGGTCCGGCAGGGCTACGTGGAGGCGGACCGGCCGGAGGCGCGGCGGCAGAACCTGACCGCGCTGGCGGCCACCGCGCAGGCGGCCTTCGCCTTCGCCGCGGGCGGCTACCAGGTGGTGGTGGAGGGCTCGGTCGCGCCCACGGCGCTGGACACCTTCCGCCGCGAGAGCCGGGCGACGGGGGCGGCGCTGCACTACGTGGTGCTGCACGGGGGCGCGGTGGCCGAGACGGACGGTCCGGCGGCCGACGGCGACGACGACGCGGCCGTCAGCGCCGCCGAGGCGACGGCCGGCACGGTGCTGGCCGGGCTGCGGCGCGGGGCGTACCTGCTGGGGTGGTGACCCGGCCGCTCGGCCGGCTCGGCCGGGCCTGCCGGGCCTGCCGCGCGCGGAACGGCGTGCGGAGCACGAAGGGCGGCCCGCCGGTCCGGGGATGACCGGGGGCCGCCCATGCGGCCGGCCGCCCCGGCGTCCGCGCTCCCACAAGGGCGGAGGCCGGGGCGGCCGTCGGCCCGGCGCCCGCACGGGGGAACGGGCGCCGGTGGCGGTGCCGCCACCTTGGTCTACGGGCGGCGGGGCGGGAACGGTTCACCCCGGCGACCGGACGGTGCGGGGGCCGGGAGGTCCGGGGCCGGGATCAGCCGGCCCAGGCCATGCCGTGCGCCTCCAGGATCGGGCGCAGGGCGCGGACGGCGTAGAAGTTGCGGGACTTGACCGTGCCGACCGGCACCCCCAGCACCCGGGCGACCTCGGCCATCGATCGGCCCTTCATGTGCAACTCGACCAGTACGTCCCGGTGGTGGGGCTGCAGCTCGGCCATCGCCGCCGCCATGTCCCGGGCGACGAGCACCTCGTCGTAGGGGTCGTGGGTGCCCGCGTGGTCCTCGGGGGACTCGTCGGCGACCTCCTGGGCGCGGGCGGTCTGCATCCGGTAGTGGTCGATGGCGATCCGGCGCGCCACCGTGAACAGCCACGGGCGGCTGTACTCGGGGCCGCGGTGCATGGCCGCCGGGTTCTGCCAGGCCCGCAGCAGGGTCTCCTGGACGATGTCCTCGGCCTTGCCGCGGTCGCCGCTGGTCACCCGGAGCATCGCGCGCAGCAGGTAGCCGCCGTGCAGCCGGTACAGCTCGGCGAGGGTGTCCTGGTCCAGGGTGGGCCGGGGGGCCGGCGGGGCGACGGGCCCCCCGGCGTCCTCGGTGGTCGTCCCGGCGTGGGCGGTAGCGTCGATGGCCACGGCTGTTGAGCCCCTTACGACATTCGTCATTCGTCGGTACCCCGGTCGGTGGTCGGGTACCTGGTTCGATCGCTGTCTCGGCGCGCGGGGGCGGGCCACGGCGGGCGAGCCGCTCTCCCGGGCGTGGCCACGCTGGCAGCCGTCGCCAACGGCGGGCCAACGGCACGCCAACGCGGGCGCCGGCGGCCGGGTTGGCGCGGGGTTGGGGGCGCCTTCGCGGGGCGCGGGCGCGGGGCCCGGGCCGTCGCACAGCCGGGCCGGCCGGGCCGTCACTCCGGGCGGCGCCCGCCCCGGTTCCGTCCGGCGCGCACCGCCGCCATGGCCAGCGCCACCAGGGCCGCACCGCCCAGGCCCGTCCCCGCGACGGCCGTCGCCAGGCGCCGGGACGAGCCGTCCGCGGGCGGCGGGACGACGACCGGCTCGCCGGCCTGCGGCCCGCCGCCGTCCGCCGGGGCCTCGGGAACGCCTCCGGAGGCGCCGGACGCCACGGCGCTCACCGGGTCGACCGTGCCCCAACCGACGGCCTGATCGGGCAACGCGGTGCCCGGCCGGTAGGCGGTCGCCCGCAGCCGCTCGGCGAGCTGCTCGACGGTCAGCGACGGCGACCGGCCGAGCACCAGGGCCGCCGTCCCCGCCACCAGCGCGGCGGCGTAGCTCGGCCCCGAGGCGGCGAAGGTGCCGCCGCCCGGTCCGGCGGCCAGCAGTGCGTCGCCGGGTGCCGCCAGATCCACCCGCGAGGCCCGCCCGGCGGGGGCGGCGACGGCGGGGGCGGCGGTGCCGGCCGAGGTGGCGGCGCCCGCCGGGGAACCGTCCGCCGCGAGCGCGGCCACCGCGAGCACGCCGGGGTACCCGGCCGGATACACCGGGGCCGCCACCGACTGGCTGTCCGGTCCCACCGGCGCGACCAGGAGCATGCCCTTGGCGGTGGCGTAACCGACCGCCTCGGCCAGCACCGGCGCCGGCTCCGGGATCGGCGCCGCGACCACGGCGATCCGCGCGCCGCCGTCCGCCGCCGCGCGGATGCCCCGGGCCAGCAGGTCGGCGGTGGTGCTCCCGGCGTCGTCGGTGACGGCCACGGCCAGGACCTTCGCCCCGGGAGCGATCCCGGACGGAGCGCCGTCGGCCGTCCGGCGGCCGGCGATCAGGCTCGCCAGGACGGTGCCGTGCCCGACGCAGTCCCGCCCGGCGTCGCCCTCACCGTGCAGTCGCGGCCCGAGCGCGAGCCGCCCGGCCAGCACACCGGAGGCCGCCCCGGCGGCCGCGTCCACCCCGGACCCGATCACCGCCACCGTCACCCCGTCCCCCCGCCCCAGCGGCCACACGGCCTCCGGCCGCAGGTACGTCTGCGCCCACCCGGCCCGGTCCGCCACCTTGCCGGAGGGCTTGCGGCACCCGTTCTGCCGCACGTCGGGCACGGTCTGCCCCATCACGGGCAGCTCCCCGCCCGGCGACGCGCCCCCGGCCGCCTGCCCCGGCGTCGCCGCCGCGACCGTCGGCGGCCCGCCGGGCACCGGCGCCGCGAGGAAGCCCCCCGGAGAGCCCGCCCGGCCCACCCCGAGGGGCGCGGCGGCGGGCAGCAGCCCCGCCCGTCCGCTCCCCGCTCCCCCACCGCCGGCCGCCGCACCCACGGCGGACAGCGGGTGCGCGGAGAACGACGGGGCGGCCGACGGTACGGCAACGGCCGCCGACGGGGAGAGGGCCACGAGGCCGCAGGCCGTCGCCGCGACGACCCGCAGGCCCGGGCGTGGGGCGGGGGCGGGGCCGGGGCGCGGGGTGGTCACGCCGGGGTGGCGGTGCGGTCGGTGGCGATGTCCTCGGGGAGCAGCAGGCTCAGCTCGGACAGGTCCGCCACCTCCAGGCGGCTGAGACGCCCGGCCTGACGGGTGATCATGCCCTCCAGGGTCTGCCGGGCGAAGCGGCCGTTGCCGAAGGTGCGGTCGCGCGGGACGGTGGCGAACAGCCGTTCCAGGGCGGTCAGGGTCTCCGGTGCGCACGCGTATCCGGCGGACTCGGCGTGGTTGCGCACGATGGTGACCAGCTCGGCGTCCGCGTAGTGGCCGAAGTCGATCTGGCGGGAGAAGCGGGAGGCGAGGCCGGGGTTGGAGGAGAGGAAGTGCCGCATCTCGTCCTCGTAGCCGGCGACGATCACCACCACCTCGTCGCGGTGGTCCTCCATCAGCTTCATCAGGGTGTCCACGGCCTCCTGGCCGAAGTCGCCGCCGCCTCCGTGCCGGGGCGTCAGGGTGTACGCCTCGTCGACGAACAGGACGCCGCCGCGCGCCCGCTCGAAGGCCTCCTTGGTGAGCTGCGCGGTGTGGCCGACGTAGCGGCCGACCAGGTCGGCGCGGGCGGTCTCGACGAGCTGGCCGCCCGGCAGGACGCCCAGCTCGGCCAGCAGCCGCCCGTAGAGCCGGGCGACCGTGGTCTTGCCGGTGCCGGGCGGGCCCGCGAAGACCAGGTGGTGGCTGATGGTGGCGGTCGGCAGTCCGGCCTCCTCGCGGCGGCGGACCTGGCGGAGCAGGTTCACCAGGTCCTCGACCTGGGCCTTCGCGGCGGGCAGGCCGACCAGGGCCCGCAGTTCGGCGAGCGGCTCGGTGCCGTCGGCCTCCTTGGCGGGCGGTTCGAGGTCGACGCCGACGTCCCCGGGGACGAGCAGCGCGAGGTCCTCGTCGCTGATCTCGGCCTGCTCGGCGAGACGGGTGGCCTGCCGGTCGACCATCTCCTCGAAGACCTTGCGCGCCGAGCGGCCGTTGCCGAAGTCCGCGCCGCGCGGCATCTGTTCGAAGAGCACGGTGAGCGCCGCGCCGGTGCCCTCGGCCAGTTCGTAGCCGTGGCCGGTGGCGGCGCGTTCGACGATGGTGACCAGCTCGTCGACCTCGTAGTTGGCGAACTCCACGGTCCGGCTGAACCGGGAGGCGAGGCCCGGGTTGGAGGCCAGGAAGTCGCCGATCTCGGCGGAGTAGCCGGCGACGATCACCACGATGTCGTCGCGGTGGTCCTCCATCAGCTTGACCAGGGTGTCGATCGCCTCGCGGCCGAAGTCCGGGCCGGAGCCGGATCCCGACCCGGCCGAGAGGGTGTACGCCTCGTCGACGAACAGCACCCCGCCCAGCGCCTGCTGGAACACCTCGGTGGTCTTGATGGCCGTGCCGCCGATGATCGAGGCGACCAGATCGGCCCGGGCCACCTCGGTCAGGTGCCCGCTGCGCAGCACGCCCAGCTCGGCGAGGATGGCGCCGTAGAGGCGGGCGACCGTGGTCTTGCCGGTGCCGGGCGGGCCGGCGAAGACCAGGTGGCGGCTCATCGGCAGGGCCGGCATGCCGGCGAGTTCGCGGCGGCGGGCCAGCTTGTTGAGGTTGACCAGGGTGGCCACCTGCTCCTTGACGCCGGCCAGGCCGACCAGCGACTCCAGCGCCTCCAGCGGGCCGGGCGGCGCGGCCGGGGCGGCGGCGCGGGAAGGGTCGGCGCCCGGTTCGGCGGCGGGGTCCCCCGGCGCGGCCGGGCCGTTGGCGGCGCCGGTCCCCTCGGCGCGCGGGCCGCCGGGGGCGGAGCTCGCGGTGCCGTGCGCGTCGGGCAGGCCGTTCTCCTCGCTGGTGAGCTGCTCGACCGCGAGGCGTTCGTTCGGCGTGGTCTGCCGCAGGCCCGAGCCCCGGTTGCGGGAGAGCGTGCAGCCGGTCAGCCGGACCGCCTCGGTGGAGTCCATCCGGACGCCGTCGCCGATGTTCTCGGCCGCGTCGAGCTGGGCGAGCGCGGCCCGCCCGCCGGCGCCGATCCGCACGCCGTGCCGGCGGTTGCCGTGGCTGCGGACCCGGGTGCAGCTCAGCTCGCCGCCGTCCTCGACGGCCAGGCCGTCCTCGCCCGAGCCGCTCACCTCGCAGTCGCGCAGCGCGGCCCGGCCGACCTTGCCGACCACCACGCCGCAGCTCCGGGAGCCGCGGACGACCCCGGCGCCGACGAAGGTGTCCGCGCCGTCGGTGATCCGCAGGCCGGCCCGCCCCGCGTCGGTCACCTCGACGCCCTCCAGCCGGCCGCGGCCGTCCCGGAGCACCTCGACGCCGTCGGCGCCCGCACCGGTGACGGTCAGGTGCCGCACCCGGGGGTTGGCGCCGCCGCCGATGGACAGCCCGGACCCGGTGGCGTCGCGGATCTCCAGGCGGTCGATGTCGGCCGCGCTCTCCTCGGCCAGTTCGACGCCGGTCCCGCCGCTGTTGCGCACGACGGTGTTCTTCAGCACCGGCCCGGAGTGCTCCCCGACCCAGATCCCGGTGCCCTGCGCGTCGGACACCTCACAGTGCTCGAACTGCCCGCGCGAGCGGCCGGTGATGTGGATGCCGTGGCCCGCGGTGCGGGCGGTGGTGCAGCGGCGCAGCTCGGGGTCGGTGCCGGCGGCCAGCGCGATGCCGTGGCCGGTGGTGGCGCTGACCGCGCAGTCCTCCAGCACGACCCGCGCGGCGGAGCTGATGTACACGCCGATGGTGGCGTCGCGCACGGCGGTGCGCAGCAGCCGGGTGGTGGAGCGCTCCTCCAGGGCCACGGCGGGTTTGTCGGTGACCGAGATCTCGCAGTCCTCGAAGGTGCCGCGGGCCTCGCCGTTGGCGCAGATGCCGTTGCCCCGGGCGTCGCGCAGCACGCAGTTGCGCAGCAGCGGGTTGGCCCGCTCGCCGACCACCACGGCCGAGGTGCCGAGGTGTTCGACGACGCAGTCCTCGATCACGCTGGTGCCGGTGGAGGTCTCGACGATGCCGGCGCCGGCCGGGTTGGTGACCCGGCAGTCGCGCATCGCGAGGGAGCCCTGCTGGCGGGTGAGGACGGCCGTCCAGGAGCTGCCGACCACCTCGCAGTCGGAGAGCGCGGCCTGCCCGCGCGGCACGTCGACGGCGGGCAGTTCCTCGTCCTGGCCCTGCACCACCAGACCGGTGAGCTGCACGGCCTCGGCCACCACCTGGACGACGCAGCCGCGCCGGGCGGTGATCCGGACGCTGCCGCGCGGCTCCTCGGCGGTGATGGTGACCATCTTGGTGATCACCAGGTTCTCCTCGTAGCGGCCCGGCCGGACGGAGATGACCGCCCCGCTGCGGGCCGCCGCGAGTGCGTCGCCGATCGTGCGGTACGGGCCGCCGCGCTGCTCCGGGCACACCGTCAGCACATGGCGCGACATGGCCTTCCTCTCCTGGGGGTCTTCGTCGGTCGGGTGGGGCGGGGCGGGGCGGAGGTCAGGAGGCGGTGCAGTCGGCGCTGACGGCGGAGGCCGCGATGTGCGCCTTGTCGGTGGCGCTCCCGCCCCAGTCGACGCCGCGCGAGTGCAGCATCACGGCGATCTTGCCGCCGCTCACCGGGAAGCTTCCGACGTCCACCCAGCGCCCCCGGTTGTTCGTCTGGTTGATCGTGAACTCGCCGATGGTGCCGCTGTTCGGCGTGGAGGTGTTCTGGACGGTGTAGTAGGCGGGCGCGCCGCCGACGGCCTTGACGTCCGAGTTGTTCGGCACGTGGACGGCGATCTTGCAGCTGCCGGCGGTGACCGGGGCGGTGGAGAACGTCCAGACCACCGCGTTGCTGCCGTCGTCCTTGGTCGCCGAGCCGGACATCGGCATCGAGACGTACTTGCCGTTGCAGCCCGAGCCGCTGAAGCCGCCCGTCGACTGCTTGAGCCAGCCGGTGGAGCCCTGCTCCCACCAGCCGTGCTGGGCGTAGGCGACCGAGGAGGTGCTGCAGTTGGATCCGCCGACGGCGGCGTAGGTGGCCTTGGCGGCGGCGGGCGGCGGAGCGGGCTGCTGGGTGGCCGGCGGCGGGGCGGGCTGCTGGGGAGCGGGCTGCTGCGGCGCCGGCTGCTGGGGAGCGGGCTGCTGCGGGGCCGGCTGGGCCGGCGCGGGCTGCTGGGGCGCCGGCTGCTGGGCGGCGGGCTGGCCGGCGGCCGGCTGCTGCTGGGAGACCGGCTGGCCCGCGGCCGGCTGCTGCGTCGTCTTGCCGGAGCCGCCCTGCGGCGCCGCGGTCACGGGGGCCTTGGCCACCGGCGCGGTCCCGACGGCCGGCTGGCCGCCCGGCACCGCCGCGGTCGCGGGGGAGCCGCCGAGGGCGATTCCGGGGACGGTGCCCGCCCCCTCGGCGGGCGGCGCGGTGGCGGCGCCGGGCTCCCCGGTGGCCGCCGGGTCGGTGGGCGCGACGGTCGGTGCGACGGTCACCGGCGGCTCGGTGGGCACGGGCGGCGCCGGGACCTCGCCGATCTCCGGGCCCTCGACGAGCTGGGTGTCCGGCTGGTTCACGCCGAGGTTGTCGCGCTTGTCCTTGTCGGCCCCGTCGGTGATCAGGAACGGCAGGCCCATCAGCACCACGCCCGCCGTCGCGGCGGCGACCAGCGCGGGCCGCTTGAACCGGCGGCGGCCGGGCTGTTCGGCGGGATCCTCGCCCTCCGGGTGCTCCGTCCCGGCGAGGACGGGCTCCAGCGCCCCGGGATCCTCGCCCGGGCCGTACCCGGGGTCGGGTTCGGCGGCGGCCGCGACGGCGGCCGCGACCGTGACCGGCGGGACGGCGGAGCTCGCCTCCGGCGTCACCGGCCCGTACTCCGGCACCGCGACCTGCTCGGTCGGCGCCTCCGCCGTCGCGGGCACCGCGGCCACGGCGGCAGCGGCGGCACCGGTCGCCGGCGCCGCCGCCGGCTCCTCCTCCATCTCCCAGTCCATCGACGGCAGCTGGATGCCCGCCGCCCCGCCCCGAGCCCCGTTCCCGCCCGTACTCGTGCTCACCGCAGCTCCTCGGCCTCGCATGCAGTCCCCTGTCGAAGGGACCACCCGGCCGACAGGACCTCGGGTGCTCCCACTCCGTCACTACGGACGGGCCCGGCCGTGGGGTTCACGCGCCCTGCCCGCCGTTGTCGCCCGACTGCGTCAGGGTGGCGAAGATGCTGTCCTCCAGGCTGTCCAGCGGCTCCAGGGGCGCGTGCTGCGGCGGCAACGGCGACGGCGGGGTGGTCACCGGGGGCGCCTGGACCTCCACCCAGGAGTCGTCCGACCGCTCGCTGCGGGAATCCGTCAGGTCCGAGTCGACCGACACGTTGTCCGAGTCGTCCCCCAGTCGCACGCCCGGGTGCCGGTAGAAGTCCTCCTCGCCCTCGTAGAGCCGGGCCGTGCGCCAGGAGGTGCCCGAGGCGTCGCGCCCGTGCGGCGGATCGGAGAGGTCCTCCTCGCCCTCGTACAGCCGGGCCGTGCGCCAGGAGGTGCCCGAGGCGTCACGCCCGTGCGGCGGATTCGGCTGGTCCGGCAGGTCCGGCAGGTCCGGCAGGTCCGAGTCGACCGACACGTGATCCGGCTCGTCGCCCAGCCGTTCGCCCGGGTGGCGGTAGAAGGTCGAGGGGTCGAGCGGCCGGCGCGGCGCCGTCACCGTCGAACCGCCCGGGCCCGCCTGCTCGTTCGGCAGGTCCTCCGAGGAGACGCTGCTGCGCCGCGAGGAGCGCGAGGACGAGGAACCGTCCGACACGTGGTCGGCCCGGCGGCCCGGCGGCACCGGCGGCAGCTGCCCCAGGTGCGGCGACTGCCCCGTGGGCTCCGGGTGCTCCGGCGTCGCCCGGTCCAGCCGTCCGGCGTCGTCCTGCGGCAGGTGCGGGGGGATCACTCCGGCGTCCAGGTCCTCGTTCACCACCGGCTCCTGACGCTCACCCTCCTCGACCGCCTCGTGCACGGTGAGGTCGCGAGGCGCTTCCTGCTCCACCACCTCGTTCACCACCGACTCCTGACGCCCGCCCTCCTCCACCACCTCGTCCACCGTGAGGTCACGAGGCGCCTCCTGCTCCAGGTCCCGGACCACCCCGCCGCCGTCCACCGGCTCGCGCCGCACCGTGGTGGTCGTCGCCTCGGTGCCCGGCGGCCTGCTGCCGAGCCGGAAGGAGTGCACGGCGCCCGTGGCCCGGCCCGGGGCGGCCCCGCCCGCCTGCGGCACGGTGGTGGTGCCGGCCACGACGACCATGTCCACCTCGTGCCCGAGCCCCCGGGCCAGCCCGCGCAGCCGCTGTTCCAGTGCGCGGGCCTCCCGCAGGGCCCGCCCCGGCGGCACGTCCAGGGTGATCTCGACCAGCGGCGGCCGGTCGTCGCCCTCCGCCCGGGGGGCCCTCGCCCGGAGCGTGTCCGCCTGGAGGACGGTCGTCCGGACCTCCCGGAGCAGCGTGGACATGGACGTCGCGTCACCGGCGACGACCCTCAGCCTGACGTCCGGAACGGTCGGCCGGTGCAGGCTCAGGTCCGGCTGCCGCTCCCTCGGCGGCTGCGGCGCCTGCCCCTCCCCGTCCTGCTGCTGGACGCCCGGCTGCCGTTGCCGCAGCCGCTCCTGCTCCGACTGCCGCTGGGTCAGCACCTCCCAGTGGGCGTTCAGGTCCCCCACCGTCAGGGTGTCGTCCGCGCCCGCCAGCTCGACCAGGTCCTGGAGACGGCGCCGCTCCACGGGCGGCACCGACCGGCGCCCGGCCGCCTCGCGCAGGCGCTCGAAGGGCGTGCCGTCCGCGCCGTCCGCGGCCAGGTCGATCATCCGGTTCAGGCCCCGCAGCCAGCGCTCGCCCCGCTCGCCCGAGGCGGTGAGCGACTCGGGGAGCAGCTTCCGGGCGACGTGGCCGACCCGCAGGAGCCGGGCGTGGTGGTCCGCCTCGCCGAGGTCCAGCCCCAGCGCCCGCGCCACCGTGGGCAGCGCGTCCCGCGGCGCGCCGTGCAGGCGGAGTTCGCCGTTCTGCGTCTGCTCGTCGAAGCGCAGGAAGGCGTTGTGCGGCACGTCGGCCCTGGTGGTGTCGCCCACGGGGATGTCGATCTCGACCGCCATGAGCTCCTTGCGGGGCAGGGTCCTGCCGTCCTTGTGGTAGACCACCTCCACCTCGACGAATCCCCGGTAACGGGCGGTCGTGGTGGCGATCTTGGCGTTGTTGACGATCTGGCCGCCCTCGACCGTCTCGATGTCGGTGCGGTGCTCGTAGGCGTTGTCGACGTAGAGGCCGCCGCGGAGGGTGGCGAGACCGGCCACGAAGGTGTCGGGGCTGACGCCGCCCGCGGTGAGGCGGTTGGCCACGCGGACCGCGCGCTGGGCCCGGATCCCGTCGGTGACCGAGGTCGTGTTGGTCGGGTTGGCCTCCGTCCTGCTGTCCGTCCGGATGAACTCCAGTTCCCTGACCTTCATCCGGACCTCCACCCGGACGTCGCCGGCCAGGTCGGTCCGGCCCACCACGAGGGTGGAGTTGCCCGGGCCGTCCTTGAGGGTCGGCTCGTCGGGGCGCGGGGGCACGACGCCGCCCTCCGGCACCGGAGCGGCGGGGTCGTGCGGGGTGTGCGGGGTGACGAGCCGGCTGGCGAGCGCCACCGGGTCGATCATCCCCTCCACCATGCCGCGGATCCGGTCCCAGTCGCCCGATCCCAGGAACGCCTCGGCGCCCTCCGTCAGTTGCTGCCGGGCGTGCGGGGTCATCCCGACCGCGCGCACCACGTCGGTGTCGGCCAGGCCGTGCGTCCACACCCGGGCGGGGGGCACCTGGGCGCCCGGGGCCGCGGTGTCCCCGACGACCGGCAGGTCGTCGGTCAGTCCCCGGCGCAGCTCCGCCCCGCGCGGCGCGGTGGCGGCGTCGAAGACCTTCCCCGGGTTGTCCGGCGGATTGCCCGGCACGTTCTCCCTGGTCTCCGCGACGTCGATGACCACGTCCATGCCCAGCTCGCGCCGGAAGTAGGCCCGCTTGGTGACCAGGACGTGCCGGCCCTCGGTGCTGACCAGGTCCCTCCACTCGACCGAGAAGTGCAGGCTCGCCTCTCCGGTGAAGACGTTGCCGACGGGCTTCACCTTGGTGGTGTTGCCGGAGCCGGTGCGGTTGTTCCACGTCTCGCGGGTGCTGTTGCCGGTGGAGACGGCCAACGTGTCACCGGCGTAGAACAGCCCGGTCGACACCGCCACGCCGCCGCGCACCTGCTGGGCGGAGCCGGTGCCGCCGCCGGTCGCCCCGTCGGCCGCCGAGTGACCGTGCTCGACCTGCGTCCCGGTGTTGAACTCGGTGGTCGTGGTGTTCCCGGTGTGGGCCAGCCGCTTGACGGACGCGCCGATCCTGACCGTCACGCCCCCGTCCGCGACCACCAGTTCGCGTCCCGACATCATGGCCTTGAGCTGGTCGTGCAGGTTGTCCGGGCCGAGCGCGTCGTACAGCTTGTGGCGCAGGCCGGACCTGCCCGCCCCGTGCAGCCACTTCTCCAGGTTCCGCCCGCCGAACTCCCCCGGGTCCCCGTTGCCGCGCAGGACGGCCTTCCCGAAGTCGGCCGCCGCCTCCCCGGCGTTCCGGTTGCCGGGCACGTACACGTTGGTGACCACGTCGGAGGAGCCGAGCACGTGGTCCTGCCAGACCCGGTCCGGGACGGTGCGCAGCGTGGTTGCGGTCGGCGCGTCGTACTGCGGGGTGACGACCTCCGCCTCCATGGTGATCGGGCCGAGCTTCGTCGTGCTGGGGATCAGCCCGCCCGCCCAGCCGTGGATCTCCACCCGGTAGTCGACCACGGCGTCGGACACCACGGCCGTGGAGACGTTCTTCGCCCGGTTGACGGCGGTGCCGGAGCTCTGCAGGTTGCCGCCGGTGGCGGTCTCCTGGCGGTAGGAGTAGTCGCCGGTCAGCGTCACTCCGGGATTGCCGCCCTGCTCCTTGCGCACCCGGCCGCTCAGGCCGAGCAGGCCGGTGACCCGGTCCCGGATGTCCCGCATGACGCCGTGGCCGGTCCGGTTCTGGGTGCCGACCTCGAACTCGGCTCCGTTGATCGTGTACTTGACGACGGGTTCCGACCGCAGGGCGGCCCGGACGACCACCTCGGCCGACCAGCCCGGGCCGGCGACCGGCACCTTGAGCACCCCGCCCCGGGTGAGCTGGGACAGCTTGGCCTGCATCGCGTTCGCCCCCAGCTCCTCGCGCAGGGTCCGCTCCAGCGAGTCGGAGACCCCCCCGCGCCACTGGAAGCGGTCCTTGAGCGCCGCGCGGACGTCCTGGTACAGCCGGTCCCCGCCGGGCGTGCCCTCGTCGTTCCGGAAGGCCACCACGGAGGCGGCGCCGAGCTCGTTGCGCGGCAGGACGGTCGGGGTGTCGGTCGCCGCCCTGGTGTGGGCCTTCACGCTGTACTCGGCGCTGATGTCCCCGGTGACGGGGGGCGTGTCGTGCAGGCCGCCCTCCAGGACCACCGTCAGCCTCATCGTCCCGCGGTGGACGTCCTGCTCCTCGCGCATCTTGCTGTTCGCGTAGAGCTTGTCGTTGGCGTCGGAGCGGACGCCGCCGCGGACCCTGATCTCCTGGCTGAGCTGCACCTGGCCGGCGGGCATCTCCCGGACCGGGGCGTAGCCGACGGCCCCCTGCTTGATGTCGAACCGGCTGGTGTACCGCTGCTCCGTGGTGAAGGAGCTGGACTCGTTCTGCCGGCTGAGGTCGGCGGCCTTGCTCCGCCGGACCAGCTGGGTGTCGACGAGCTCGGCCCTGACGGTCACCTTGACGCCGCGCTGCGCCAGCGCGGCGAGCGCACCGGTCAGCTTGTCCCGGTCGAAGGCGGTCAGCTCGAACGCGTCCCCGCGGCTCATCGCGCCGAGCTTGGAGGCCAGCGAGGGCTGGGTGAGGACCTGCATCACCTCCGCGCGGATCTGCGGCCACAGGTTCCCGTACCGCCGCTTGCCGGTCTCCTCCAGCGTCCGGCGGACGTCGTCGAGCGGGCCGATGTCGCGGATGACGGCGGACTCCGGCAGGCGCCGGCGCCCGGGCACGGGGGCCGCCGTCACCTCGTTCACCAGCAGGTCCGACTGCGGCATCAGCGTCCGGAACCCGAGCGGCACCCGGACCGGGTCGCCCAGCCGCTCGTCCCCCCGGTGGACGACCACCTCCAGGTAGCCGTCCCCGTCGAGGACCGCGCCGTTCTCCTTGGTCTTGGTGGTGACCGCGGTCTCCAGCGTGCGGCCCGTCACGACGACCTTGTCCCGGCCCCACCGCTTCCCGAAGCCGGCGGAGACGTTCACCTCGTCGGTGCCGATCCGGCCGCCGCCCTGGAGCTGCAGGAAGCCGCTCACCACCTTGCGCCGGAGCCGGGTCACGACCGAGCCGGCGCCGGTGTTGAACTCGGTGTCCTTGGTGGTCGCCACCAGGCGCATGCCGAGGCTGCCGGCCCTCACCTCGGCCCAGACGTCGCTGCCGGGCACCCGGACGATCACCGACTCGCCGTTCGTCAGGCCCTTGAAGTCCTGCTGGAGGCGCCGGAAGCCGAACTCGGCCACCAGCCGGTCCGACAGGGTGCTCCCGTGGAACCCCAGCGCCTCCTCGGCCCGGGCGATCCGCTCGGCGGCGGCCTTCTCCCGGTCGGCGCGCTCGCGGCGGGCGGTGGCGTCGAGAGCGGCGTCGTCCTCGGGGGTCCGCTCGCGGACGGTCCGCTCGTGGACCTCCTTCTCGTCGAGGACGCTCCGGCGCAGCGCCTCGACCACGCCCACCATGGCCTGCCGGTGCGTCGGCAGGTCGTCGGTCCGCAGCGGGCCGAGGTTCCCCAGCTCCGTGGACCCGCCGGCGGCCTGGCGCGCCGCCGCATGCACCTGCGGCTCGCCCTTGACGTGGACGTCCAGCATGATGTTCGAGGAGTGCAGCCGCTTCTGCGCCAGCAGAGCCGGGTCGAGCTCGCCCAGCAGGTTCGCCCGGATGTCGGACTCGGCGGGGGGCCGGGTCTCGCGCTGCGGGACGCCGACCTCCAGCGGCGTCGTCAGGAGCCGTGCGTCGTCCGGGTCCAGCCGGGGCGGCAGGGACTCGGTCTCCCGCTCGCCCTTGGGCCGGTAGCCGACGTCGACGAGCAGCTTCCCGCGGAAGACCTCGGTGACCTCGGTGGTCTTGGCGCGCGAGAAGAACTTCGAACTGGTCGTCAGCTCGTCGGCGTGCGCCCGGTCGCGGTTGACGCCGAAGGCGTCCAGCGCCGCCCGCACGACCTTGAAGGCGTCGCCCCGCCCCTGGATGCCCAGGCCGAACGAGCGGCTCGCGCCCTTCGTCCCGCCGAGCGTCACCACCCGGTCGCCGCCGCCCTCGTACTCGAACTTCGCCTTCTGGGAGTGGTGCACCAGGCCCGCCACCTCGCCGCGCAGGGTGATGGTCCCCTGGTGGGCGTCGGTCCCGACCGGGATGTGCAGGACGTCGCCGCGCGACAGCGCCGAGACGAGGGCGCGCAGGCTGGTGCCGCTGAAGACGCTCTCGGCGAGCGCCCGGGCGAAGGACGCCCGGTTCGGGGTCCCGGCGGGGAGGGCCTCCTCGATCTTCGCGCCGAGCTTCGCGACCAGCACGGTGTCCGGCTCGCCGAGGCTGGTCACCATGTGCGCGCCGGAGAGCACTCCGCGGTCGAGGACGGACTTCGGCGGCCGGGGGCCCGGGTCGACGACGGCGTCGGCGCCGACGAGGGCCTCGGCGGCGTGGACCGGTGCCGGGACGATCGTGAGGTTCTCGTTCCCGCCCGGGGCGCCGGGGTTCTCGTTCCCGTTCGGAAGGAGGGCGTCCTCGTTCCCGTTCGGGAGGCCGGAGCCCTCGCCGCCGTCCCGCGCGACGCGCTTCCCCTCGCGGATCTCCGCGGCGCGGCGCCGCGCTTCCTCCAGTTGCTCGGGCGTCCTCGGCTCGTCCTCGGAGTCCTCGTCCTCGTCGGACGGGCGGCGCACGACCTCGACCTCGTCCTCGTCCTCGTCGGACGGGCGGCGCACGGCCTCGTCCTCGTCGGCCGTGGACTTCGCCTCCGCCTCCTCGTCGGCCCTGCGCTTCTCCTCGGCGCGGCGCCGCACCTCGGACGCCTCCTCGGCCGTCTCCCGCAGGAGGCGTTCGTGCTCCTGGCGGCGCTCGGCGGCGGCGACGGTCGAGTAGCCCTCGCGCTCGTCGTGGTCGAGCCGGACCGGGCGCCCGCCCGCGGGGCCGAACTCCAGGACCGTCTCGTGCTCGTTCCGGACCTCCACCAGGCTGACCCGCAGGTCCAGCGCGGCGGCCGTGAGCACGGCGAAGGCGTCCCGCACGGTGCGCGGGTCGTGCACGCCCTCCCAGCCCTGCTCCCGGTGGGCGGCGAGCTGTCGGTGCGGATCCTGCACGAAGACCGTCCAGTCCACCGGCTCGTACCCCGTCCGGCGGGCCCAGGCGGTGTACAGCTCGTACGCCTCCCGCCCCAGCTCCGGCTCGTCCCGGAACCGTGCCTCGACCAGCTCCTGCAACGCCCGTTCCGCGGCGGCCGGTTCGGCGGCCAGCCGCCCGGCCTCCTCGTCGCCGAACAGCCGCCGCAGCAGCCCCGGGTCGTCCTCGACGAGGGCGCGCAGCATCGACGCACCGGCCGGCTCCTCGTCCGGCCGGACGGCGTTGCGGGCGACGAGGCCGACGGCACTCACCGGGGCGTCGTCGGCGGGCGGGCCGGGGTGCTGCTGGGAGGTGGGGAACGCTCCGGGGGCCGGCGCGAGCGGCGGTACGTGGAGCTGCGGGAGGTCCCGCTGGTCGCCGATGCCGCGGTAGGAGATGATCCGGCCGTCGACGACCTCGATCTCCAGGTGGACGCCGTGGAACTCGTCGTAGATCACGGCGGTGTCCCGCGGGCCGAGCCCGTGGCGCTCGACGAGCCGGGACACCGCCCAGCGCGCGTCGCGGGCGGTCCATTCGCGGGGCAGGCTCTGGTCGGCGGGCAGGCCGCGCGGGTCCAGGTCCAGGGCCGTCCGGGTGAACCGGAAGTCCATGGCGTCGACGGCCCGCTGGGTCTGCCGGTCCGTCCCGGCGGTGACGGCGGGCGGCTGCTCGCCCGGCCGCAGCGGGCCGGGTTCGCGCAGGTCCGCGGGGACGCGCGGGGCGCCCTCGGTGGTGTGCAGGTCCGCGAGCACGTCCACCCGGGTGGGGGCGGACTCCTCCAGGCGGGAGGCCGTCTCGTTGAACACGTCGAGGTCGTCGCGGTGGGCGAGCGGACCGAGCAGGAGCCGCAGGCTCTCGGCGGTGTCGACCACCAGCAGCTCGGCGGGCTCCGGCAGGGAGTCCCGGTCGACGATCACCCGGGCGTAGGGGTCCGGGTGGTCCTCGTGGAAGTCGAGGCGGACGCTGACCAGGGCCTCCGGCATTCCGTCGGCGTCCGCGGTCTCCCGCACGCGCTCGCGGACGTAGGCGTCCACCCGGCGCTGGAGTTCGCCGGTGGCGGCGTGCCGTTCGGCGGTGGTCAGGTGGCCCTCGACGGTCACGTTGACGGGGAGGACGATCTCCAGGCCCAGCTGTCCGGAGTCGAACAGCACCCGGGAGACGGTCAGCGTGCGGCCGTCCAGGTCGAGTTCGGGGCCCCGGGCGGTGTGCCGCACCCGGTGGTCGTCCCAGGCCCGCAGGGGCGGCGCGGGCTGGTCCGCGGCCGGGCGGTGGGCCAGGTGGGCACCGTCGCGGGAGAGCCCCTCGATGCGGACGCCGTCGGCCTCGCCCACCCAGTAGTACGTCCGGCCGTCCTCCAGGAGGACCCGCCGCTCGACGGGGACGCTGTCGTGCGCCTCGTCGACGCGGTCCAGCAGTTCCGCGGAGGACCAGCTCCGCGGGTACATGGTGCGCAGGCCGTCGTCGTCGTCCCGGACCCGCCAGCG
This sequence comes from Kitasatospora sp. NPDC058115, assembly GCF_042884635.1. Taxonomy (NCBI): domain Bacteria; kingdom Bacillati; phylum Actinomycetota; class Actinomycetes; order Kitasatosporales; family Streptomycetaceae; genus Kitasatospora; species Kitasatospora sp. NPDC058115. The sequence goes on from NZ_JBHVTL010000001.1 coordinate 231,202, forward strand.
GGTCGGGAAGTCGGCGAGCGGGGAGGTCGGCGCGACGGTCGGGTCGAGGAAGGCGGCCCGGGCCCGGTAGGTGCCGTTGTGGATCGGGGGCTCGGTCTCGACGATCCGGGCGCCGTGGGCCAGCAGTGCGCTCTGCGCGTCGGCCGGCGGGAGGCCGAGCTCGTGGTGCAGCCCGGTGAGGTTCCGGCGGTCGCCGTAGCGCGCGATGTCCTCGGCGCGCTGGCCGAACGTCCCGTAGCCCCGGGCGGGATCGTCGGGGGTGGGGCGGTGGGGGGCGTGGCGCGGCGGGTCGACGTCCGGCTGCTCGTCGCTCGGGCGGAAGGAGAGGAACTCCCCGGCGCGGATCTCGCCCTCGATCCGGACCCCGGCGTACTCACCGGTCCACCGGTGACGGCTGCCGCCCAGGTGCACGATGTCATTGGTGCCCAGGGCGTGCAGGTACGCCTGCTCCGCCGCGTACACCGCGTCCTCACTGGTCCAGTTGCGCGGGAACATCCGGCGCCGGCCGCTCCCGGGAACGATCAGGTCGTCCGCGGCCGCCGAGACCGCGTCCAGCCGCCGGGGCCTCGGCAGGGTCGAGGCACCCTCCCCCGAGAAGTCGGCCACCACCACACCGTTGCGCTCCACCCGCAGCACCCGCCCCGGCCCCGTACGGTCCGAACCCGCCGGAGGCAGCAGATGGCCACCCGGGTTACGGGTGTCACCGAAGGTCGACGTCTGCAGGGCGTCCCGCCCGAAGGCGGCCCGACGCGGCAGGTCACCCCGCACCGGCGCCCCCGGCCCCGTCTCCGGACCGAAGGCGTCCTCGATCGCCCGGCCCAGCTCCCGCAGGTGCCGCGGCGCGAGCGTGAACCGGAAGTCCGTGTCGTCGGAGATGATCCCGGCGTCCTGGTCGAAGCGGATCCGGTTGTTGCCGGCGTGGGTGCCGCCCATCAAGGTGCCGTCGAGGTGCGAGGGCCGGGGGCGGATCTCCCGCACCACGACCGAGGACTCGCCGTCCTCGTCGGTCGTCTCCACCCGGACGCGCCGCTCCCGGTACTCGTCGGGCAGGCCGAGCAGGTGGCCGAACTCGTGCGCCAGCACGGTCCGTTCGGTGTCCAGGCCCCAGAGGCCCGAGTGCTCGCGGATCCGTTCCCCCGGGGCGGGGGTCCGGACCTCCACCTGGTGGTGCGCCCGGCCCGGGTCGTCGGTGAACTCGACCCGCACCACCAGGGCATCGCCGTCGGGAAGGCGGTGGCCGGTGTTGTAGTACTCGTCGACGCCCTGCCGGGCGCGCCGGCGCAGGTTCCGCAGGGCCGCGCTGTGGTCCTCGCCGGCCGGCAGGCCGGAGGTGTCGAGGTGGATCCGCACCACGACCTCGACCGCCGGCCGGCCGTCCACCAGGACGGCGCGGTTGGCCTGGAAGCCGCGGAGGCGGGTCGCCGTGCTGCTGTGCAGCGCCGGGTCGGCCGGCGCCTCGACCTCGACCGTCCGCAGGACCCGGACGATCGCCAGGTTCGGCGGCGGCGCCTCGTGGGCCGGGCGCACCCGGCCCGGCGCACCGTCGCTGTCCGGGCGGGAGTCCATGTCGGCGTCGGCGTCGGTGTCGGTGTCGTGGACCGACTCCATGTCCACGGACCGGGTGTCGGAGCCGTCGTGCACCGACTCCATGTCCTCGTCCCCGGGCTCCCGGTCCAGGTCCAGGTCCATGGCCTCGTCCTCGTCGACGCGGTGACGGCCGTCGAAGGGACCGGACTCGTCCTCGCCCCCCGGGGTGCGCGGCAGCGAACCGCCGTCGTAACCGAGCGTGCGCGGCAGCGACCCGCCGTCGTAGCCGGGCGTGCGCGGCAGCGACCCGCCGTCGTAACCGGGCGTGGTGGGCCACCCGTCGCTGTCGTCACCCGGCGTCCTCGGCCAGGTGCCGTCCTCGCCCCCCGGGGTGCGCGGCGGCGAACCGCCGTCCGACTCCGGCGGGCCGGGCGCGAACAGCCGCTCGGCCGGGCCCGGGACGACCTGGCGTCCGGTGCCGCGCTCCGGCAGCCGGACGGTGAACTGGGGCGGTGGGGTGTGGCCCTCGACGAGGGCGAAGTCGACGATCCGGTACTGCTCGTCCCGCATCACGGTGATCTCGGCACCGGCGAAGACCACCCGCACCCGGAACCCGCCCTCGACCAGTTCCTCCTCCCCCGTCCGCCGGCCGTTGGCGGCCGCGAAGAGGCGCTCCGCCGCCGTCCACTCCCGGGGCAGGCCGCGACCGGCGTCGGCGCGCAGCTCCGGGCTGACGTGGCCGGGCGGCACCGGGCTGAGGGACATCGCGTCGATGGTGGCGGGGCGCCGGCCGGCGCCGGAGGCCGTCGGCTCGGTGAGCGGGGCGGACCTCGGCGCGTCCGGCGGCAGGACGACACCGGGCTGGTCGTCCGTCGGACGGTGGATCAGGTGCCGGCCGTCCCGGGTGAGGCCCTCGATCCGGACGCCGTCGTCGCTGACACCGGTCCAGTGGACGGCGCCGTTCACCCGGCGGTCGTCGGCCCGGTCGCGGTTGCGGTGGGCCTCCTCGACGGCGTCCAGGACGTGGTCGGCGTGCCACTCCCGCGGGTAGAAGGTGTTGGACGGGCTGTCGGCGCGCACGTGCCAGCGGGACGGGAACGCCTCCGCCGGGGCCCGCGGAGCGACCACCGGGTCGAGGAACCAGACCTGGGCGCGGTAGGTCCCGTTGGGGTGGGCGGCGAAGGGGGTCCCGATCCGGATGCCCCGGCGCTGGCCGGCCTGGTCGACCAGGGAGGCGGTCCCGTCACCGGCCCAGGACCGCTCCGGCGGCTGGTGGTGGACGCCGGTGAGGGTCTGCCGGTCGCCGTAGCGCACCAGGTCGCCGGACCGATGGTCGAAGCCGGTCGGGAACGGGTGCCACGGAAGGTGCGAGGCCACGCCCAGACCGCTCTGGTCGTCGGACGGGCGGAAGGCGACGATCTCGGGGACCTCGACCCGGTGGCCCTCGGCCCGGTGCTCGGCCCGCAGGTCGACCCGGCCCTCGATCCGCACGCCGCCGTACTCGCCGGTCCACGTCCAGGAGTTCGGGCCGCGCTCGGTGAACGCGTCACCGCCCCGGCGCAGCGCGTGCTGGTAGGCCTGTTCCGCCGCGTAGACCGCGTCGTCGGCCGACCAGTGCTCCGGGAACATGGTGCGCCCCCGGGCCCGGGCCGCCGCCGACACGTCCAGGTCGCCCGCCGGCCCGGCCGGGTCGGCGCCCACGCCGTCGGCCGGGCCGCCGAACACCCGGAAGGTGCCGTTGCGGTTCTCCGAGCCCGGGATCCGGGTCGGCTGCGGCCGGTCGGCGCCGGGTGGCGGGAACAGGTGGCCGCCGCCGTCGCGCCCGCCGCCGAAGGTGCGCCGGCCGGTGCCGCCGAGGTCGCCGTACAGCGCGATGCGCCGGGCGTCCGCGTTCACCCGGGGCCGCGGCGGGCGGGTGCCGTCCCCGGCGGGCCCGCGGTCCGTGCCGAAGGCGGTGTCGATCACGGAGCCCAGCTGCCACAGGTTGCGCGCGCGCAGGACCGGGCGGGGGTCGGGGACGCCCGGGACGGACGCCCGGTAGTTGGTGTCGACGGCGGTCCGGTGGCGGCGGTCGCGGGTGTAGGAGCTCATCAGGCCGCCGTCGAGGGCGACCGGGCGGCGGCGGTCGGGGCGGGAGGTGCTCTCCCGGTACTCGTCGGCCAGTCCGAGGTGGTGGCCGAGCTCGTGGACCAGGGTCGTGGCCGGGGTTCCGAGGTCCCACCGGTCGTGGCCGGCCCGGATCGGGTCCGGGTGGACCTCGACGGTGCGGTGCGCGGCGGCGGGGTCGGGCACGAACTCCACCCGTACCCGCAGCCGGTCGCCGCTGGGCAGCCGCTGGTCGCCGTTGTGGGTCTCGGCCAGCCCGGCACGGGCCCGGTCGACCAGTTCGTCGAGCCGGCGCACGGTGCGCGGGTCCGCCAGGTCCAGCCGGCTGACGTCCAGGTGCACCCGGACGGTCACCACCGACTCGGTGTCACCGTCGGCGAGCCTGATCCGGCTCACCGAGAACCGCTGGAGCTCACGGGCGTCCAGGGCGTGGTCGAAGGGGTCCGTCGGTGGGCGGACCTCCCGGGTCGCGAGCAGCTGGTGCGGCTCGGGGCGGCGGCCGGTCAGCTGCTGCGGCATGCGCTGGTCCGGCTGGCCCCAGAAGTCGGTGATGCGGCCGTTCTCCGTCCGCACCGTCAGCCGCACCCCGCCGAAGGTGCCGTGGCGCAGCTCGGGCGCGGCGGTGCCGCCGGGCGGCACCGGTCCAGCCGGGACGCGGTGCGCCGAGCCCGCGACCACGCTCGCGGCGTAGCGGGCCTCGTCGGCGGTCCACTCGCGCGGCAGGTTGCGGCCCTCGGTCGGGTGGTCCCAGGCGTCGGCCGTGAAGAACTGCCGACGGCCGTCGAGCATCCCCTCGCCGGACACGGTGCGCGGCGGTTCCGGCGCCTGGGGCTGCCGCTCGGAGGCCAGGACCTCGGCCAGCCGGCCGGTGCCCGCGGCCTCGTGCAGCCGGGGCACGGCCTGCTGGACGGTGGGGTCCTGCCCGGGCACGAGCCGGACCTCGGTGGCGTCGGTGTCCCGGGTGAACTCCAGCCGGAGTTCCAGGCGGGTGGGGCTGCCGGCCCGGTGGCCGTCCAGGTACTCCTCGGCGGACGCCCGCAGCGCGGCCTGGGCCTGCCGCAGGTCGGCGGCGGTGGTGCCCTCCGTGCCCACCAGCCGGACCCGGGCGGTGACCCGCAGGACCTCCGAGCCGTCGAACATGAGGTCGCGGCGGACCCGCACCGGCCCGAGGCCGTTCAGCGCGACGTCCTCGCCCCGGCGGGCCGTCGTCGCGGCGGGGCCGTGGTAGTCCGGGTTGTCGTAGCCCTGGTACGGGGCGGGGCGGTGGTAGTAGAGGGTGCCGTCGGGCCCGAACCGGCCCTCGATCCAGACGCCCTCGGACTCGCCGAGCACCACCCGCGAGCCGTCGCCCTCGTGACGGACGAGGACGGGGTGGCCGAGCGCGGCGGTGACGTGCGCGGCGAGATCGGCCTCGCCCCAGTGCTCGGGGTAGTACACGGTGCCGGGGTCGAGCGCGGAGCGGTGCCAGCGGGAGGGGAGCTGCGCGGCCGGGGCACCGTGGCCGACCGCCGGGTCCAGGTGCACGGCGGCGATCCGGACCGCGCCGCCGGGCAGGACGGTCCGCAGTTGGTCGCCCACCGTGGCGGGCGGGCGGCGCGGGGCGCCGGTCACCGTGCCGTCGAGGTCGGCGGACTGCCAGGCGGAGGCCCCGGCCCGGCGCGGGGCCGCCGTCTCGGAGCTGGTGTGGTGCGGCCCCGCGCCGGGGTCGGGGACGAACGGCGGCACGTGCAGCTGCGGCAGCCCGCGCTGGTCCCCGACACCGGTGACGCGGACGATCTGGGCGTCCTCGACGTGGACCTCGACCATGACGTCGCCGATGGTGCCGCGGACGATCTCGCCGACGGTCGAGCCGTGCCGGCGCTCGTGGTCCTCCAGGATCCGCAGCGCGGCCCAGCGGCTGTCGAGGGCGTTCCACTCGTGGGGCAGGCTCCGGTCGGCGGGCAGGTCGCGCGGGTCGGCGGCGAGCGCCCGCTCGCTGAACCGCACGTCCATGTTCGCCAGGTGCCGCACGCTCTGCTGGTCCCAGCCGGGGACGACGGCGGGCGGCTGCTCGTTCTCCCGCAGCGGGCCGGGTTCGCGCAGGTCGGTGGGGACGCGCGGCCCCCCGTGCACGGCGAGCAGCTGCTCGACCGGGGTCGCGAGGTTGCCCAGTTCCCGGGTCTGCCAGGCGAACACGCGGTGCGGGCCGGAGAGGGCCAGCGGGCCCAGGAGGGATTCCGCGTCCGACAGGCCGTCGGGGCGCAGCAGCATGGAGGAGAAGACCTCGCCGTGCGGCGGGTCGAAGTCGAGCCGGACGGTGACCAGCCGGGGCTGTCCGCCGGGCCCGGCCGCCTCCAGCATCCGCTCCCGGACGTAGGTGTCCACCCGGTGCTGCATCTCGGCCCGGGCGAGCAGGGGCATGTGGGCCGGCAGCGGGCCGTCGACGACCGTGCGCACCGGCACGGTGATCCGCAGGCCCTCCTGCCCGGAGTCGAACAGCACCCGGGCGACCGACAGCGGCTGGGTGCCCAGCCAGACCCGGGTGTCCGGGGAGCTGCCCACCTCGCGACGGGGCTGCCATTCCGCCATGGGCTGGATGTCGGACGGGCGGTGGGCCAGGTGCAGGCCGTCGCGGGAGAGCCCCTCGATGCGGACGCCGTAGGCCTCGCCCGCCCAGTGGTAGGTCCGGCCGTCCGCCCGGTAGATCCGCCGCTCGACGGGGACGCTGTCGTGCGCGGCGTCGACGGCGACGGACAGGCCGTCGGCCGTCCAGGTCCGCGGGTACATGGTGCGCCCGGTCCCGGAGCTGCGGAAGCGCCAGCGGGTCGGGAAGTCGGCGAGCGGGGAGGTCGGCGCGACGGTCGGGTCGAGGAAGGCGGCCCGGGCCCGGTAGGTGCCGTTGTGGATCGGCGGGCTGGTCTCGACGATCCGGGCGCCGTGGGCCCGCAGCGCGCTCTGCGCGTCGGCCGGGGAGAGGCCGAGCTCGTGGTGCAGTCCGGTGAGGTGCTGGCGGTCGCCGTAGCGCGCGATGTCCTCGGCGCGCTGGCCGAACGCGCCGAAGACGCCGTCGAGGTCGTGGCGGTGGGGGGCGTGGCGCGGCGGGTCGACGTCCGGCTGACGGTCCGACGGGCGGAAGGAGAGGAACTCCCCGGCGCGGATCTCACCCTCGATCCGGACCCCGGCGTACTCACCGGTCCACCGGTGACGGCTGCCGCCCAGGTGCACGATGTCATTGGTGCCCAGGGCGTGCAGGTACGCCTGCTCCGCCGCGTACACCGCGTCCTCACTGGTCCAGTTGCGCGGGAACATCCGGCGCCGGCCGCTGCCGGGAACGATCAGGTCGTCCGCGGCCGCCGAGACCGCGTCCAGCCGCCGGGGCCTCGGCAGGGTCGAGACACCCTCCCCCGAGAAGTCGGCCACCAGCACACCGTTGCGCTCCACCCGCAGCACCCGCCCCGGCCCCGTACGGTCCGAACCCGCCGGAGGCAGCAGATGGCCACCCGGGTTGCGGGTGTCACCGAAGGTCGACGTCTGCAGGGCGTCCCGCCCGAAGGCGGCCCGACGCGGCAGGTCACCCCTCACCGGCGCCCCCGGCCCCGGACCGAGCGCGTCCTCGATCGCCCGGCCCAGCTCCCGCAGGTGCCGCGGCGCGAGCGCGTCGGGCACGACGGTCCCGTCCGACATGAGCCCCGCGTCCTGGTCGAACCGGACCCGCCCGCGGGTCCGCGTGGCGCTGCCCATCAGGCTGGCGTCGGCCGTGACCGGCCGGGGGTGGATCGGGTCCTCGACGACGACGGTGTCGCCGTTCCCGTCGGTCCCCTCCTCGCGGACGCGCCGCTCCCGGTACTCGTCGGGCAGGCCGAGCAGATGGCCGAACTCGTGCGCCAGGGTCCGTTCGGTGCTGCCCAGGTGCCACTCGTCCTGGGCCTCGCGCCCGGTCCCCTCCAGGACCTCGACCCGGTGGTGCGCCCGGTCGGCGTCGACGAACTCGACCCGGGTGACCAGGATGTCGCCGTTCGGCAGCCGGTGCCCGGTGTTGTAGTAGCGGTCGATCCCGCGCTGTGCGCGTTCCTGCAGCTCCTGGACGGCCCGGTCGCGGTCCGGGGTGTGCGGCAGGCCCGCGGCGTCGAGGTGGATCCGCACCACGAGCTCGACCGCCGGGCGGCCGTCCACCAGGACGCCGCGGGCGACCTGGAAGCGGCGCAGGAAGGTGGAGTCGCTGAGGTGGCGCGCCGGGTCGGCGGGCGGGCGGACCTCGACCGGGTCGCGGAGCTCGGCGAACCGCAGGTCCGGTGCCGGTGCCTCGTCGGCCGGGCGCACCCGGCGCGGCGGCTGCGGCAGGGGCTGGTCGAGGTCCATCTGCCCGGTGGCCGGGTGGGCGTCGTCGAAGGTGCCGTCCCACTCCATCGACTCGTCCTCGGCGATGAGGTCCAGGGTGTCCGCGCGGGACACCTCGGACATCGCGTCGTCGGCCTCCTCGGAGCCGTCCTCGGAGTCCTCGTCCTCGCCGCGCCGCGAGGAGGTGTCGGAGTCCTCCTCCGACCCGGGGTCGTGCGGCGCGCGGCGGGGCTGTTCCGCACCACCGGCGGGGGCCTTCGGCCGGCGGGTGCCGCGCTCGGGCACCGGCACGTCGAGCTGGGCGGGCGGGGTGTGGCCGTCCCGGACCGAGAAGTCGGTGACCTTGCCGTCCGCGTCCCGCAGCACGGTGATCTCGACGCCGGCGAAGACCACCGTGCCGCGGGTGCCGCCGTCGTCGAGAGCCGTGTCGTCGCCGAGCCTGCGGCCCTTGTGCACGGCGTGGCGCTGTTCCTCGGCCGTCCACTGCGCGGGCAGGCCGCGCCCGGCGTCGGCGCTCAGGTGCGGGCTGAACGCGTCGTCGGGCACCGTGCCGGGCGGCATGCCGGAGGTGACGGCCGGACGCCTGCCGGTCCCGGGCAGCCCGGGCTCGGTGAGCGGCGCGGACCTCGGCGCGTCCGGCGGCAGGACGACACCGGGCTGCTCGTCCGCCGGACGGTGCGCCACGTGCCGGCCGTCGCGGGTGATCCCCTCGATCCGGACGCCCTCGCCGATGCCGGTCCAGTGGACCGCGCCGTCGACGACGCGGTCGCCCGCCCGGTCGCGGGCCGTGTAGGCCGCGTCGACGGCCCGGAGGACCAGCGCGGGCCGCCAGTTCTCCGGGTAGAAGGTGTTGAGCGGGTGGTCCGCGCGCTTGAACCAGCGTGAGTCGAACGCCGCCATCGGGGCGGCCGGGTTCACCGCCGGGTCGAGGTACCAGACGGTGGCGCGGTAGGTCCCGTTGGGGTGGACCGACGTGTGGGCGCCGATCCTGACGCCCATCCGCCGGCCGGCCAGCTGCCCGTCGGGCGAGGCCGACCCCACGGCCCCGGACTGGCTCGGCGGCTGGTGGTGGACGCCGCTCAGGGTCCGGCGGTCGCCGTAGCGCAGCACGTCCGCGGCCCGCTGGTCGAAGGTGTCGGGCTGCGGGTGCCAGGGCAGGTGCGGGGCGGGGCCGAGTCCGCCCTGGTCGTCGGACGGCTTGAAGGCGACGATCTCCGCCACCCGGACCGGGCCGCGGGGGCCCTGCTCGGTGCGGACCTCGATCCGCCCGTCGATCCGCACCCCGCCGTACTCGCCGGTCCACGTCCAGGAGTTCGGACCGGACTCGGTGAACGCCCCGTCGCCCCGGCGGCGGGCGTGCTGGTAGGCCTGCTCGGCCGCGTAGGTCGCGTCGTCGGCCGACCAGTGCTCGGGGAACATGGTGCGCCCGCGGGCCCGGACCGCCGCCGACACGTCCAGCTCGCCCGCCAGCCGGTGCTGACCGGCGCCCACGCCGTCGGCCGGGCCGCCGAGGACCCGGAAGGTGCCGTTGCGGTTCTCCGAGCCCGGGATCCTGGTCGGCCGCGGATCGCCGGAGCCGGGCGGCGGGAACAGGTGGCCCCCGCCGTCGCGTCCGCCGCCCGGCAACCGCATGCTGTCGCGGTTCAGGCTGCCGTGCAGCGCGATGCGCCGGGCGTCCGGGTTCATCCGGGGCCGCGACGGGTGGGTGCTCTCCGGACCGGGCCCCCGGTCGGCGCCGAAGACCTGGTCGATCACGCCGCCCAGGTGCCGCAGGTTGCGGGCGCGCAGCACCGGCTGCGGGTGGGTGGTGACCGGGCCGCCGGGCAGGTTGTCCATGTCGATGACGGGCCGGTCGAAGCCGTCGCGGATGTAGGAGCCCAGCAGCCCGCCGTCGAGGTAGACCGGGCGGAACTTGGCGCCGTCGGAGCGCTCGCGGTACTCGTCCGCCAGCCCCAGCATGTGGCCGACCTCGTGGGCGGCGACGACGGCCGAGGTGTTCAGGCCCCAGGTCCGGTGGTCCGCGCGGTCCTGCTGGGCGTGGACCTGCACGGTGTGGTGCGCCTTGGCCGGGTCGGTGACGAACTCGACCCGCACCCGCAGGCGGTCGCCGCTGGGCAGCCGCTGGCCGATGTCGTAGACCTCCGAGACCCCGGTCCGGGTCCGCTTGACCAGCTCCTTGAAGCGCTTCGCGGTGTCCTGGTCCGTGAGGTCCAGCGCCGAGGTGTCCAGGTGCACCCGGACGGTGACCTGCGACTCGGTGTCGCCGTCGGCGAGCCTGATCCGGCTCACCAGGAAGCGCTGCAGCACCCGCTCGTCCATGGTCCGTTCGAGGGCGTCCCGGGGCGGGCGGACCCGGTGGGTCCCGAGCACCTGGTGCTGTTCCGGCCGGGGCGCGGCCAGCTGGTCGGGCATCCGCTGGTCCGGCCGGCCCCAGAAGTCGGTGATGAGCCCGTTCTCCACCCGCACCGTGAGCTTCACCCCGGCGAAGGTGCCGTGACGCAGCTCGGGCGCGGTGCTGCCGCCGGGCGGCACCGGTCCGGCCGGGACGCGGTGCGCCGAGCCCGCGACGACGCTCGCGGCGTAGCGGGCCTCGTCGGCGGTCCACTCGCGCGGCAGGTGGCGGCCCCGGGTCGGGTCGTCCCACACCGACGGCTCGAACAGCGACTTCCGGCCGGCGAGCATCCGCGGGCCGCCGGTGACGGTCTCCGGGGGCGGGGGCGCCTGCTGCTTCAGTGCGGCGAGGGTCGCGGCCGGCCCGTCGGCGTCGGCCCGCTCGTGCAGCCGCGGCACGGCCTGCCGGAGGGTCGGGTCCTGGCCGGGGGCGAGGCGGACCTCGACGGCGTCGCCGTCCTGGGTGAACTCCAGCCGGAGGCGGGTGCGGGCCCCGCCCTCCCCCGGTCCGGCCGCGAACTCCGAGGCGGCCCGCTCCAGCCGCGCCCGGGCGCGCAGCAGCTCCTGCTGCGTCATCTGCTCGCCGCCCACCAGCTTGACCCGGGCGGTGACTTCGAGGCTCTCCGCCCCGTCGTGCATGAGGTCGCGGCGGACCTGCACCGGCCCGAGGCCGGGCGGGCGCACCTCCTCGCCGCGGCTCGCCGTCAGTGTTCCCGGGGCGTCGTAGCGGGGGTTCTGGAGCGACTGGTACGGGGCCGGGCGGTGGCCGAGGAAGCCGCCGTCCGGCAGGTACATGCCCTCGATCCAGACGCCGCCCGACCGGCCCAGCCGGTAGTGGACGCCGTTCGCCTCCCGCTGGAGGATCGGGTCGGCGAGCGCGGTGGTGACGTGGTGCCGGAGCTGGGTCGCGGTCCAGCCCTTGGGGTAGTAGACGGCGCCGGGGTCGAGCACGGAGCGGCTCCACCGCGAGGGGAACGCCGAGGCCGGCGCGCCCGGCCGGACGGCGGCGTCCAGCTCCGCCCGGTGGACGCGGACCGTGCCGTTGGGCAGCACCTCCTGCCACTGGCCGCTCGCGGGGGCCGGCGGGCGGCGCGGGGCGCCCCGGAAGGTGCCGTCCGGTTCGGCGGGGTGCCAGGGGTTGTCCGGGCCGGACCGGAGCGGCGGCGCCGGGGTTTCCTGCGCGACCGGGGCGTCCGGGGCGGCCGCGGCGGTGTCGCCGGCGGGGGTGGGCGGCGGCACGGGCACGTCGGCGTCCGGCTGCGGCTGCGGCTGCGGCGCCCTCGGGTTGGCGCGCTCGCCCGGGGCGGGGGCGGTCTCGTCGCCGACGGGGGTCCGGGGCGGCGCGGCGTCGTCGGTCGCCCGGCTCGGCGCGGTGTCCTGGCCGAGCAGCGCCGAGGCCAGGCTCGTGGTCGGCCGGGGGGCCGGAGGCGCCGGCTCCTGCACCGCGTGGCGGCCGGACCCGTCGGTTCCGGCGGGAAGGTCCTGGGCGGTGCGGTGCGGGACCGCGTGGTCGGTGGAGGCGGTGGGGACGCGTGCGGAGGAGGTCGCGGTGGCGGTCCGCTCGGTGGTGGTCCGCTCGGTGGTGGCCTCGTCCGTCGTGCCGGTCCGCCGGCGGGGGGCGGTCGCCGCGTCGCCCGAGGACTCCGTCGACACCGGGGGCACCGTGCCCGTGCGGCCCGGGGTGCTCCGCTTCGGCGCCTCCGGGGCCCTCTGGTCGGCGGACTTCTGGTCCTGCGCCTTCGGGTCCGGCGCCTTCTGCTCCTGCGGCGTGTGCCCCGGCGTCCTCTGCTCGGACTCCTGCGTCGGCGGCTTGGGCGCGACGGACGGTGCGTCGTCGTCCGACTGGACCTTCACCGGCGCCCCGGCACGCTCCTCGCGCGCCGTCGGCAGGTCCTCGGTGCCGTGGCCGACGGTCCGGGTGAGCGACTCCTGCAGCGCGGCGAGATCGCGGGCGCGCTCGTCCGCCACGAAATCGACGTAGGGCAGCAACTGCTGCATCCACTCGGCGACTTCGGGGTCGGCCGGCGGGGTCCTGACGTCGATGCCCGAGGCGTGCGACAGACCCTTCGCGACGTCGTCCAGCGAGTTGATGCGCAGGCCCCTGGCGAACTCGAAGGCCTCCGGGTGGCCCATCCGGGGCACCGGGAACGGCACGATCTTGCCCGACGCCATGCTGGCGATCGCGGCGAAGCTGATCGGGTGGTAGAGGGGGAAGTACTTGGACGCCCCCTGCTCGACGGCCTTGAACTGGGTCCGCTGGACCAGGTCGGCGTAGCCGTGCATCAGCGGCGCCGCGCCGAGGTGCATGACGTGGCCCATCATCGCGGTCATCATGCCGCCGACGAAGCTGCCCGCGGTGACGGTGAACTCGTGGTTCTCGCCGAAGATGAGGTTGTAGAAGCCCTCGCTGAGCACGTTCTGGGTGCCGGACTGGATGTAGTTGCCGAGCCCCAGGCCGAGCTGGAACATCTTGTTGCCCTGCGTCAGACCGTCGGCGAGGTCCGGCAGGTGCTTGCCCAGGGCACTGACCTGATGGGCGGTCAGCCCCTTGGCGACGTCCTGCTGGAGGACGGTGTCCAGCGCCTCGGCGAGGCCCTCGCTGGCCGCGCCCCTGAGCGGGACGGTCTGCCGCGCCTTGCCCACCCACTTCTCGGCGAACTTCTCGCCCAGCTCGCGGCCGAGCGCCGCGGCCTCCTTCTTCCCGAGCTGCTCGCCCAGGTGCTTGACGAAGGTCTTCTCCATCTCCTTGACGAAGGTGTCGCCGAGCGAGCCCTTGGTGGTCTTGCCGAAGCCCGCCTGGAGCTGCTCGGTGGAGGCCTCCATGAGGTTGCCGAGGTCCCGGGCGAAGGCGCGGGCCTGCGTCTTCTTCAGGGCCTCGTCGGCGAGGCCCTTGGAGGTCTCCTTGCCGATCGTGCCGAGCGCGCCCTTCTCGCCGGACGCCGCGGCCGCCTCGGCGGCGGTCTTCAGCGTCCCCTTGAGGCTCTTCAGCTCGCCGTCCACCAGGTAGTCGCTGAGCTTGTCCGCGAGCAGCCGGCCACCGCTCCTGCCCAGCAGGCGGCCCAGCAGCTTGCCCAGGCCCAGGCCCAGCAGGTCGAGCGGCCCGCCGAGGACACCGCCGATGACGCCGAACAGCACCGCCTGCTTGGTGTACTCCTTGTCGATCTCCTTGCGGTTGCCCTGGCCGATCTGGAGGTTCTGGATGATGCCGTCCATCAGCAGACCGCCGACGATGCCCGAGAAGGTGTGCATCGCGATCGTCTTCAGCAGGTACTTCATCAGGGCCGTCAACGCGGCCTTGGTGAGCAGCTTCTTGAGCACCAGCCCGGAGAGGCTGGTGCCGAAGCTGAACGGCGCCCAGAAGATCGCCAGCGCGATCTCGACCAGCAGCTGCACCAGCTGGGCGATGGCCATCCACTTGGTGTACTCGACCGCGTTGGCCACGTCCCCGGCGCAGTCCGCCAGCGCCTTGGCGGTCTTGCCGGCCGCCGACACGTAGTCGTCCCCGCCGGTCCGGCCGATGAACGAGTTCATCTGGTAGGCGAACGAGGTGGCGGCCTGGCCCTTGAACTGCCGGGCGCAGGAGACCGCGACCCGCTCGATCAGCGCCCGCAGCTCGGGCATCTCCTTGGCCAGCTGCTCGTAGGCGTCCCGGACCTCGCGCAGGTCCCCCTCACGGATCTCCGGCCAGGGCATGCCGGTGATGATCGTGAAGAACCGTGCGGTCGATTCGTTGACCTCGATCGAGGAGTGGGCCACGGGGACTGCCTGCCGTTTCCGGTCGGTGCGCGGGGTCGGGCCGTCGGCTGCGGGTGGATCAGAAGCCGTTGGCGAGGTCGCGGGCGTGGTCGCCCGCCTTGTCGAGGGTGTCGGCCAGGAGTTCGCCGTTCTCGCCGACCGAGGACAGCGTGCTGCCGATCCGCACGATCAGCTCGTAGAGGTTCTTGGTGCCGTCGTCGACCTGGCCGTGGTACTGCTTGCCGATCTCGTCGTTGCCGCCCACCCGCAGGTTGATCTCGTTGATGTGGGTCGCCTCGGTGTTGAGCTGGGTGACGAAGTCCTTCAGCTCGAAGAACTCGGCGAAGCTCTTCTTGAGCATCGCCGTCTTCGCGGTGGTCCCCGAGTCAGCCACGGAACTCCTCCTGCCGGCCCGGCCTCGCCTTCTTCCTCTCCTCGTCCTCGTGGCCCGGGCGCATCGCCCAGAGCGGTGCGAGGATCTCGTCGAGCTCGCTGCCGCCGGTCATCGACAGCCGCAGCGTCTCGCCGATCCCGTCGAACCGGGAGATGCGCTCGGCGACCTGCCGGCCGACGTCGGCCCGGGCCTCGTTGAGCACGTCGGTGAGGACCTTGGCGAGCTCGGCGGGGGCCATGTCGCGGTAGTCGTTGGTGTGGAAGGTCATCGAGACGACCTGGCCCTGCGAGCCGACCTTGACGGTGACCATGCGGTCCTTGGAGGTGACCGAGCCGGTGAGCTCGTTCATCTCCTGCTGCATGGCCTCGGCCCTGGCCAGCTCGGTCTGCATGTCCGCCATCGCCTGCGCGATCTGGTCCGCGAACGGGTTGCTCATGTGCTGTTCCTCGTCTCCGCTCCTCGGGTGCCGGCCACCGGTGGCCGGGTGTCGCGCCGCCGCCGGGTCGGGCGGGCGGGGCGGCACCCGGCCGGCGGTCAGCGTCCGATGACGCCTTCCACGGCACCGGACTGGGTGCCCCACACTTCCTCGTCCTCCGCCAGCCAGGTGGTCCGGCGGCGGTCCTTCTCGTTGCCCGCGCCACCGGCGCCGCCCATGCCGCCGCCCGGCGGCATCATCGACGGCATCCCGCCGGAGGTGGTGGGCGTCTGCCGGCCGGTCAGGGCGGCCTGCTCCTGGGCCGCGGCGCGGGCGGCCCGCTCGGCGGCGGCGCGCTCGGCGTTGGCCTGGTCGACCGCGGCCTTGGTGGCGGACGGGTCGCCGCCGGCGGCCAGCGCCCGGTTGCTGAGGCCGCCGCCCATGCCGGTGATCATCGGGCTGCCGCCGAGGCCGAGCGAGCCCGCGCCGCCGTAGCCGCCGGAGCCGAGGCCCATCGTGTTGTAGGAGTAGCCGCCGGCGCCGAACTCATTGGGCGTCAGCAGGTCGTCCTCGCCGCTTCCGCTGCCGCTGCTCCCGGCGGAGTAGCGGTCGGCGAGCAGCTGCCGGTACTGCGAGACGGTGTTGCCCTGGCCGTCGCGCAGGATGCCGTCCGGGCCGATGGTGTAGCCGGGGCCGGCCACCATCGGGTTGCCGTTGGAGTCCAGGACGGGGTTGCCGCTCTCGTCGACGATCCGCCCGTCCTTGGTGATCACGGAGGTGGGGGGCACGACCACCGGCCGGTTCGACCCGGTCCCGCCGGGGAGCAGGCTTTCGGGCAGCGGGCCGTTGTTGAGGCCGGGGAAGGGGTTGCCGATCAGGTCGGGGCCGCTGCCCGAACCGGTGCCGCCGCTGCCGAGGTTGGGGCTCGGCGTACTGCCGCTGCCGCTGCCCCCGCTGCCGAGGTTCAGGTTCGGGGTGCTGCCGCCGCCGCTGCCGAGGTTCGGCAGGCTCCCGCCACCGTTGCCGAGGTTGAGGTTCGGTGAGCTGCCGCCGCCGAGGCCGCCGTTCCCCCCGGTGCCGCTCCCGCCGCTGCCGCCGCCGGCGCCGGTGATGTCCTTGATGTCCGGACCACCGGGGATGTCCTTGGTGCCGGGACCGCCGCCGTCCTTGTCGCCCCCGCCGCTGCCGGTGCCGAACTCGTCGATCTTCTTGTTGATCTCGTCGATCTTCTTGTTCGGGTCGTCCGTGCCCCCGTCCTTGGTGGGGTCCTTCGTCGGGTCCTCGGGGGCCTTCGGGTCCGGCATCATCAGCGGGAACGGCTTCAGCGGCCTGGCGGCGTTGGTGATGCCCGCGTAGTGCTGGCCGATCGCGGTCAGCGCCTTGTCGGCCGCGTCGTCCAGGACCTTCACGACCTGGGCGACCCAGATCTCCCGGGCCCGCTTGTCGACCTGCTTCCAGAAGTCGGCCGACGTGGGATCGCCGAACGGCGCCCCGGTCACGGTGATCCGCAGGGAGTTGAGCACGCCGTTGGCCTCGATCTGGCCGTAGGCGTCGGACGCGCCGTTGGCCGGGTCCTCCTTGCTGTGCCAGGTCGGGGTCCGGTCGCTCGAATTCACGATCTTCAGCGTCGCGCCCTTGAGCCCCTCCATCAGCGCCGCGGTGACCGCGTTCGTCGGCCAGGCCAGGGGCGTGTCCCACCAGGCCTTGAAGCCCGTCCACAGCGCCCGGATCTGGGTCTTGAGGGTCTCGTCCACCGGGCGCAGCAGGGCGTCGATCCCGGCCAGGCGGATCATCCTGTTGTCGGCGTCCAGCTCGTTGCGGAACGCCAGCAGCAGGGTCCGCAGGGCGTTCGCCGCGCTGCCCTGCCAGTCGCCGTCCTCCTCCCCGATGCCCCTGACCCACACGGTCTCGATCTTGGAGATCCAGCCGTCGAGGAAGAAGCTGAAGTCCCGGAGGTTGTCGGCGGCCTTGGTGAAGAAGGCCGGGTCGAGCCGGTCGTTGGCCTTGACGGAGCCGTCGTAGAACTGTTCCAGCGGCTTGCGGCTGGCCGTCCACCCGGCGAACTTGGCGCCCGGACCGTCGAGGTTCGGGTACTGCACGCTGGTGCCGACGACGTAGCTGCCGTGCTTCACCGCCGAGCTGCCCCGCTCGCTGTAGGTGAAGTACCAGGCCACCCAGCTGTCGAGCTTCACGTCGGTGCCGTCGCCCGCGACGCCCTGCCAGCCGGCGTGGACCACCTGCTTGCGGACGTCGGTGTTGACCCACGGCTTCTCGTCGTCGACCACGTCCCCGCGCTTGGTCGGAGCCTTGTCGGCCGACGACCCGAGGAAGGTCAGCGCGTCCTCCCAGATGTACACCATGGCATCCCTCTCGCGGCCGTGCCCGACCTGGCGTGGCGCGGGGCCGGCCCGTTCCCGGGCCGGCTCCGCGGTGGTGGCGGGGTCCCCGCCCGGTTACTTCGTGCCGGTTCCGGTGCCGGAGCCGGAGCTCAGGGTCCGGTTCGCCACCTTCATGAACTGTGCGTAGTCCAGCGCGTCGTCGAGCGCGTTGTTCAGGTAGCGGTCGGCGAGCTGGAGGTCGACGACCAGGGTCTCGAACTGCTCGACGACCGTCGTCAGCATCTTGGCGATCGAGTCGTCATAGGCCTTGAGCGTGGTGGCCAGGGTGCCCGGGGCGGTGAAGTTCCCGGAGTTGTTGCCGACCAGCATCGGCGCGGTGCCGTCGGCGAGGGCCTTGAGGTCCCGCACCGGCAGCGCCAGCCCGACCTCCCGGAGGAACACCTTGATGGTCTCCTCCGGGAACTTGGCGAGGAAGCCGTCGGTGATCTTGACGGTCCCGCCGTCGCCCTTCTCGTCGTCGTCCGCCACGCCGGTCAGCCCTTGACGTGGTCGAAGTGGGTGCTGGCCCGCATGTCCGCGTCGTGGATCGCGTCGCGGATCTCGGTGAGCGCGACCTTGGCGCTGTCGATCTTGGCGGTCATCGCCGTGTCGGAGGCCTCCAGCGTCGTCGCGAGGGCGCCCGCCGCGTCCGAGAACGCACCGACGAGCTCGACGCCGATCTTGCTCCGGAGGTACTCCCTGAGGTCCTTCATCTGGGCCTGCATGGTCTTGGAGTGGGCGTCGAGGTCGTTGATCGCGGTGTCGACGCCGGCGTAGTGCAGTGACATGTGCCCGGTCATGGCGGGTTCCCTTCGGTTCGGGTGGTCGGTTCGGCGGACGGCGGGGTCACTTCGGGTTCAGGACGCCCTCGACGTAGTCCGCGGGGCCGCCGCCGCCGTCGCCGAGGCTGTTGCGCGCGACGTTCAGGGTGTGGTCGCCGGTCGCGGTGAAGATCTGGCTGGTGTCGCCGAACTTGCCGTGGAAGGCGTCGTAGTCGCGGCTGACCGCCGCGTACTGGTCCAGCCAGGCGTTGATGTTGTTCTGGAAGGTGGTGCTGGCCGCGCCCTCGAAGCTGTCCTTGATCGCCGTGTTGATGTCCTCGATGTACATGGCGGTGGCCTTCATCGCCTCGTACTTCGCCTCGACCTGGGTCCTGATGTCCTGAAGGGCCTGCTGGCTGACCGTCGTCTGCTGGACCACGTGAGTACCTCCTCGGTGCCGCCGGCCGCTGCCGGCCGGCGCGATTCGCCGCGGGCCGGCCGGACCGGCCCGCCAGGGTGAACGGGACGGCTCCGCCGGGTGGTTCACCCCCCGCGGAGCCGGGCCGGCTCAGCGCGTGCAGCGCCCCTCGCCGGTGACCGCGGGCTGCACGATGCCGCCCGCGAGCGGCGCCGGGTCGAGGCTGGGCCCGGTGGGCAGCAGCGACAGCACCCGCCCGGGCACCGCCGTCGGCGCGGTCTTGGCGTAGCCGAGCCGTTCGGCCACCGCCGGCGAGGCGAGCGGGTACTTCACGCCGGTGTCGGTGACCAGGTACAGCGTGCTGCCGAAGCCCGCCCCGGACACCGCGCGGACCAGGGCGCCGCCGCCCGGGCGCACCGCGATCCGGTCGGCCGGGGTGCAGCTGGGCAGCACGCCGGGCTGGAGCACCGGGGGCAGGCCGAGGACGGGCGCGGCGTCCAGCACGGACACGTCCAGGTCGCCGCCGTCGGAGGCCGGGCGGAGCGCCGCACACAGGGCCTGTTCGGACCGGGGCGCCAGCAGCGTCGGCGGGCGGCCGGGCAGGCCCTCGGGGGCGAAGGCCGCCGCCGCGGAGGCCGGCGCGGCGTGCGCGGCGAGGTCGGCCGCGCCGACCGGGCCGGGCGTCACCTGGCCGCTGCCGTAGGCCTCCTGCTGGGTCCGGGCATCGCCCTGCAGCAGGGCGAACTGGGTGGCGGAGACGGCCACCAGGCCCTGTTCCGCGAGCAGGTACCGCTCCTCGCCGGTGCCGGTGAACAGCTGGCCGACCCGGGTGGGCCGGCCGGAGAGCGCCGGACCGTCCTTGCCCCGGCCCGGCACGTCCGGCGCGCGCAGTTCCGGCCCGGCCGGGAAGGCGGCCAGGAAGGAGGCGGTGACCGGGGTGGGCACGGCGGCGGACCAGCCGAGCGCCCGCACCGCGCCGCCCGCCGCGTCCGCCGTGAACCGGCGACCGTGCCAGAGCAGGTGGACGGCGCCGTCCGGGCCGCTCACCAGGACGCCCTGGTCACCGGCCGGGCGGCCGGTCCGGCCGGTGCCGATCGCGACCGAGAGCTGCGGTGCGGGCCTGGCCGCCGCGGACCCGGCGCTCGTGGCGCGGATCGTGCAGAGCAGCCAGTCGGCGCCGGCCGCGGCCGTGGCCGTGGGCAGGCCGTCGGGCGCGCCGACGATGCCGACCGGGGTGCCGCGCGGGGCGCCGTCCAGCGAGCGGGCCGACACCTGGTCGACCTTCAACTGGCCGCCGGCGAGCAGCCGGGCGCTGGCCTCGTTGAGGACGGGGTGCAGCAGGCCCTGGGCGTAGACGTAGCGGGCGCCGCTCTCCTTGACCACCACCAGGGTGCCGGACTGCTTCCAGCCGCTCGCGCCGCCGGGCCTGATCAGGCCGTAGACGCCGGCCCCGGCGCCGATCAGCAGGGCGACGGCCAGGCCGATCGCGGCGCCGCGGTTGGTCCGGCCCACGGGGGTGTCGGGGGCGTCCGGCTCGGCGCGCAGGACGCCGGCGGCGACCCGGCTCATCACGAACAGGTGGGCCTGCACCTGGTCGCGTCGGGACTGCATGGCGGTGGTCCTCCTGGGTGCGGGTGCTCGGTCCGGCGGTTCGGTGGTCCGGCGCAGCGGGACGGGGCCGAGGGCGGGGGCGGGGCGGAGCGGGGCCGGGGGCGGCGCCGGGGCGGGGCTCAGCCCGCCAGGCCGCGCATCGTCGCGTAGAAGCCGAACACCTGGAGCGCGAGCGGCAGCAGGGCGAGCGCGGCGAGCGAGTGCAGCAGGTCCCCGGCCCGGCCCCAGTAGGGCAGCAGCCGGCGGCCGGGGACCGTCCAGGCCGCCACGCAGAGCCCGGTCGCGGCGGCGAGCATCACCACGAACACGACGAGCCGCGAACCGGGCGCGGCGTCCCAGCCGGTGCGCGCGACCAGCAGCGCGAGACCGATCGCACCCGGCAGCAGCAGGGCGAGCCGCTGGCGCAGCCCGCCGATGTCCCGGGCGTGCAACAGCAGCAGCACCGCGAGGTCGGCGGCCATCGTCGTCGGGCCCCAGCCGCCGTCCCGGGCCAGTGCCAGCAGGGCGAGCGTGACCGCGCAGGCGGTGCCGACCGCGATGAAGAACCCGGCCAGGAAGCTGTCCGCGACCAGGCTGCGGGCGAGCACGTCCTCGGCCGGGAACGGCTCGATCTCCTCCTGGAGTTCGTCGGCGTTGCGGGGCAGCGCGGGCAGCCGCAGGCCGGCCAGCTTGAACGCCAGGCCGGGCACGAAGGCGCCGAACAGCACCGCGACGGCGGCCACCGCCGCCGCGATGTGGGTCGTCGGCGCCCCGGAGGCGGCGAGCGCCCCGGCGCCGAGGGTGAGCGAGGACGTCACCAGGAGCCCGGCGAAGAACGGTCCGGAGCCGACCAGCGCCAGTGCCAGCACCGTGGCGCCGACCGCCGCCGAGCCGCCCGCGAGCAGCCGGGCCGGGCCGGTGACGCCGGGGACCAGCGCGGCGGCCGCCGCCGCGTGGAGCACACCGACGGCGGCCAGCGCCGTGCCCGCCGTCGGGTCGTCGAGCAGCCGGGCCGCCGCCGTCCCCCCGGCCAGCAGCAGCACCGCGGCGACCGCCGCCGCGGCGCAGCGCGGGCCCTCCGGTCCGGGCAGGGCGAGCAGCAGCAGGCCGCCGGCCAGCGTGGCGACGGCGAGGGCGAGCGCGAGGCGCCGGGTGGCGGCGGGCCGCCAGGAGTCGCCGCGGGCCGCGGTGCCGCTGCGCACGCCGTCCACCAGGTCGTCGAAGTGCACCTCGGGCAGCGCCGCGCGGCCCGGGCGCAGGAACAGCTCCTCACCGTCGGTCAGCCCGAGTTCCTCAAGGGTCCGTTCCTCGTCGAGGGGTGCGGCCCCGAGGCGCTGGAGGACCCAGCCGGAGTGCTCGGTGCCGCTCTCCGCGACCTCGGGGCCGGCGTAGCCGAGGACGGCCGGCAGCAGGTCGGCGAGGACGACGTCGCCGGGCAGGGCGAGTTCGAAGGCGGCGCCGGGGGCGCGGAACCTCAGCCGTACCAGTCCTGTCGCCGCCGTGGTGGTGCTCACCTGTCGCGTCCTCCCGTGGAATCGGCCTGCCGGTTCTCCCGTCCCACAGGTACGGCCCGCGGCGTGCCGCCGGTTCACCCGTCCCCCGGGGCGCGGTGAACCGACGGGGTCCCGCGGGCCGTAGGCCCGAGTGCGGTGCGACCCGAGCCGTCGGGCCCGCCGCCACCGGCGCCGGCGGCGGCGCCGCGAGAGGAGAGCCCCCTTGAGCGTGGTCCTGGTCGATCGTCCGCCCCGGCGCCCCGGACCGGCGATGCCGGACGGCGAGCTGCAGTTGCAGGAACCGCCGGTGCTCCCGGAGCAGCAGAGCGGCATGTCCAACATGATCGCCATGGCGCCGATGGCGCTGAGCTCGCTCTCGATGGTGATGATCTTCCTCAACCCGCAGTCCGGCGGCGGGCCGCTCACCTACGTGGCGATGGGCATGATGGGCCTGTCGGCCGTCGGCATGCTGGTGACCCAGCTGATCCGCGGCGCCAGCGACCGCAAGCGCCAGCTGCGCGGCGAACGCCGCGACTACCTGCGCTACCTCTCCCAGGTGCGCCGCCAGGTCCGCCGCCACATCGTGAACCAGCGCCTGGCCCTCGCCTGGCGCCACCCCGCGCCGGACGCGCTCGGCACGCTGGTGCGGACCTCGCGGCTGTGGGAGCGGCGGGCGGCCCACCCGGACTTCGGCGACGTGCGGATCGCCACCGGCGCCCAGCGCCTCGCGGTCAAGCTGGCCCCGCTGTCCACCCAGCCGGTCGAGGACCTGGAACCGCTGTGCGCGCACGCGCTGCGCCGCTTCATCCACGCCTACGGCTCGATCGCCGACCAGCCGATCGCCGTCCACGTGCGCGGCTACGCACACATCCTGCTGCGCTGCGAGCACCCCGCGCCGCCGGCCGACCCGGCGGACGGCGAGGAGCCGGACGTCCCGCCCGCACCCGCCGGGACGGAGCCCGCCGAGGCCGCCGACCCCGGCCCGGCCCGCGCGCTGGCCCGGGCGATGATCGCCCAGCTCGCGTTCTTCCACGCCCCCGACGAGCTGCGCATCGCGGCCGCCGTCGCCCCCGGGCTGCGCGAGGAGTGGACCTGGCTGAAGTGGCTGCCGCACGCCCTGCATCCCACCGAGACGGACGGCGCCGGCCCGGTGCGCCTGGTCGCCGACTCGCTGCTGGAGCTGGAGCAGGTGCTGGGCCCGGAGTTCTCCGACCGCCCGCCCTTCGAACCGGAGACCCAGCCCGGCCGGGACGAACCGTTCACCCTGATCGTGCTGGACGGCGTCAAGCTGCCCGCCGGCAGCCGCGCCCTGCTGGCCGGCTACCGCAACGCCGTGCTGCTGGACGTCTCCGGGGCGGTGGAGTGGAAGCACGCGCCGTTCCGGATGCGGCTGCGGATCACCGGCGACCGGCTGGACCTCGTGACCGCCGACCGCAACCGGCGCGACGAGATCACCCCGCTCGGCCGCCCGGACGCCCTGAGCACCCCGGCCGCCCGCCGCTACGCGACCACGCTCGCCCCGTACCGGCTCGGCGACGCGATGGACGTCTCGGAGCCGCTCAGCACCGACTTCGACCTGACCTCGCTGCTGGGCGTCAACGACCTGTACCAGCACGACATCGCCCGCAGCTGGGCCGAGCGTCCGCGCGGGCGGCGGCTGCGGGTGCCGATCGGCGTCGGCGCGGACGGCAAGCCGGTGGAACTCGACATCAAGGAGTCCGCGCAGGGCGGCATGGGCCCGCACGGCATGCTGATCGGCGCCACCGGCTCCGGGAAGTCCGAGCTGCTGCGCACGCTGGTGCTGGCGCTCGCGCTCACCCACTCCTCGGAGACGCTCAACTTCGTCCTGGTCGACTTCAAGGGCGGCGCCACCTTCCTCGGACTGGACGCGCTCCCGCACACCTCCGCGGTGATCACCAACCTCGCCGACGAGGCCGCCCTGGTCGACCGGATGCGCGACGCCCTGCACGGCGAGCTGAACCGCCGCCAGGAGCTGCTGCGCGCGGCCGGCAACTACAGCTCGCTGCTGGACTACGAGACGGCCCGGGCCGGCGGCGCCCAGCTCGACCCGCTGCCGACGCTCTTCGTGGTGGTCGACGAGTTCAGCGAACTGCTCACCGCGCACCGCGACTTCATGGAGCTGTTCATCATGATCGGCCGGCTCGGCCGCTCGCTGGGGGTGCACCTGCTGCTCGCCTCGCAGCGCCTGGACGAGGGCCGGATGCACGCGCTGGAGTCCCACCTCTCCTACCGGATCGGCCTGCGCACCTTCTCCGCCATGGAGAGCCGCGGCGTGCTCGGCGTGCCCGACGCCTACCAGCTGCCCTCCCAGCCCGGCAACGGCATCCTGCGCAGCGACATCGCCACGCTCACCCGCTTCAAGGCCGCCTACGTCTCCGGCCCCTACCGCCGCCGGCGGGGCGCCGTCCAGCAGGCGGCCGTGGCCGGGCAGATCGTCGCGTACGGAACCGAGTACATCGCGCCGCGCGACCCCGACCCGGAGGTGCTGGCCGCCGAGGAGGCCCGGGAGGCCGCCGAGGAGGACGCCCCGAACCTGCTGGACCTGGCCGCCGCGCGGATGCTCGACGCCGGTCCGCCCGCCCACCGGGTCTGGCTGCCGCCGCTGGACACCCCGCCCACCCTGGACGAGCTGCTGCCGCCGCTGACCCCCGGGCCCCGGCACGGCCTGGCCCCCGACGGCCGCCCGGCCGTCGGCACGCTGACCGTCCCGGTGGGTGTGGTGGACCGCCCGTTCCAGCAGATGCGCGAACTGCTCACCGCCGACCTGTCGGCCGCCGGCGGTCACGTCGGCGTCGCGGGCGGCCCGCAGAGCGGGAAGAGCACCCTGCTGCGGGCCCTGATCACCGCCCTGGCGCTCACCCACACCCCGCAGGAGGTCCAGTTCTACTGCCTGGACTTCGGCGGCGGAACGCTCTCCTCGCTGCGCGGGCTGCCGCACGTCGGCGGCGTCACCGGGCGCCACGACCCGGAGCGGATCGGGCGCACCGTCGCCGAGGTCAACGGCATCATCGCGCGCCGCGAGGTGCGCTTCGCGCAGCTGGGCGTCGACTCGATGGCGACCTTCCGCCGCCGCAGGGCCGCCGGCGACCCGGAGCTCGCCGACGACCGCCACGGCGACGTCTTCCTGGTCATCGACGGCTGGGGCACCCTGCGCCAGGAGTTCATGGACCTGGTGACCGCGCTGGCCCCGATCGCCGCCCGCGGCCTCAACTACGGCGTGCACCTCGTCGTCTCGGCGGCCCGCTGGGGCGAGATCACCGCCGGTGTGCGCGACCAGTTCGGCACCCGCTTCGAGCTGCGCCTGGGCGACCCCATCGACTCCATGATCAACATGCGCGCCGCCGAGACCGTCCCGCACAGCCCCGGCCGCGGCCTCACCAAGGAGCGGCTGCACTTCCTCGGCGCCCTCCCCCGGATCGACGGCCAGGGGGAGTCCGACGACCTCGCCGACGGCATCGCCGACCTCGTCGACGCCGTCAACGAGCACTGGAGCGGCCCGCGCGCACCCGAGGTGCGGATGCTGCCGCTGCTGCTGGACGCCGCCTCGCTGCCCGCGCCCGAGGGCCGGCTGCGGGTCGCCCTCGGCCTGGAGGACACCGCGATCGCGCCGCTCTGGCACGACTTCGAGGAGTCGCCCCACCTGCTGGTGGTCGGCGACAGCGAGAGCGGCAAGACCAACCTGCTGCGCCTGCTGATCGCCGGGATCACCTCCGCCTACACCCCCGCGCAGGCCCGGATCATGCTCGTCGACTTCCGGCGCGGGCTCTACGAGAGCGTGCCGGAGGAGTACCGGCTCGGCTACGCCGTCTCCGTGGACGTGCTGCGGCAGGTCGTCACCGGCGCGGCCCGCGCCATGGAGGCCCGGCTGCCCGGCGAGGAGATCAGCCCGGCCAGGATGCGGCTGCGCGACTGGTGGACCGGGCCGGAGCTGTTCGTCGTCGTCGACGACTACGACCTCGTCCCCGGCGCGGCGGGCCCCGGCCCGTTCGGCCCGCTCCTCGAACACCTGGCGCAGGGCACCGAACTCGGCCTGCACCTGATCGTCGCCCGTTCGGCGAACGGCATCGGCCGGTCCTACAGCGACCAGCTGCTGCGTCGGCTCCAGGACGTCAACACGCCGATCACGCTGCTGTCCTGCCCGCCCAGCGAGGGCACGCTGTTCGGCAGCGTCAAGCCCCGGGTGCTGCCGCCCGGCCGGGGCCTGCACATCACCCGGCGCCGGACGGTGCAGGTGCAGACCGGGCTGATGCCGGAGCCCGAGCCGGAGCCGGAGGCCGGGGCCGAGCCGGAGGCGGCCGGGGCGGCGGGGGCCTGACGGGACGGGCGCGCGGGCGGGGGTTCGGCGGGTCGCGCGGCGGGGGTTCGGCGGGTCGCGCGGCGGGGTTCGGCGGGCGGTGAACCGGGGGCGCGGTGGGGGCCGTAGTCCAGGACGATGAGCCTCTCCCGCACCGGTGCGCGCTCCGGCGAGCCCGCGCCCCCGGCCGAGCCCCGCCGCCGCTTCGGATTCCGGCGCGGGCCGCAGCACGCGCTGCCCGCCGGGCCCCCGCCCGCCGAGGTGCCCGCGCCCGCGCCCGCGCCCGGACCGGCCCGGCCCGCGCTGCCGGCCACCGTGTCCGGCAACGGGTCCGGCGTCGGGTCGGCCACCGCACCCGCCGTCGCGCCGGGCCCGGGCCCGTCGGTGCTCCGCGCGCTCGGGCCCCACTTCGTGATCGCGGCGTCCACCGCCCGCGAGGACGAGCTGACCGCGGCGATCGGCGCCCTGCGGCCCGTCCCGGACGCCGTCGTCGTGGTCGCCGCCGCCCCCGACTCGGCCAAGGTGCTGCGCGACCGGATGGCCGACCTCGGGGTGATCGCCCGCGCCCGCGGCGCCGCCCACCTGGTGCTCGCCGCCTCCGGGCTGGCCGCCCTCGCACCCAACGGCCGCCGGCCCGCCGAGGTGGTCGCCGAACGCGCGGGCGTGCCGGTCGTCGCCCCGGACGGTCTGGTGGAGATCACCCCGGCCGGCAACCTCAAGGTCACCGACCCGGCGGGCGCGGTCGAGGCGTCCTCGTGGTGGCGGTGCGAGGCGGGCCAGGCGCCCCGCCGACTGCACAGCACCCTGGGCACCGCCGCCCCGGTCGAGGCACCGCCCGGCCCCGCCCCGGCCGGCGTGGCCCCCGTCGCCCCCACGCCCGCTCCGGCCTCCGCGGCCGCTGCGCACTCCGCGGCCGCCGTCAGGGGCCGGGCCGAGGCCGTACGGGTCCTGCGGCTGCCCGCCGGCTTCTGGCTCACGGACCCGGCCGACCCGTCCACCGCACCGCTGCCCGGCCTCCGGCTGGCCGCCGCGCCGCCCGGCAACGCCGTGGTCCTCATCGGCACCCCGGCCCGGCCGGTCCTGCTGCCCGAGGACTTCACCGAGGCCGTGCTCGCCCTGCCGCTCGGCACCGACCGCCCCCTGGTCAGCGCCCCCTGGGCGGCCCCCGACCAACTCGCCGCGCTCAGCGGAGCACTGGCCGCCCGCACGGCCCGGCCGGTGCAGGCCGCCATCGGCCTGCCCGTGCTCGGCCCCGGCGGCCCCACCTCCCGCGTCCTGGACCGCGACGGCCGGGCGGGCTGGGAGCCGTTCCTGCTGCGTCTGGCCACCGCCCCCGGCGCCCCCACCAGCCCCGCCGCCTGGCGCAACGGCGGCGCCGACTGGCGGACCGACGGGCCGGCCGTGTTCCGGGCGTTCCCGTACTGGGCGCTGGAGGCCGTCCCCGCCGGACTCTGGCTGCGCCCCGAACCCCCGCACGTGCTCACCCCGCGCTTCCGGCGCCCCGAGGCGGCCCGCCCGCTGCTGATCGTCGGCGAGCGCGACCGCCCGGTGCCGGCCGACACCTTCGAGGAACTCGGCGCCCTGCTCGACCGGCTCCCGGCGGCCGGCGCGGAGGGCTTCGGCCTGCTGGTGCACGGGCTGCTGGAGCCCGCCGCCGAACGCGTCGGCCGCTTCGTCGCGCGGATGCACGAGCTGGAGTGGCTCGGCACCGAACAGCCGCTGAACGGGCCGCCCGCCGTGGCCGCGGTCTCGTACGGCATCGGCCGGCCGACCGCCGCCCCGACGCGCCCCGCTCCGATGGCCGCCCCGACGCTCCCTGCCCCGACGCTCCCCGCCGCGATGCGCCCCGCTCCGGCCGCCCTCCCCGAGGCCCGCACCGAGGGGCGCACCGAACTCCCGGCCCCGCACCGGGTGCCGCCCGTGCCGGAGGCCGAAGCCGAGCCGCCGGTGCGCCATCAGGTGCCCGCCGTCCCCGAGCCCCAGGCCGAACCCCAGGCCGAGCCCGACGCCGAGCCCGAGCCCCGGGCCGAGCCCGAACCCGCGCCGCGGCCGGTCCCGCTGCCCACGCCCGTCCGGGCCACCGCCGCCCCCGCCACCGGCAGCACCGCCGATGCCACCCCGGCACCCCGTCGGACGCCCGCGGCCGCCCATGCCGTCGCCACCGCCGGCGGGGGCACCGTCGGCGGCGAATCCCGTCCCTTCCGCACCCCGGAGGTGCCCCCGGCGGCCCCGGCTCCTCCGGTTCCTCCAGCACCTCCGGTCGAGCCCGCCGAGGCGCCCGAGCCCCTCCCTTCCCCGTCCCCTGCCCCGGCTCCGCCGCCTCCGCCGGTTCCCTCCCCGACCGCCCGCGTGTTCGGCCCCGACGACGGCCCCGCACCGGTGACCGCGACCGGCGCCGCCGAACGCGACGCCGTCCGGACCCTGCTCGGCGACCACTACCACCGCTGCACCGGGCGCCTCGAACAGCTCGCCACCCGGCTCCCCGGTCTGCGCTCCACCGCCCACGACGACTTCAAGCCCGATCTGGCCGCCGTCCTGCTCCACCACACCGACACCGGCGTCCCCACCACCCGCGCCGGCCTCGTCGCCGCCGCACGGTCCGGCGACGAGGCCCTGCAACCGTTCCTGCGCTGCCTCGGTGCCGGCCTGCGCCGCCTCCCGAGCCACCACGGTGCCGTCCTGCTCGGGGCCGATGCGGCGCTGGACCCGGAGTCGGTCCTCTCCCACTACCCCACCGGCCGTCAGTTCCGCGAACCCGCACCCCTGGCCGGCCTGACCGCCCCGGGCTCCGAAATCCCCGGCTCCTCGGTCGAGTTCCTCATCTGGTCGGCGACCGGCCGACGCACCTCCGTCTTCGACTCCACCGACAGCCCGCCCCAGGCCGCATTCCCCCCGGAAACCGCGTTCACCGTGGTCGGCGTGGTCCCCTCCGACGGCGACCGCCCGCCCTGCGTCCTCCTCCGCGAATCGGGCGGCGACCCGTCCGAACGCAACCGCAACGCCCTCTCCCGCCTCCGCGCCTGGCTGGAACGCCGCGCCGCCATGCCCCCGGCCGAACGCCCCCGCGCGGACTCCCCCGCCCGATTCCACCTCACCCCGGGCCTCGCCCTCACCACCCCCGAGCCGCCCGAGGATCCCGACCCGCAGTGACGCCGGCCCGCTCGTCGGCCGGCGTCCCCCCTCCTCCCCCCCACAACCGCCCCATGCCACCTGGCGACACGACATCGGGCCGCCCTCGCAAGCCTTCACCACGAGTGCGGCCGCCGGGTCGGCCGGCCTTCACCCGCTCAAGAGGCGACGGGCCTCCGACGAGGCCCTGACCAACCCTTAGGCCGACCAGCCACAGCCGCCGAACGCCACCTCGCCCTACCGGCCGACCACCCGCCCGGAAGCCGTCACCACCAGGGCGACCGGGCCCGCCGCCACCGCCGGGGCGGCGGGCATGGCGGCCACGGGTGCCGCCAGTTCCCCACCTGCCCAAGCAGCCAACCGCCCTGCCTCAGATACCGTCACCACCGCCAGAAGAGCGAGCACGACGGCCAGCCCCACCGCCACCCACTCAACCAGCCAAGCGCCCAAGCCTCGGACGCCATCCCCTCCGCCAGGAGAGCAAGCGCGGCGGCAACCCCCCACCGACTCCCCACCCCGGCCATCCGGCCAAGCCTCAGAAGCCGCCGCCAGGAGAGCAAGCGTGGCGGCCATCCACACCACCAACTCACCACCCCGCCCGGGCCTCAGAAGCCGCCGCCACCGGCGAGAGCGAACAGAACGGCCACCCCGACCTACCGGCCGACCACCCAAGCCTCGGAAGCCGCCGCCACCGGAGCGACCCGGCCGACCACCACCACCGGGACGGCGGGATCGGTGGCCACGGACACCGCGACCTCCCCCACCCCCGCCAACTTGCCACGCCTCAGAAACGGTCGCCACCAAGGCGACCCGGCCCGCCACCACCGCCGGGAGCGGAGGCACGGCAGCCAACCCCACCGCCAACTCCCCACCCCACTCAACCAGCCAACCGCCCCGCCTCAGGCACCGTCACCACCGCCAGGAGAGCGAGCGCAGCGGCTGACCGCATCACCACCCCTCACCCCGCCCGGGCCTCAGAAACCGCCGCCACCGGCGAGAGCGAACAGAGCGGCCACCCCGACCTACCGGCCGACCGCCCAAGCCTCGGAAGCCGTCGCCACCGGGGCGACCGGCCCCGCCGCCACCGCCGGGACGGCGGGCATGGCGGCCACGGGTGCCGCCGGTTCGGCCGGCAGCACCCGGCCCATCGACAGCCGGGCCGGCTGGGGCTGGACGTTCCCGCAGGCCCTGAGCACCGCCGGGACGACGCCCACGTGGTGCCCGGCGGCGACGGCCGGCACCTCGCCCCCGCCCGTCACCGGGCGCCCGGCCTGGGCGGGGACGCCGGGAAGCGCGGTCACGCCGTGCGTCGGCACCGCCGGGGCCCGGCCCCCCGCCGCTCCGAAGTCCGTGCCGGAGCTGGTCCGCGTCTCCCCGCGCGTGCCCGGCGCCGGCCCCGCCGCGGGGGACGCCGACTCGCCCGTGCGGTCGGTGACCGTTCCGGACAGCCGCAGGATCAGGTTGCGTTCGGTGGGGTCGCCGTTCGGCCAGTCGCAGTCCTTGCTGCGCACGATCCGGCTGCGCGCGCCGCTCCGCGAGGTCTGCCACGGGTACGGCAGCACGCGGACGTTGGGCCGCCAGCCGACGCCGGGGACGCAGTGCTGGAGCTCCAGCTCCCACTCCTCCGCCCGCACGTCCAGGGAGGCTCCGATCCGCCCCTCCAGCACGAAGGTGCCGTACGGGGTGTGCACCACCACGCGCTGCTCGTAGTAGGCGTCCTTGTCGAGGACCGTGATCCGCAGCGGCCCGTTCATTCGCAGCATGATCGCCCTTCCCGGCGGTCGAAGACCCGCGGAACCGCCACAGCCCCGCCACCCTGGTCGACGGCGCATCCGGAGGCCCGGGTTCACGGGCCGTCGGCCGCCGCACCGGCCGGTGAACCGGCGGCCGCACCCCGGCCGTTGAACAGCGGACACGGGTCGTTCCCGTCCGGTGCGCCGCACCGGGGCGAGCGGCCACGGAGCCCTGCGCACCGGTTTCCCCTTCGGGCAGGCGGGCCCTCCCCATCGTGCACACCTCCCGAACCGCCGGGCAGGCGCCCGGCACCGGACGGCCGGCCACGGTTGGGACCCTGGTCCCAGGCCGGACCACCGCCCGTCCACCGCGAGGCCGCCCGCACCACCCGTCACACCCGCCACAGCGCTTCCCGACGGGCGGACCCCCGGGCCGGGCCCCCTCTGGTTTGCACCCGGAACACACCTGCCCGGCCGTGCCCCGACGCCCGGGGCCGCAACCCCGGCCCCCCGGCCCGTCGTCCCCGACCAGGAGGACCGCCGCCGACCCGCCGCCGCGGGGACGACGGACCGGCTCCCGTCAACCCCCTGACGGTCCGATCCCCACCATTCCCGAAACCGTGCACCGAACGTCACAAACCGCACTTTCAGCGTGGCTAGACTGCGCCCCGCACAGGGACGGAGACCCTCGTCCACCCGCTCTCACCTGGGAGAATCCGTGTTCGTTCGGCTGCTGGGCCCGGTGGAACTGCGGACCGCCGACGGCCGGTCCGTCGAGCCCGCCGCCGCCAAGCGGCGCGCCACGCTCGCCCTGCTGGCGCTCGAACTCGGCCGCACCGTCCCGGTCGGGCGGTTCTTCGAACTGCTCTGGGGGGACACGCCCCCCGCCCAGGCGCGGGCGGCGCTCCAGGGGCACATCGCCGCGTTGCGCAAGCTGATCGCCGGCTCGGACCTCGTCCTGTCCACCCGTCCGCCCGGCTACCGGCTGGACGGCCCGGACCACGCGGTGGACTCGCTGCTGTTCGGTCAGCTGGTGGCCCGGGCCGCGTCGGAGAGCACCCCCGCCGGTGACGAGGCGGCGGCGGGGCTGCTGCGCCGGGCGCTCGACCTGTGGCACGGTCCCGCCGCGCTCGCCGACCTGCCGGAGACCGACCTGCGCGACGCGCTCGCCGACCGCCTCCGCAAGGACCGGGCACTGGCACTGGAGGCCTGGGCCGAGCGGCTGCTCCGGCTCGGACGGGGCGCGGAGGCGGTGTCCGAACTCGACCGCGCGCTGGAGGCGGAGCCGTGGAACGAGCCGCTCGCCGCCCTGCTGGTGCTCTGCCTGAGCCAGGCCGGCCGCCCCTGGGACGCGCTGAACACCTACCACCGCACCCGCCGCCGGCTCGCCGCCGATCTCGGCGTCGGCCCGGGCGCCGCCCTGCGGTCGGCGGTGTCCGGGCTCCTCTCCGACGATCCGGCCCGCCGCCCGAGCGGCGCCGCGCCCGCCGGCATCATCGGCCTCCCCCTGCCGGACAGCACCACCGCGGCCGCCCCGCGCTCGCCGCGTGCGGCGTCGACGCCGACCCTGTTCCCGAGCTGCAAGCCCGGCCTCCGCCCCGCGGCCGCCCGACCTGCACCTGCACCCGCACCGGCAGCGGCAGCGGCACCGGCACCGGCACCGGCACCGGCACCGGCACCCGATCAGCTTCCGCGCCCCGCCGCCGGATTCGTCGGTCGCACCGCCGAACTCCGGCGCCTCGACGAGCAGCTGAAGGGCGGAGGAAGCGCCGGTGCACGCGTCGGCGTCCTGGTCGGCCCGCCCGGCACCGGAAAGACCGCCACCGCCGTGCGGTGGGCGCACGGCGCGGCCGCGGCCTTCTCCGACGGGCGGCTCTTCGCGGACCTCAACGGCTTCGGCCCCGGCCGCCCCGTCGACCCCTCCGCCGCGCTCGCCCGGTTCCTGCGCGCCCTCGGGGTCCCGGAGGCCGAGTTGCCCGGGGAACGGGCGGCCCGGGCCGCGCTCTACCGGTCGCTGACCCGCAACCGCCGCCTGCTGGTGGTGCTGGACAACGTCCGCGACGCCCGGGACCTCGCCGATCTGCTGCCCTCCGGCCCGCACGGCGCGGCCCTGATCACCAGCCGCAGCAGCCTGGAGGACCTGGTGGTCACCGAGGGCGCCGCCCCGCTGCGGCTCGGCCCGCTGCCCGCCGAGGACGCCCGCCGCCTGCTGGAACACCTGCTCGGCGACGCCCGGGTGGCCGCCGAGCCCGAGGCCGCCGACCGGCTGGCCGAGCTCTGCGGCCGGCTGCCGCTCACCCTGCGGATCGCCGCCGCCCGGCTGGCGACCCGTCCGGCCTGGGCGATCGGCGACCTGGTGCCCGAACTCGCCGACGAGCGCACCAGGTTGCAGGCCCTGGAAACGCGGGGAAGCACCAGCATCCGCGCCGCACTCGATCTGACGCTCCGTCATCTACCGGGCACCGCAGCCCATCTGCTGGCGCTGCTCGCCGTCCACCCGGGCACGGAGACCGACGTCCCGGCGGCCGCCGCGCTGCTCGGCGCCGACCCCGCCGAGGCCGGCGGCGCGCTCGCCGCCCTCGCCGCGCACCACCTGCTCACCGAGATCGCCCCCGGCCGCTACCGCCGCTGCGACCTGGTCCGGTTGTACGGCGCCGAACTCCTCGACGCCCGGCCGGTGGCGGAGCGGACCGCCGCCACCGCCGCCCTGGCCGACCACTACCTCGCCGCAGTGGCCCACGGCGCCGCCCTGCTGCAGCCCGCCCCCGGACGCCGCACCGGCCCCGCCGCCCGGCCCCGCTTCCCCACCGTCCGCTCGACCCTGGACTGGTTCCAGGCCGAGGAGCCCGCCGTCCGGGGCCTGGTCGCTGCCACCGACGAGACCGGCGACCCGCACCGCGCCTGGCAGCTCGCCTACCGCGCCGACGGCCTCTACTACAGCGTCGGCCGGCACACGGACCGGCTGGCCTGCCTGCACACCGGGCTCCACGCCGCCGGCCGCACCGGTGACCCGGCGGCCGTCGCCGCGATGGAGGCCGTCACGGCCCGCGCCCTGAGCGGCCGGGGCCGGACGGCGGAGGCGCACCGGCTGGCCCGGCGCGCGGTCGACCGCACCTCCGGGACCGACGACACCGTCCGGGTGCAGGCCCTCACCGTGCTGGCCGTGACCACGGCGGCCGGCGGGCGGCCGGCCGAGGCGGTCCGGCTGGGCGAGCAGGCGATCGCCCTCGCGGAGGCGCACGGCCACGCCGAGCACGCCCCCTACGCGCTCAGCAACACCGCCGGCCTGTACGGCCTCGCGGGCGAGCCGGTGCAGGCGCTGCGGCGCGCCCGGGAGGCCCGCGCGCTGCTCGCCGAACACCCGATGGCCGTCTTCCACCTCTCCGCGATGATCAACGAGGCACACGCCCTCCAGCTGCTCGGCCGGTCCGCCGAGGCGGAACGGGCCTGGCGGCAGACCCTGGAGCGCTGCCGCCTCGCCGGAGCCGTCCATCTGCACGCGGTCGCCGAACGGCACTTCGCCGACTTCCTGCTGGCGGCCGGCCGCGCCCCGGAGGCCGTCGGCACGCTGCGCGCGGCCCGCGGCCTGTACGGGCGCCTCGGTGACACCACGGTCGTCCGCGAGCTGGACGAGCGGCTGGCGACGTTAGCGGGCTGAGGGCGCTCCGGGGTCCGCCTCCCGGTCCGTCTCCCGGTCCGCCGCCGGGGAGTCCGCCGCGACCGCCGCCCCGGCCGGAGCGACGACCGCCGCCCCGGGCTCCCCCAGCAGTTCCGCGGTCAGCACGGCCACGCCGTCCTCGCCGAAGCGGTGCAGCAGCAGCGCCACCCACTCCACCGCCTGCGCCCGCTCCAGCGCCGTCCACCGCGCCGCCGAGGGGTGCTCGTCGACCACCAGCGCCTCGGCGATCATCCGCAGCCCGTCCGGGACCACCGTGCGCGGACCGCGCCGCCCCAGGCCGTCCACGGCCAGCCGCCGGGCGGCCGCGACCACCACCGCCCCGTCGGCCGGTGGCACCGCCCACCCACCGCCGGGCCCACCTCCGCCGGGCCCGCCGTCGTCGTCCTCGGCCGGCTCGGCCGCGAGCCACCCCGCGACCAGTTCCCGGACCCCTGCCTCACCCGCCGTTTCCGCCATGGCCGCCAGCTTGCCAGCACCTCGTCCTGTGGTCATCACCGTCACGGTGACGAGTACGGCTGCCGCCCCGCCCCGCGTTCACCACCGGTCCCCGGCCGGGACGGCGCGGACGGTAGCATCGCCGCATGACCTCGTACTGGCACGTCGTGCTGCCACCGCTGTCCGCCTGACCGGGCGCACACACCGGCACGCCTGATCCCGCGACCCCGGCCGGCCCGCAAGGGCGCCGGGGGTCCGTGTCGTGCGCCCGTTCCGAATCCAGTCCGCCTGCCGGAATCCCGGAATTCGACAACGGAAGTCCACGACTGTGCCGAACCGCACCTCCACGCCCGCACCCGCGGGCGGCTCCCGCACCGCGCCCGCCACCCCCGCACCGGCCCGCCGTCCCGGCGCCCTCGCCGGTCCGCTGCCCGTCCTCGCCGCCGCCGTGCTCTGGGGCACCACCGGCACGGCCGGTTCCCTCGCCCCCGCCGGCGCCCCGGCGGCCGCGATCGGCTGCGCCGGACTGGCCCTCGGCGGGCTGCTGCTCCTGCTGTCCGACCGCACCGCCCGCTCCCTGCCCAGAACGTGCACGCCCCGCGAACGGCGGCTGCTGCTCCTGGGCGCGCTGGCCGTGGCCGGGTACCCGGTCACCTTCTACCCCGCCGTGGCCCGGACGGGCGTGGCGGTGGCCACCGTGATCGCCCTGGGCAGCGCCCCGGTCTTCACCGGCCTGCTGGCCTGGCTCACCGGCGGCCCCCGGCCCACCGCCCGCTGGGCGGGCGCGACCTCGACCGCCGTGCTCGGCTGCACCCTGCTGGTCCTCGGCCCGCAACTCGGCGGCGGCACCGCGATGGACCTCCCCGGCGTCCTGCTGGCGGCCCTCGCCGGTCTCTCCTACGCGGTCTACTCGCTGGTCGGCGGCCGGCTGATCGCCCACGGCCACCCGTCGGCCGGGGTGATGGGGGCGATGTTCGGCGCGGCCGCCGTGCTGGTGCTGCCCGTGCTGCTGACCGGCGACCCCCGCTGGGCGGCCACCCCGCGCGGTGCGCTCGTGGTGCTGCACCTGGGCGTGGTGACCACCTTCCTCGCCTACCGCCTGTTCGGCCGGGGCCTGCGCCACACCTCCGCCCAGACGGCCACCACCCTGACGCTGGCCGAACCCGCGGTCGCCGCCGTCCTCGGTGTCGCCGCCCTCGGCGAACGCCTCACCGCCGTCTCCTGGACCGGCCTCGCCGTCCTCGTCCTCGCGCTCGCCCTCCTCACCGCCCCCCGCCGCCGGATCCGCCGCCGCCCTCGACCCCGCCCCCGTCCCCGCCGCTGAGCGATCGGCCCTCGGCCGCGGACGGGCCGAGGCGGCCCTCGACGGTGGTGCGGGTGATCAGCGGCCGGTCCCACAGCGCGAGGACGGCGTTGGCCACCGCGACGAGTTCCGACGGCCGCTCGTCGCCGCGCACCTCGACCGCGGCGGCGGACAGCCCGGGCGGGACCGCCCCGGCGTCCAGGAGCACGCGCCACTCGTCCGGCCCGAGGGCGAGGTACTCCAGCCCCGGCAGGCCGGCGACCTCCAGCGGATCGGCGAGCGTGCCGGGGCCGGCGACGAGGGTGCGCACCCTCGGCAGCCCGGCGATCGGCGCGAGGCCGAGGGGCGTGCCGCCCGGCCGGCCACCGCCGAGGATCCGCACGACCTCCAGCTCGGGGTGCGCGGCGGACCCGAGCGCGTCCGGCCCGTGCCCGCCACCGGTCACGGCCGTCACCGCGGCCGTCACCGCGGCCGGCCGCGGCTCCGGCGGGCCGGCGTCCCGGACACCGCGCTCGAAGCGGTTCAGGACCAGCCCGGTCAGGGACTCGCCGTACAGCTCGGCGCCGATGCTCTCCTCGTGGCCGATCAGGACGACCTGGCCGAGGTGGCCCCCGGGGCCGGGCGTCAGGTCGACGGCGAAGGTGTCACCCCCGTTGCTGCCGAAGGCGATCCAGCCGGGCGATCCGACGAGCCCCTGGACCGCCGCGCCGGGCGGGGTGGCGACCGCCGTCGTCGCCGCGTGCCACCACTCGCCCCTCCGGAAGGTCGGGTCGAAGGTGAACAGGTGCTCCAGGGAGGAGAGTTCGCAGCCGACGGCGGACTCGGCGGCCTGCTGCTCCGCGAAGTCGGCCTCCCAGTCCCCCGATCCGTCCGGTCCGGGCGGGAAGACCCTGGTCACCCGGTAGAGGGCTTTGAGCTCCTCGGGCAGGGCGACACCGAGCCGTTCCTCGGTGGCGGCGATCTCCTCCTCGGTCACGCCGACGGCGTCGGGGAGCCGCTCGCGCAGCGTCCGCTCCAGCAGCTCCGGGTCCGCGGACGCCGCCGGCCCCGCGCCGGGCACCGGTTCGGGCCGGCGGCGCCAGGGCTCGGCCACGGCGCCGTCGACCAGGACGAGCGTGCCCCGGCCCGGGCTCCGGGGGCCGGGCGGGAGCTCCACGGCGGGGCCCGTCTCGCACACGTGCAGCACGGTCCCGCCGTCCGGTGCGGTCTCCGCCGCGAACACCACCTCCCGCACCCCCGCCTCCACGAGCGCACGCTGCACCGGCGCCGCCGCCCGGTCACCGGACTCCCGGTCGAGGGGCAGACTCCAGGACGCCACCGCGACGCTTCCCGTCATCGCACCGGTGCGGGCGGCCGGGCGGCCGGCCCGCAGGAGCGTCAGCAGCGGCTCCCAGGTGGCGAAGGCGTGGAGCGCGGGCACAGGAGTCCTCCGGGGCGTTCGACGGCCGTCGGCGACGGCCACGGTGACCGTACCGGCCGCCACCGACAGCCGTCCGCCGTCCGCCGCCGACCCTCACGGCTCCAGCGCGGCGAGGCGGCGCGCCAGCGCCGGGTCGGTGCGGCCCTCCGCGGTGTGCAGGGCGAGGGCGCGCCGCCAGCAGTCGGCGGCGGCCCCGGCGCGGCCGAGTTCGGCGAGGACGGCCCCGTTGAAGTCGAGGGCGAGGAGGGCGAGCCGGGTGTCGCCGCGCTCCTCGGCGACGGCGAGTGCCTCGCGCGAGGCGGTGAGCGCCTCCTCCACCCGGCCGAGGACCCGCAGGGCCTCGGCACGGCTGAAGCGGAGGGTGCCCTGGAGCGGGTCGCCGGGGTGGTCGCGGACCAGGCCGAGGGCGCGGTCGGTGTGGGCGAGACCGCGCTCCGCCTCCCCCGCCCGGTACAGGCAGTGGGCGAGGTGGTCCAGGGCACGGGCGGTCGCCGGCCCGTCGCCGCCGGCCTCGCAGGAGGCGACGACGCGCTCCAGGACGGCGATGGCGTCGTAGTTGCGGCCGGACGCGGCGAGGGTGCCGGCGAGCGCGGTGAGGCAGCGGTCGCGGACGGCGGCGTCCTCGACGTCCCCGGCGTCCGCGACGGCCCGTTCGGCGACCGCGGCGGCCTCGGTGAAGCGCTTGCGGGACACCAGGGCGAGGCCCAGGTCGGTGCGCAGCCGCAGCCGGGCGGCCCGGTCCCCGAGGCGCTCGGCCGCGGCAAGGCCCTCCCGGGCGAGTTCCTCCCACCCGTCCAGGTGGGCGCCGTCCTGGTAGTGCAGCGGCCCGCAGCCGTGGGCGAGCCGCCAGACGCCGGCGTCCAGTCCGTCCGCGGCTCCGGCCCTGACCAGGGCGGGCAGGGCGGGTCGCACCCGGCGGAACCAGTCGGCCGCAGCGGCCCGGTCCCCCGCCGCGCCCTGCCCGCCGGAGACGGCCCCGGCGGTGTCCGCCCATGCGTCCAGCAACCGGCGCAGCGCGGCGGTCCGCTCCACGGCCGGGAGCCCGTCGGCGAGTTCGGCCGCGTACCGGCGCACCGGCCCCGGCCGCACGAACCACTCCGGCCCGGCCTCCTCCACCAGCCGGGCGGCCGCGAGCGCCGCCAGCACCTCACGCGCCCGGGGCGCCGCCAGCTCCCCCAGCGCGCCGACGTCCCCCGCGTCGATGCCCGAC
The DNA here is from genome assembly GCF_042884635.1 of Kitasatospora sp. NPDC058115. Classification (NCBI taxonomy): domain Bacteria; kingdom Bacillati; phylum Actinomycetota; class Actinomycetes; order Kitasatosporales; family Streptomycetaceae; genus Kitasatospora; species Kitasatospora sp. NPDC058115. The sequence continues at coordinate 269,951 of NZ_JBHVTL010000001.1, forward strand.
CCCGGCAGCAGGCCGGTCAGCGCCAGGACCCTCGCGGCGTCCGGCGGCAGGGCCCGCCGGGCGACCCGCAGGGCCGCCGCCACCCCGTCGTGCCCCGCCCGCCGCTCCCGTTCCAGCTCCGCCGCCAGCGCGGCGACGCTCCCCCCGCCGGCCGCGAGCCGGGCGCCCACCACCCCGACCGCGAGCGGACGTTGCTCGCCGAGCGCGGCCAGCCGGGCGGCGGCCTCCGGCTCCCGGGCGATCCGCCCGGCTCCGGCGGTCGCGGCGAGCAGGCCGGCCGCCTCCGCGGGGGCCAGCGCGCCGAGCGGCAGCGGGACGGCGCCCTGCCGGGCGACCAGGCCGGCGGCGAGCCGGGCGCGGCCGGTGACCAGCACCAGCACCTCGGGGTGACCGGGCAGCAGCGGCTCGACCTGCTCGGCGGAGCCGGCGTTGTCGAGCAGGAGCAGCAGCCGGCGTCCGGCGGTCAACGCGCCCAGCAGGGACGTGCGTCCGGTGGTGTCGCCGGGGAGGTCGTCCGCGCCGAGGTCCCGCAGCAGCACGGCCAGGGCGGCGCCGGGGGCGAGCGGGGCGGTGTCGTCGTCGCCGTGGAGGTCCACGGTGTGCCGGCCGTCGGGGAAGCGGTCGGCGTGGCGGTCCGCCCAGGCGCGGGCGAGCCGGGTCTTTCCGACGCCGGCGGGGCCGGTGAGCAGCAGGGGACGGCCGTCGGAGGTGTCCACGGCCGCGTCCAGGCGGGCGAGTTCACCGTCACGGCCGATGAATTCCCGTGAATCGGCCGGGGGTTCGCCCTCAGGACCGGAACGCTCCAGGCACCGGGCGAGCAGCACGGCGGCGGTCCTCCGGCGCGGCTCGGCGGCCAGCAGTGCCGTCAATTCGGCCACCGCCTCCGGCATTCCGCCGTCACCCGCGCCGGGCCGGGCGAGCGCTTCGACCGCGAGCCGTTCGACGGCCCGCCACCGGGCGGCGGTCAGCCGCGGCCCGGCCTCGGCGGCCAGCCGGGCGGAGCCGCAGCCGTCGAGGGCGGGGCCGCGCCACAGCGCGAGCGCGGTGCGCAGCAGGCCCGCAGCGTCGGCGAGCGGCTCACGGTCGACGGCGGCGCACAGCCGCGCGAAGCGGTGCGCGTCGACGGCGTCGGGGTGGCCGAGCAGCGCGTAGCCGTCGCCCCGGGAGACCAGGTGGAGGCCGTCCGGGTCCTCGGCTATCGCACCGGCGGGCGCCGCACCGTCGGCGGCGGCCGCGAGCAGTCGGCGCACACCGGTGACGTGCCCCTGGAGCGCGGACCGGGCGGTGGCCGGCGGAGCGGCGCCCCAGAGCAGGCCGGTCAGCCGCCCGGCCGGAACGGTCCGTCCGAGCTCCAGGGCGAGCGCGGCGAGCAACGCGCGCCGCTTCGGCCCGGGTTGCGGCAGTGCCCTGCCGTGGTCGTCCTGGAGCTCGAACCGTCCGAGCAGATTGATGCGCACTGCCGCTCCCCACCGCGTTCCGATCAGTCGATCAGGGGGAGAGCATAGGGAATGTCTGGATTGGTCCACACCTCTCCTGGTGAGCGGCCGTTGTCCCGAACTGCGCCACCCCTGGAGCCCCATGACGAACCGTCGCCTCAGGCGTCACCCCGGCGGGAGCCGGCGGGGCGGTGTGCGCGACGGCCCGGCGCGGGCACCTGCACGTCGCCGACGGGACCCGGGCCCCCACCCGGCACCCCTCCACGGCCTCCCGCACCGAAGCCCTCCGGCGAGCACGGCACCAGCCCCGCCACCGGGCCGAGCCCGGCGCCGGGCGGCCGGGGGAGGCCGGCCCGCAGGCCGACGACCCGGAGGTCGTCGGAGACCCGGCGGATCCGCCGGTCGGGCCCGGCCTCGACCGGCCGCTCGACGTCCGCCCCGGTCCGGCAGCCGTCGAGGTCGTGCAGGGTAGGGACCAGCGCGACCGTGGCGGGCAGCTCGGCGGTCCGGGTGACGGCGCTCCCGGCGCTCCCGGCCCTCCCGGCGTTCACGGGGGCGATCCTCGCAGCGGCCACCGACACCCACCGCCCGGCGCACCCGCACGTCCTGACCGCCGGTCACCAGCGGGGTGCGCTCGGCCCGGTACCCGGCGGCGGGTCAGGCCCCGACCGAGCCGTCGACGGCCTCGCGCAGGAGGTCGGCGTGCCCGTTGTGCCGCGCGTACTCGTGCATCAGGTGCAGCATCACCAGCCGCAGCGAGACCTCCGCCTGCCAGCGCGGCTGGTACCCGGTGACGTCCAGCGACGCCGCCTCCCGCTCGATCCGCCGGGCGTGCTCGACCTCGGCCTCCCAGGCGGCGAACGCCTCGGCCCGGTCGGCGCCGCTCGCGTCGTACGCGGCCTGGTAGTCGCCCTCCGGGGACCAGAGCAGCGGGATGTCCTCGCCGTTGATCACCCGCCGGAACCACGTCCGTTCGACCTCCGCGAGGTGGCGCACCAGGCCGAGCAGCGTCAGGGTGGACGGCGGGCTCGACGCCAGCCGCAGCTGTTCGTCCGTCAGTCCGGCGCACTTCATCGCCAGCGTCGCCCGGTGGAAGTCCAGGAACGCCCGCAGCGTCTCCCGCTCGCCGCCGGTCAGCGGTGGTGCGATCCGTCCGTCCCCCGTGTCCGTCCCCATGCCGCTCCCCGTTCCACTCGTGTCCGAACGATCCGGCGAGCAGTCTCCCAGGGCGCACGGCCGCCGCGCCGGTCAATTTCTCCGGCGCGTAGGGCCCGAAGGGGGTACGGCGGGGGCACCGGGCACGCCGCGCAGCGGTAGGGTGCGGGGGCGAGGGAGCCGATGCCACGACAGCAAGCATGCTCATCATCCCGTATCACTCACCACCCGATTGGCCTGCGTGTTGTCGCGCGAAACCCCTTCCTTCGGGTAGTTCCGTTCTGGGCATGTTTGGGTACGTACAGCGGCGCGCGCCCGCGGAGCCCGGAGCACCGGCTCTCCCGCCCGTCGCCGCCCCCCCATCGGCCGCCGCCACTACACACGAGGAGCCCGAGCGAGCCATGAGCCAGGACCGCATCCCCGGACCGGTACGCCAGACCTACGGTGCCGACGATCTGTCACGGGCCGCCGGCTTCGGCGGTGGATTCATCAACTTCGGTGACTGGAGCGGCATCCGCACCACCGCGCCGACGCCCGAGGACCGGGTCCGCAGCCAGGAGGACCTCTACCGCCGGGTGCTGCGCGCCTTCCCCGGTCCGCGGGAGTCGCTGCGGCTGGGCGAGGTGGGCTGCGGGCGCGGGCTGGGCGCGGCGCTCGCGCTCTGCGAGTTCCGTTTCGCGGCGGTCACCGGCGTCGACATCCACCCGGACCAGATCGAGCGCGCCCGCGCGGTCAACGCCAAAGCGCTGGCGACGTTCCCGGACCGGCTGGCCTACTCGCTGGGCTCGGCGGACGACCTGCCGTTCGCGGACGCCTCGCTGGACGGCGTGTACTCGGTCGAGGCGGCGCAGCACTTCCGGGAGCTGACCGGCTTCGCCCGCGAGACGGCCCGGGTGCTGCGGCCGGGCGGGCGGCTGGTGGTCACCACCTTCTTCACCGCCGCGGGGCCGGACGTCGCCGAGCGGCTCAGCATCCTGCTCGGCAGCTTCGCCAACGGCCTCGACGTCGCCCACCCGCTCGACGCGTTCACCGCCGACCTCGCGGCCGCCGGGTTCGGCGACGTCGCCACCGAGTCGATCGGGACGGACGTGTGGCCGGGGCTGGACCGCTTCCTGGAGGGCGCCGTCCCGCCCGGCCACTGGACCCGCAACTTCCTCGGCGCCTGGCGCGACGGCCTGCTCGACTACCACCTGGTCACGGCCACCCGCCGCTGACCCGCGGCCCCACCCCCACCCCCCACTCCCCCGTCCCTCGTCCCTCGCCCGGAGCGATCCCCGCACTCCACGGGGATCGCCCCGCCCCGGAGGGCCGCCGGCTCAGCCCTGGTGGACCAGCAGCGCCGTCCGGACGGCCGATTCGAGCGCGCCCTCGACCCAGGCCGGCTTGGTCGAGGTGTGGTCCCCCGCGAAGTGCAGCGGCCCCTCCGAGCCCGGGATGTCCGGGAACAGCTCGGTGTGCTGGCCGGGCAGCAGCACCGAGGCCTCGCCGTACGCGTAGTGGTCGCGCACCCACGACTGGGTCTTGGCCTTGGTGGTGAAGAAGACCTCGCAGCGCCGCCCGAAGATCGCCTGCACCCCCGCGAGCGCCCGCAGGTAGCGCTCCTCGTCGGCGTACGCGTCCCACTTGAGCGCGTCGTCCGACCAGCTGTAGCTGGCGAGCACCACGCCGCCGTCGCTGCCCTCCATCGGGTGGGCGTGCTCGAAGTAGACGAACCGGTTGGCGTTGTCGCTCACCGACCCGCCGCCGCGGATGTGCGAGGCCGCCGGGTCGGCGCCGAGCGGGCGGAAGTCCGCGAAGCACGTCCTGAGGTCCTCCGGGACGGTCACCCCCAGCTGCCGCACCGAGGCGTGCGCGCCCAGGTAGCGGCCGTCGGGGACCAGTCCCGCCCGGTAGCGCTCGTAGAGCCCGGCCTCGATGCCGTCCAGCGACGCCTTCCACTCCTCCTCGGTGAACTCCCACCAGCGGCGGGAGAATTCGAGCAGTACCTTGGTGGCGGCGTCGTAGTGCAGTTCGGTGATCGCCCGCCGCTTGCCGTAGCCGAGCGGTGGGTCGAAGGCCACGTGCCGCAGCCCGGCGAACGGGACGGTGATGATCGCCTCGTCGCCCTCGAAGACCTCGGTGACCCCGCCCCGGCCGCTCTGGCAGTCCTCGGAGACGGTGTGCACCCGGACCCTGCCGTCCTGCCGGTCGACCCGCACCGCGCGCCGGTCGAACCGCACCTTGCCCTTCACCGCCGCGTAGAGGGCGTCGACGAGCCGGGCCGTGCCGCCCTTGATCTCCCAGAACTTCGTCCTCGGGTCGATCAGCGCGGCGGACAGGAAGCTGTGCACGAAGGAGAGGTGCAGCCGTGAGGTCACGTTCTGGATGGTGCCGACGAGGTCGATGGTCCGGATGTCCAGCCCGGCCCCCTCGGTGAGGTACCGGTACATCGACCAGTGGCCGTACTGCCGCAGCACCTCGGCCCAGCCCTCGACGAGCGCCGCGCCCTCCTTGCCCCGGACGAGCCGCAGCGCGGGTTCGAGGGCGTCGGCGTAGATGGCGGCGGCGGTCCTGCCGAGGTCGGGGCCGGTGACGCCGAAGCTCCCGTTCACCTCCCTGGGGTCCGCCTCGTAGTCGGCGCGGCGGACGTGCAGGCCGTTGACGTGGATCCAGGCCCGGTTGGCCCGGACCGTCGGGTTCTCCACCTCCACGTCCACCAGCAGGAACTCCTGGCGCGGGAGGTCGTACTTGTCGAGCAGCGCCATCACCAGCGGGTGGCTCTCGGGCAGCCGCATCGCGCCGGCCTCGGCGTACTGCTTGGGGTCCGCGAACGGCTGCTGCCCGTTCTCGTGGCCGCCGCCGCGGAAGGTCTTGATCCGGCCGCCGACCCGGTTGCCGTTGGCCTCGATGACGACGACGTCGTGACCGGCCCGGTTGAGCAGGTCGGCGGCGAGCAGCCCGGCCGGTCCGGCGCCGACGACCAGGACGCGCTTGGTGGCCCGTGCGCGTGCCGTCGGCAGGCCGTCCCGGACGATCTTCAGATAGCCCGGGACGAGCGGCCGGTCGTGCTCGTCGTAGACGGCGATCGCGCGGGCCACCGTCGTGTACGCCTGCTCGTCGGTGCCCGGCGGCGCGGCGGCCGGGGCGAGGGCCGGCGCCGCGGCCGGGGCGAGCGCGCCCGCCGGCACGGCGGAGGCGGCGGTGAGCCCGGCGGCGAGCACCGAGGCGCCGGTCACCGTGACGACGGAACGCCGCGAGGGTCCGGCGGGGAGCGCCCCGCCGTCGGGGGTGGTGGTCGTGCTCTTCGTGGCGCGAACGCTCACGTCTTCAGTGGTCATGACGCACCACTCTTGGTGCCCACACGACGCGACGGAACCGACATCACCCGGACGAGAACATCAACCACTCGATCGGATTCGGACCCATCTGTTGCATTGACGGCCGGCCGCACCCGCCGGGCGGGGTCTCGACGGGTGTCGGGGCGGTGCAGCAGACTCTCCGGGACGGCTCCCACCGCGCCCCATCCACACCATCCGAACCATCCGAACCATCCGCATCGCCCACCGAGTTCGAACCAGCGCATCGGAGAACCACCACGGTGACCACGAGTCGACAACTGGAGATCCCCTTCACCGCCGGCCGCCGCGGCAGCGGACCCGCCACCTGGGGCCAGCGGGCCATCTGGGGCGTCGTCAACCGCGCCGCGCCCGCGGACCGGCCCCGCTTCAACATCACCACCGCCGCCCCGCTCGATCCGGGACTCCCGCTACCGGCGGTCCTGGACGCCCTCGGGCACCTGCTCCACCTGCACGACTCCCTGCACACCCGGCTGCTGCCCGGGCCGGACGGCACCGGCCTGCGCCAGCAGGTCGATCCGGAGGGCCGGCTCACGGTGCACGTCCGGGACTGCGCGGCCGGCACCGGGCGGGAGGAACTCACCGCCGTCGGCGACGCCTTGCACGAGGAGCTGGCCGGGCTGCCGTTCGACTGCGCCACCGAGTGGCCGGTCCGGGCCGGCCTGGTGGTGGCCGACGGCCTGGTCCGGCACATCTCGCTGGTGCTCTCCCACACGGCGGTGGACGGCACCGGCATGGGTCTGCTGGTCCGCGACCTCAGCGAACTCTCGCTGGGCGCGGGCCCGGAGGACATCCGGGCCGCCCGATCGCCCCAGCAGCCGCTGGAGGAGGCCGCGTTCCAGACCTCGGAGCGCGGCCTGAAGCGCGACGCCAACGCCCGGGCGCACGCCCTGCGCAAGCTGCGCGCCGCCCCGGTCCGGCTGTTCCCGGAGCGCGGCGCGGGCCACCCGGCCGGAGGTACGGCCGGGGACACGGCCGCAGGTGCGGCCGGGACCGGCTCCGGCGAGCGGTTCCCCAACGCCGTGCTCAGCTCACCCGCCCTGCTGCGCGCGGTCGAGACGGTCGCCGCCGCCCACCGGACCGGCTCCTCCACGGTCCTGCTCGCGGCCGCCGCCGCGATGACGGCCCGGCTGGCCGGCCGCCCGGACGCGGTGCTCCAGGTCGTGGTCAACAACCGCTTCCTGTCCGGCCTGACCGACGCCGTCAGCGTGGTCGCCGGCGACGCCCTGTTCCATCTCCACGACGCCGACGGCGACTTCGGCCAGGCGGTGGGCCGCACCCACGCCGCGTCGATCGCCGCCTACCGGCACGCCTACTACGACCGGGACCTGCTGGACGCGGAGATCGAGCGCCTCACCGCCGAGGAGGTGCCGCTCGCCGACCGCTCCTGCGTCTTCAACGACACCCGCGACCTGCTCCCCAGCTCCCTGGCCGCCCGGGCCGCACCGGTCCCCGACGAGGCCGGGCCCACCACCCTCGACTGGCCCGTCGACTTCGACCCGCGCCCCGGACTGACCTACGCGCTGGACGCGCTGAGCACCCCCACCGCCCTGCAACTCGCCATGACCGCCGACCCGGCGGTGCTCCCCAGGCCCGCGATGGAGCGGTTCCTCCGCGGCATCGAGGAGTTGATCCTCACCGAGGAGAAGCGCACCGCCCAGGCCTGAACCGAGCACCGGGGCCCGTCCGTCCGCTCACGTCCGGACGGCCGGGCCCCGGCACCGCTAGCGGGTATGACGGGCGGTCATCACCGGTGCTCGTGCTCGTGCACCGTGTTGGTCTCCTGGATCTTCTTCCAGGACTTCGGCTCCGGCCGCGCACCCGGCCGGGCGCCCGGCGCGAGGCTCGCCGCGGCCGGCGCGGCCCCGATGCCCGAGGTGCCCGCCGCCGGCTTCCCCGGGGTGTACAGCCAGGTGTTGAAGAGCGCACCCAGCGGCTTGCCGGAGATCCGCTCGGCGTACGCCTGGAACTGCGGGATCGTGGCGTTGCCGTACTTGCGCTCGGTCGGCCAGCCCTTGAGGATCCTGAAGAACGCGTCGTCGCCGACGGCGTTGCGCAGCGCCTGGATCGCGATCGCGCCCCGGTCGTAGACGGCGCCGGCGAACTGGTGGTCCGGCCCCGGGTCGCCCGGCTTGATCGTCCAGAACGGGTCGTCGGCCGGGTAGATGTCGTAGATGAAGTCGGCCAGCTCCTGGGTGGTGCCCTCGTTCTCGTGGTCCGACCAGAGCCACTGCGAGTACCGGGCGAAGCCCTCGTTGAGCCAGATCTCGCTCCAGCGCTGCACGGAGACGCTGTCGCCGTACCACTGGTGGGCCAGCTCGTGCACCACCACGGAGGTGTTGGAGCCGCGGGCGAACTGCGCGGGGCTGTAGAAGATCTGCCCCTGGGTCTCCAGCGCGTACCCGGTGGGCACGTTGGGCACGTAGCCGCCGACCGTGTCGAACGGGTAGGGCCCGAAGACGCCGCTCAGCCAGTCGACCAGCTCGCCGGTGCGCTCGACGCTCGCCCGCGCCGCACCCGCGTTGGCGCCGAGGTCGGGGCTGTAGGCGGTGATGACGGGCAGCCCGCCCGGGGTGGTGTCCTGGCGGAGGTCGAACTTGCCGACCGCCAGGGTGGCCAGGTAGGTCGCCTGCGGCTTGGTCTGCCGGTAGTTGTAGCGGGTCCAGCCGGGCCGCTGACTGGTAGTCAGGGTGCCGTTGCTGATCACCTGGGTGCCGTTCGGCACCAGCACCGAGACGTCGAAGGTGGCCTTGTCGGTGGGGTGGTCGTTGCTCGGGTACCACCAGGCGGAGCCCTCGGGCTCGTTGGCGGCCACGCCGCCGTCGGCGGTGCGGATCCAGGCGGAGTAGCCGCCGCGCTCGACCTCGCCGGGCTTGTCGGCGTAGCGGACGACGACGGTGATCGGGCTGCCCTTGGCGATCGTCCGGGCGGGGGTGATCTGCAGCTCCTGATCGCCGGAGGTGGCGAAGGCGGCGGTGCGCCCGTTGACCAGCACCTCCTTGACCTGGAGCACGAAGTCCAGGTTGAACCGGGTGAGGTCCTGGGTGGCGGTGGCCAGGATGGTGGTGGTGCCCTCCAGTTCGTCGGTCGCGGGCTGGTACTTCAGCCGAATGTCGTAGTGCGACACGTCGTAACCGCCGTTGCCGGCGTACGGGTAGTAGGGGTCGCCGATGCCCGCGGCGCCCGGGCCGGCCTGGGCGGCCGAGGCGGGGACGGACAGGAGCAGGGCGAGCGCGCCGGCGGCGGCAGAGACGATCAGCCTCTTGCGCACGGGGGTCCTCCACAGGGTCACTGGGACAACGGGTCGGATCGATCCTTGTCCCAACGGCCCCTGCCCTACGCCTGAACAATGAGATGTTCATAAGAAGATACAGGCCGACATCAGGGCGCCGCCGAACGGTGACGGCCCGTCATGAACTTCCGGCGGGCCGTCATACACCGTATGGTTCAGGACCTCTGCTCCCCCAGTGCGACCGGCGCCCGCACCAGCGAACCGTACTCGGTCCACGAGCCGTCGTAGTTCTTCACGTGCGGGTACCCCAGCAGCTCGCTCAGCGCGAACCAGGTGTGCGCCGAGCGCTCGCCGATCCGGCAGTAGGCGATCACCTCGCGCTCCGGCTCCACGCCCTGCCCGCCGTACAGCACCCGCAGCTCCTCCGCCGAGCGGAAGGTGCCGTCCTCGTTGGCCGCCCGCGACCAGGGGATGTTCACCGCGCCGGGGATGTGGCCGGGCACCTGTGCCTGCTCCTGCGGCAGGTGCGGCGGGGCCAGCGCCTCGCCCCGGTACTCGGCGGGCGAGCGGACGTCCACCAGCACCGCGTCCGACCCCGGTTTGGCGAACACCTCCGCCTTCGCCAGCACCTCGTCCCGCAGCGCCCGCACCTCCGGGTGCTCGGGCCCGGCCAGCCGGTAGGGGCTGTGCTGGTAGTCCATGACCTCCTCGGTCAGCTCGCGCTCCTCCAGCTCCCACTTCTTGCGCCCGCCGTCCAGCAGCCGCACCGGGCCGAAGCCGCGCAGCCGCAGCAGCCAGTAGGCGTAGGCGGCGAACCAGTTGTCGTTGCCGCCGTAGAGGACCACCGTGGTGTCGCCCTCGACCCCGGCGGCGCGCAGCAGGTGCTCGACGCCCTCGCGGTCGGCGTAGTCGCGGCCGACCGGGCTGTGCAGGTCGGTGGTCCAGTTCCAGCCGACCGCGCCGGGCAGGTGGCCGCGGGCGTAGGCCCCGGTGTCCTCGTCCACCTCGACGATCCGGACCGTGCCGTCGTCCAGGTGGTGCGCCAGCCACTCGGTGCCGACCAGCGCCTCGGGGTGTGCGTAGCCGTTGTCGGTCATCGCCGCCCTCCCTTCACGCGGGGACCCTTCGAACCTACGTCCGCACCCCCGCCCCCGGCCACCCGTGCCCGGGGCCCGCGGTATGCGGTCAGTACATCTAGGCCGCGACCGGCAGCCGGGCCACGTAGTACTGGTTCAGCGGGTCGCCCTCGATCCGTTCGACGTCCACCGAGCCGAAGCCCGCCTCGGCCAGCATCCGGCGGGCGGTCTGCTCGCCCCACACGGTGCCGAGCCCGGCGCCGCCCTCGCCGAGCGAGACCGTCATGCAGTAGAAGGTCGAGAAGGTGTACAGCGCCGGGGCGAGCGGGTGGCCGATGTTCTCCTCCAGCCGGCTGCTGGCCGCGATGTCGCCCATCAGGAAGACGCCGCCGGGCCGCAGGACGGCCGCGACGGCCCGCATCGTGAGGTCCGGGCGGGCCAGGTCGTGGATCACGTCGAACGCGGTGACCAGGTCGTAGGAGCCGGTCAGCGAGGCGGAGTCGGCGAGCTCGAAGCGGGCGTTGTCCAGGCCGTGCGCGGCGGCCTCCGCCTTGGCCGTGCCGATGCCCTGCTCGGAGATGTCCAGGCCGGTGAACCGGCTGGCCGGGAAGGCCTCGGCCAGCACGTTCACGGCGTGGCCCTGCCCGGTGCCGAGGTCGACCGCGTCGATGCCCTCGCGCAGCCGTTCGGTGAGCCCGGGCACCAACGGCACGATGACGTCCGCCAGCGCCTGGTCGAACACGGCGGCGGTCTCCTCGCCCTGCAGCGACTGGAACCTCGGGTAGGCGGAGTACGGCAGCCCGCCGCCCTTGTGGAACACCTCGACGATCCGCTCCTCGACCTCGCCCATCAGGGCCAGGAACTGCATCATGCCGGCCAGGTTGTCCGTCCCGGCGGCCCGGGTCAGTGACGCGGCGTGCTCGGGCGGCAGCAGATAGGTCCGCCGCTGCGGGTCGTAGTCGACGAACCCGCCGACCACCATGGCGCCCAGCCACTCGCGGACGTAGCGTTCGTCCAGCCCGGCGGCCCGGGCGACCTCCTCACTGGTCGACGGTGCGAGGCCGGCCATGGTGTCGAAGAGGCCGGTCCGGTGGCCGATGCTGGCCATGAATCCCAGGCAGGCGTCGTTGAGCACCTGCACCACACGACCCGCGAACTCCTCCTGTTCCGCCGGGTCCGGTTCCCGTTCGGACATCGTTCCTCCTGCGCCGTCTCGGGATCTGCGCGAACCCCCTCTCGTCACGCTACGCCGCCACCGGCCGATTCCCCACCCCGTTCACCGCCCCCGTTCACGGCGCGGGCCAGGGCACCTCCCGGCGCTTCTCGTAGCGGTACCCGGCGGCCTCCCAGCGCGCGCCCTCCTCCGCGAGGCGGCTCTTGAAGCCGTCCCAGGAGTGGCTCTCCCTGCTGGACCAGCCCAGCTCGGCGAGGGCGGGCAGCCGGGGCAGCAGCATCAGGTCGAGGTCCTCCGGGGTGTCCAGGGTCTCCGTCCACAGCGGCGCCTCGACACCGAGCACGGAACCGGCGGGCAGCGGCAGCAGGGTGTCCGGGTCCCACGAGTAGGCGGTCCAGACGTCGATGGTGCCGGCCCAGACCAGCCCCAGCGGGTAGCCGGCCTCGTACTTCATGTCCAGGTAGCTGCGGCCGGACGGCGACATGATCACCTTGGCCCCGCGCTCGGCGGCCTCCTGCAGCTCGACGTCGCGCCCGGCCCGGCCGTCCCAGAACTGGAGCACCCCGACGCCGCCCGGCGCGGCCTGGTTCCAGCCGACCGGCGTCTTCCCGGCGGCCACCACCTGGTCGTTCACCCGCCGCACGAACGCCGCGTACTCGGCCGGGGACATCTTCTTCACCTCGTCGCCGCCGAGGTGCAGGTAGGGACCGGGGGTGAGCCGGGCCAGCTCGGTGACCACGTCCTGGGTGAAGGAGTGGACGGCGTCGCCGGTCGGGCAGAGCGTGGAGAAGCCGACCTCGATCCCGGTGTACGGCCAGGGGCGGGCGCTCCGGGTGCAGTCCAGCTCGGGGTAGGAGGCGAGGATCGCGTTGCTGTGGCCGGGCAGGTCGACCTCGGGGACGACGGTCAGGTACCGCTCCTGGGCGTAGCGGACGATCTCCTGGTAGTCGGCGGCGGTGTAGAACCCGCCGGGGGTGCCGTCGACCTCGCTGATCGCGCCGACCTCGGTCAGCGCGGGCCGGGACGGGATCTCGATCCGCCAGCCCTGGTCGTCGCTCAGGTGCAGGTGGAGGTGGTTGAGCTTGTAGAGGGCCAGGCGGTCGATGAACCCCTTGACCTCGGCGGGGGTGAAGAAGTGCCGGGCGACGTCGAGCATGGCGCCCCGGTAGCCGTAGCGCGGGTGGTCCTCGACGGTGACCGGCGCGACCGTCCACTCCGGGCCGCCGGTGACCGGGCGCGGGCTCTCGATCTGCGGGGGCAGCAGCTGCCGGAGGGTCTGGGTGCCCCGGAAGAGGCCCTCGGGGGCGCGGGCGGTGATCCGCACACCGGTGTCGTCGGCGGTGAGCCGGTAGCCCTCGGTGCCGGTCGCCTCGGGGAGCGCGGGGTCGAGCAGCAGGCTGATGCCGTCGGCGCCCGGCTCGGCGGCCACCGGGAGCGGCAGCCCGGTCGGGCGGCGCAGCGCCTCGGCGAGCTGCTCGGCGATCCGCCGCACCTCGCCGGCCTGCCGCTCCACGGCCTCGGCCCCGGGCACGGTGCGCACCACGGTGCGCTCGGTGATCCGGTAGCCGGGGCCGGAGCCGGCGGCGACGGAGACCGGTACCGGGACGATCCGGTCGGCGGTGCGCGGGCCGGCGGGTACCGCGACGGCCCCCGGCTCGGCGTCCTCGCCGCCCACCGCCCGCTGCACCCCGAAGCCGATGGCGGCGAGCAGCAGGACGACGGCGAGGACGAGCACTCTGCGGGCCCGGGCGGAGAGCCCGGCGGTTCGAATCGGCACGGTCGCTCCCGGTGTCATCACGCGCTCCACCGGCCGGTGTTCACGGCCGGTTCACCGGAATGGTCTCAACCAATCGCCGGCTTGTCCCGTGCTTCGTACGAAATCGCTTCGCAGACCGCCGGAAGGCCGGACACCGGGCGGGAGCGGAGGCCGGGAGCGGAGGCCGGGACCGGAGGCCGGGACCGGATCGCCCGCGGGGATCAGGAGAAGACCACCGACCGGACCAGCAGCCGGTTGCCCGCGCGCCCGCCCGGCCGCAGCGCGAAGTAGGTGGCTCCGGTGCAGCCGGCTTCGAGGAAGGCGGTGGCGGTCGAGGCGGTCCCGTTCGCCGGCGCGTACGCCGGCTCCTCCTCGGTGGCCTCCGGCAGGTCGATGCACGCGTGGCTCTTCGGGTCGATCAGCGCACCCGTGAAGTCGGAGCCGTACTTGTAGCGGAATTCGCCGTCGGCGGCGTTGGCGGAGACCGGGACGGCGAGGACGAGCATGATCGCACTGACGGCGGCGAGCAGGGCGTTGCGCAGACGCATGACGGGTGGCCCTTTCAGGCGGTACTCGGTGGTACCTGGGGAATTGGTGCGAGATCACCCTAGAGGCCCAAAAACAGGGGAAACGGTTCTGCTAATCCATCCTTTCGGGTGGTTTAAGCGTATTTCCCGCGACTTTTCCATTCGACCATTTGCTCACCCCGGCGGGGCGGTGAAGTGGTAGCCGGAGTCGATCAGCACCGGGAGGTAGGTCTTCAGCGCCGCCACCGTCTGCGACCGGTCCCCGCCGCCGTCGTGGTTGAGCACGATCGCCCCGGGGCGGACGTCCCGGAGGATCCGGTCGGTGATCACGCCGGTCCCCGGCCGGGCCCAGTCCCGGGGGTCGACGGACCAGGCCATCGGCCGCATGCCCAGTTCGGCGCTCACCCGCAGGGCCGTGGAGGACCAGTCGCCGCCCGGCGCCCGGAACCAGCTCGGCACCTTGCCGGTGGTCCGGTGCAGCAGGTCGGAGGTGCGCTCCAGTTCGTCGCGGACCTTGCCCTCGGAGAGGCTCCGCAGATCGGGGTGGGTCCAGGTGTGGTTGGCGATGTGGTGGCCGCGGGCGGCGATCTCGCGGACCAGGCCGGTGTGCTCGGTGGCGTTCTCGCCGATCAGGAAGAAGGTGGCCCGGATGCCGTACTGCTCCAGCAGCGCCAGGACGGTCGGGGTGTGCCGGGGGTCGGGTCCGTCGTCGATGGTGAGGGCGACCACCCGCTGCCCGGCGTCCAGCTCGTACACCGGCCGGCTCTCGCCCCCCGTCGGCGCCCGCGCGGGCGTCGGAGCGGCCGGGGCGGGGGCCGACGGGGCGGCCGAGGGGGAGGGCGAAGGGGCGGGCGCCACCGCCGAGGGGGTCGCCGCGCCCGCAGCGGCGGCGGACGGGGCGGCGGCCGTGGCCGGGGCGGCGGCAGCGGCGGCCGGGGGCGCCGACGCGACGGCGGACGGACTCGCGGCGGCGGAGGGGAGGTCCGGCACGGCGTCGGGCTCCGGGGCGGACGCCGCCCGGGCCGCCCGCACCACCTCCTCCGCCCGGCCGCAGCCGGACAGTCCGAGCAGCGACATCCCCGCTGCGACCAGCAGTAATCTTCGCGAAGTAATCTGACGATCAGACAGCATGGCGGATATCTCCCCCGTTCATCGGGCCGCCTCCCAGCGGCAACCCCGACGGGCTCGATCACCACCCCAACGGCCCATGTCACGACCGGTTCACCGACCCCGTGACCGGATTCCCGTCAGGCCCGCTACTCTGACCTCTCCCAAGTGTGATGATCTGTCTTCAGAGGACGTGGCCATGACGACGAATCAGGATCCCGCCGAGCGCTCCGCCGACGACGACGCCGAGCTGAGCCAGTGGGAGAAGTACGGGGTCGACACCAGTACCCCGCACTCCGCCCGCGTCTACGACTACTGGCTCGGCGGCAAGACCAACTTCCCGCCGGACCGCGCGATGGGCCAGGCGATCGAGCAGGCCGTGCCGACCATGAAGGCGCAGGCCAAGGAGAACCGCGGCTTCCAGAAGCGCGCCGTCCGCCACCTCGCCGAGCGCTACGGCATCCGCCAGTTCCTCGACCTCGGCACCGGCATCCCCACCTCGCCGAACACCCACGAGATCGCCTCGTCGGTCAGCCCCGGCACCCGGGTCGTCTACGTGGACAACGACCCGATCGTGCTGGCCCACGCCCGCGCGCTGATGGTCTCCACCCCGGCCAGCCGCACCACCTACATCCACGCCGACCTGGGCAAGCCCGCCGAGCTGCTGGCCGACCCGGCCCTCACCTCGACCCTGGACCTCTCCCAGCCGGTCGGCCTGCTGATGATCGCGGTGCTGATGCTGATCGCCGACGAGGACGACCCGTGGGGCAAGGTCGCCGCGCTGCGCGACGCGCTGCCCTCCGGCAGCTACCTCGCGCTCACCCACCCCACCCAGGACTTCAACGAGGCCGCCGTCGCCCAGGTGACCGCCTCCGCCCGGGCCGCCGGGATGACCCTGGTGCCGCGCAGCAAGGAGCAGGTCACCCGGTTCTTCGACGGCTGGGAGCTGATCGAGCCCGGTGTCGCCCCGGTGATGTCCTGGCACCCGGAGGGCGAGCAGCCCGAGGACCCGTACGCCGCGTACTACTGGGGCGGGGTCGCCCGCAAGCTCTGAGCCACCCCCCGGTCCACGGCCGCCACCGGCCCCGCCCACCCCCACCGGGCGGGGCCGGCCCGCAGGCCGCCCGCGGCGCCGGGCCTCACTTCAGGAGCCGGGACAGCCGCCGGTCCGCCAGCGGCTTGCCGCCGGTCTGGCAGGTCGGGCAGTACTGCAGCGAGGAGTCGGCGAAGGACACCTCCCGCACGGTGTCCCCGCAGACCGGACAGGGCTGCCCGGTCCGCCCGTGCACCCGCAGGCCCAGCTTCTTCTCCGCCTTCAGCTCCCCCGCCGCCAGCCCGCGCGAACGCT
This sequence comes from Kitasatospora sp. NPDC058115, assembly GCF_042884635.1. Classification (NCBI taxonomy): domain Bacteria; kingdom Bacillati; phylum Actinomycetota; class Actinomycetes; order Kitasatosporales; family Streptomycetaceae; genus Kitasatospora; species Kitasatospora sp. NPDC058115. The sequence continues at coordinate 286,097 of NZ_JBHVTL010000001.1, forward strand.
CCACCGCCTCGCGCAGCGTCGTGCCGAGCGCCTCGAACAGCCGCTCCGTCTCGGCCTCCGAGAGGTCCGCCGCCAGCTTGTACGGGGACATCCGCGCCGCGTGCAGCACCTCGTCCGAGTAGGCGTTGCCGACCCCGGCCAGCACGCTCTGGTCCCGCAGCACGCCCTTGATCCGGCGCCGCTCGCCGCTCAGCAGCGCACGGAAGCGCTCCAGGCCGAAGCCGGGGTCCAGCGGGTCCGGGCCGAGCCGGGCCACCCCCGGGACCTCCGCCGCCTCCCGCACCAGGTACACCGCGAGGCCCTTCTTGGTACCCGCCTCGGTGAGGTCGAAGCCGTCCGCGTCCGGGCCCTCCAGCCGCACCCGCAGCGCCAGCGGGTTGCGTCCGCCCGGCCTCGGCGGCAGCGCCGGCAGGCCCTCCTTCCAGCGCAGCCACCCCGCCCGCGCCAGGTGGACCACCAGGTGCAGCCCGCCGGCCTCGATGTCGAGGAACTTGCCGTGCCGCGCGACCGGGCCGACCGTCCGGCCGGCCAGCGCGGTCACCGGCGGGTCGTAGGTCTTCAGCGCGCTGATCGCCACCGGCTGGACCTCGGCGATCACCCGCCCGGTCAGCCGCTCGGAGAGATAGGCGGTCAGCGCCTCGACCTCGGGGAGTTCCGGCATGCGCCCAGTCTCCCGCAGCCGCCCCGGCCCCGCCCGCCCGCCGCCTTTGCCGTCCACCGGCCTGCGGCGCAGGCTGGAGGGGTGGACCGCGCGCCAGCCGAGGAGGTCCGGCTCCGCCATGAGCACGCTAGAGGAACAGATCGACATCGAAGCACCGGTGCTGGCCGCCTGGGAGCAGCTGCACCGGGTCCACGACTACCCGCGGTTCGTCGACGGCGTCCGCCGTGCCCAGCCGCACGGCCGCAACCTCGCCCACCTGGAGGTGGAGATCGCCGGCACCGGGCTCGACGTCGAGACCGAGATCACCGACCGCGGGCGTGGCCGGGTGATGACCTGGCGCACCCTGGACGGCCTGCCGCTGAACGGCGCCTTCGCGCTGCGCCCGCTCGACCGCGCGCACACCCGGGTGCAGCTGCGCGTCGAGTACGACCCGGAGGAGGTGCACGAGGTGTTCGGCGGGCCGCGCGGCTTCGCGCTCGCCGGGGCGATCGAACGCGCCGTGCGCAGCGACCTCGCGCTGTTCCGGGAACTCGTCGAGGCCCGGGTGGCGGCCGCCGCCGCACCGCCCCCGCCGGTCGTCGAGGCACCCGGCACGGTGACCGTAAACGGCATATAAGCGCAGCTCAGGGGCGGCGGTGAGGATCTTCACAGCGGTCCGCCGGACCCGCCGTCCGGCGGTCCTCCTGTGGCACACTCGGGTCCCATGAGCACGGCCCCGCTCCCCAGGACGCTGCGCGCGGCGATCTTCGCCGCGCTGCTCGTGCTGCTCGCGGGGCTCGGACAGGTCCTGGTCACCGGCCGTCCGCTGCCGCTCGGCACGCTGGCCCTGGCCGGCGCCGCCGTCTTCGCGGTGGCCTTCGCGCTGGCCGGCCGCGAACGCGGCTACCGGGCGGTCGCGGCGGTCTTCCTGCCGCTGGAACTCGGCCTGAGCGCCCTGTTCGACCTGGCCCAGTCGACCTGCCCCTCGCTGCCGCCCGGCACCGCCCGCGGCCTCGAACCGCTGCTCTGCGGCGGCGGCTCGCTCGGCGGCTTCCTGCTCGGCCACGGCCTGTCCCGGCCGGCCGGGCTCGTCGTGCTGCTGCTCCTGCACGGCGCGCTGGCCCTGGCCGCCGCCGCCTGGCTGCGCAGCGCCGACGCCGCGCTGCGCTCGGTGGCCCGCACGGTGCGGATCCTCGGCGACTTCGCCCAGCGCTTCCCCGCCGCGGCCGGCCGTCTGCTGCTGCTGATCACCGCCCCGCTGCCGGCCCGCCCGGTGGCCCGGGTGCCGTTCCCGCGCGCCAGCCGCGTCCGGGTGCCCGCCGAGTCCGTCGTGCTGCGCCCCGCCGTCCGGCGCGGGCCGCCGGTGCTCGCGCACGCCCGCTGAGGAGCGCCCACCCGGGAGGTCCTCGGCCGGCCGTGCCGCCCCGCGCCCGCACGCCGATCCACGAGCACCAGGACGACCCTTCCCATGAGCACCTCCCCCCAGAAGTCCCCCAGGAGCACCTCCGCCGCCGACCGCAAGGCCGCCCGCCGGGCCGCCACCGAGCGGATGCGCGAGGAGCGCGAGCGCGCCGACCGTTCGGCGCGGATGCGCCGCCGCGTCGTGGTCGGCGCCGCCTCCGCCGCCGTGCTCGCCCTGGTGGCGGGCGTGGCCTTCGCCGTCGGCGGCTCCTCCGGCTCCGGCGACGCCGCGGCCTCCGGCCCGCTGGTGGTGCCGGCCAACGCGGGCGGCGCGGACGGCACCGTGATCACCTACGGCAAGGCCGACGCCCCGCACACCCTGGAGGTCTACGAGGACTTCCGCTGCCCGTACTGCGAGCAGCTGGAGACCACCACCGGGTCGACCATGCAGCAGCTCGCCGACGCCGGCACGTACAAGATCGAGTACCACCTGGCGACCTTCCTCGACCAGGGCCTCGGCGGGAAGGGCTCGCGCACCGCGCTGGCCGCCGCCGGCGCGGCGCTGAACGAGGGCGTGGACAAGTTCAAGCAGTTCCACGACGTGCTCTACGCCAACCAGCCGGACGAGCGCGAGGACGCCTTCGCGGACGTCAACCACCTGCTCGACCTGGCCGGCCAGGTGCCGGGCCTGAAGACCGACGGCTTCGTCAAGGCGGTCCAGGACGGCACCTACGTGCCGTGGGCCCAGCAGGTGAACAAGGCCTTCGACAAGAGCGGCGTCACCGGCACCCCGACCGTCCGCCTGGACGGCAGGAAGCTCGACGTCTTCGCGGGCGGCGCGCCCGTCTCGCCGGAGAACTTCACCGCGATGGTCCGGCAGGTGACCGGATGACGGCCCCCGCCGCCCGCACCCACGGCGCGAGCCGCCCGTTCGCCCTGCTGCTGGTGATCGGCGGCGCGCTGGGGCTGTTCGCCTCGGCCGTCCTCACGCTGGACAAGATCCGGCTGCTGAAGGACCCGTCCTACGTCCCGAACTGCAACATCAATCCGATCATCAGCTGCGGCTCGATCATGCGCAGCGACCAGGCCGAGGCCTTCGGCTTCCCGAACTCGCTGCTCGGCCTCGCCGGATTCGCGGTGGTGATCGCGATCGGCGCCGGGCTGCTGGCGGGCGCCGCCTACCGGCGCTGGTTCTGGCTGGGCCTGCAGGCCGGGACGGTGTTCGGGATCGGCTTCGTGACCTGGCTGATGTACCAGGCGCTGTACCGGATCGGGGCGCTCTGCCCGTACTGCATGGTGGTCTGGGCGGCGATGATCCCGCTGTTCTGGTACACCACGCTGCACAACCTGCGCGCGGGGATCATCCCGGTCCCGCGCGGCCTGCGCCCGGTGGTGCGGGAGGCGGCGCGCTACCACTGGGTGGTGCCGGCGCTCTGGTACGCGGTGATCGTGCTGCTGGTCCTCAACCGGTTCTGGTACTACTGGTCGACCCTGCTCTGACCCCCCGCCGCCCCGCCTCCGGACCGTCCCGGTCCGGAGGCGGTCGCCCGGCCCGGGCCGCCGGAGCCGCCGGCCGCGCCCGGGTGCCGCCGCGCACGACGCGCTTCCTAGGCCCGGACGGCGGCGCGCGGCGCGAACTCGTAGGCGGCGACCTCGGCCAGCAGGGCGGCGCGGCGCTCCTCGTCGAGGAAGGAGGCCCGGAAGGAGTTGGCGGCCAGCAGCCGCAGGGTCTCGTCGTCCAGGCCGAGCGCCTCGGCGAGGGCGTCGAAGGTGTCCCCGGCGTAGCCGCCGAAGTAGGCCGGGTCGTCGGAGTTGACGGTGGCCAGCAGCCCGGCGTCGAGGATCGCGGGCAGCGGGTGGTCGGCGAGGGTGTCGACGCAGCGCAGCCGGACGTTGGAGAGCGGGCAGAGGGTCAGCGGGATCCGCTCGCGCACCAGCCGCGCGACCAGCGCGGGGTCCTCCAGGCAGCGCAGCCCGTGGTCGATCCGCTCGACGCCGAGCACGTCCAGCGCCTCGGTGATGTACGCGGCCGGGCCCTCCTCGCCCGCGTGGGCGACCCGGTGCAGGCCGGCCTCGGCGGCGCGCCGGTAGACCTCGCGGAACTTGGCCGGCGGGTGGCCGACCTCGGCCGAGTCCAGGCCGACACCGGTGATCCGGCCGCCGAACCAGGGGCGGGCGGCCTCGAAGGTCTCCAGTGCGGACTCGGCGGACTCGTCGCGCAGGAAGCACATGATCAGCCGGGTGCTGACGCCGTGCCGTTCCTCGCTGCGGTCCAGCGCCCGCCCGAGGCCGTCCACGACGACGTCCAGCGGCACGCCGCGCGCGGTGTGCGCCTGCGGGTCGAAGAAGATCTCCGCATGCCGCACCCCCTGCGCCGCCGCCCGGGCCAGGTAGGCGTCGGCGAGCTCCTCGAAGTCCTGCTCGGTGCGCAGCACGGCCATCAGCGCGTAGTACAGGTCGAGGAAGGACTGCAGGTCGGTGAAGGCGTAGGCGCGCCGCAGCTCCTCGGTGTCCGCGTACGGCAGGGTGACGCCGTTGCGGGCGGCGAGCGCGAAGGCGAGCTCGGGCTCCAGGGTGCCTTCGACGTGCAGGTGCAGTTCGGCCTTGGGGAGGGGCATCGGTGCCTGTCCGGGGATTGCGGTGCGGATACGAAGTGGTCATCCTACTTTTTCTCCGCCCCTGACCACGCATCGGGCAGGTCGCGCACCCGCCGCAGCGGCGAGGCGACGAGCAGGCCCGCGCTCGCCACCAGCAGCAGGATCATGAGCCACATCACCGGCCGCAGTCCCAGCCACTCGCCCAGGGCGCCGCCGGTCACCGCGCCGAGCGGGATGGTCGCCTGGTTGGCGGTCATCGAGGCGGACACCACCCGGTCGAGCAGCGCGGGCGGCACGTAGCGCTGCCGGAAGCTGCCGAGCACCACGTTGGCGAGCACCACGCCGCCCACCATGACCGCGAGGCCGCCCGCATACAGCAGCACCCCCGCGCCCGGCCGGGCCGTCGGCAGCAGCAGGCCGAAGGGGCCGACGGTGAGCAGCGCGAGCAGCACCCCGCGCGCGCTGCCGAACCGCCGGGTGACCGGCCGGGCGAGCGCCGCACCGACGACCCCGCCGAGGGCGCCGGCCGCGCCCAGCCAGCCGACCGCCGAGGGGGCCACGCCGAGCTCGCGGACCAGGAAGAGCACCGCCACCGCCTGGTAGCCGGCCAGCGCGAGATTGGCGACGGCCCCGTAGCGCAGCACCGCGCCGAGGTACGGGTCACGGCGGACGAAGGCCAGCCCCTCGCGGACCTGGCGGCCGAGCGGGGCCGGGTCCGGCTCCGGGGCCGCCGTGCGCCGGTCGCGGATCAGCAGCAGCGCACCCGCCGCGACCAGGAAGCTCACCGCGTCGGCCAGCAGTCCGGCGGCGGCGCCGAAGGCCTGCACGGCGAGCCCGGCCGCGCCCGGCCCGGCGACCTGGGCCACCGAGGCGCCGCCCTGCAGCTTGGCGTTGCCCTCGGTGAGCCGTTCGGGGGGCAGCAGGTCCGGCAGGAACGCCTGGTGGGCGGCGGCGAGGAAGACCGACGCGGTGCCCGCGAGCAGGGCGACCAGCAGCAGCTGGGCGAAGGTCAGCACACCGGACCGGGCGGCGGCCGGCACCGAGGCGTACAGCACCGCCGAGACGAGGTTGCCCCGGACCAGCACCGTGCGCCGGCCCCACCGGCCGATCCAGACCCCGGCCGGCAGGCCCACCAGCAGCCAGGGCAGCCAGACGGCCGCGCTCAGCAGTCCGGCGGCGAGCGGCCCGGCGTCCAGGGTGACCACCGCGACCAGCGGCAGCGCGACGGCGGTGACGGCGGAACCGAGACGGCTGACCGTCTCCCCCGTCCAGAGCAGCCGGAAGTCGCGGTCGGCGAACAGGCCGGCGGACAACCGGGGCGTGCCCCGCAGCTCGGTGCCGGTCACGGCCGGGCCGGGACGCTGTGGGCGAAGGCGAACACCGATTCCCGGGCGCGGCCGTCCTCGGGGACCGGGCGGGCGGCCCAGCGGGCCAGCACCTCGACCAGCTCGCCGGCCAGCTCCCGGGCCTCCTCCGGGGTGAGCCGCAGCCAGGTCTCGGTGGCGACGGCGCAGCCCTCCCGCCAGGGTTCGGGGTAGTCGTGCCGGGCGGCGGACCAGCCGCGCACCAGGGCGGCCTGGCGTTCCAGCTGGAGCGAGCCGGCCGCGTCGGCGACGGCCTCGGCGGCCGGGTCGGCGGTGAAGTCGGCGCGCCGCCAGCGCGGGGTGCCGGCGGTCGGGCGCCACCAGCGTTCGCGGCGGTCGCGGGCCAGCTCGGGCGCCTCCTCGACGAGGTCGGCGCCGGCCAGCACCTTGAGGTGGTGGCTGATGCTGCCGACGGCCTGGCCGGTGCGCTCGGCGAGCAGGCCGACGGTGGCGGGGCCGTCCACCGCGAGCAGGTCCAGCAGCCGGCGGCGGACGGGGTGGGTGAGGGCGGCCAGGACGCGGGAGTCGGCGATCTGCCGGACGCCGTCCGCGACGGGTTCGGTGCGTTCGGTCATGCGGCGAGGATACCCACAAGAGCTCTTGTGCAACAGCCCTTGTACGAGAGCTCTTGTGCACTCCGGCGCCCCCCGCAGGGGTGTACGGAAGGGGCTCGCGGGGCACCGGGTACTCGGGGGGTTCCGGTTTCCCGTTCCCGTTTCCCGTTCGCGGTTCCCCGTTTCCGGCTCACGCCGAGGAGGAGTGGACATGCGGCACCCCGACGCCCCGCACCCCAGGCCCGAGGGCATCTCCCCGCACGCCCTGGACAACGACACCCTGGTGCACGAGCTGGAGCAGCTGCACCGGACCAGGCACGAGACCTTCCTGTACGGCTCCGAGGAGGCACTGAAGCGGCACACCCGGCGCACCGGGGAGCTGGAGGCGGAGTACCTGCACCGCTTCCCCAACCGCCTCGTCGTCGCCGGCCGGACCAGGGCCGGCGCGCGCGCCCGCGGGGCGGCGGTCCGGGCCGAGGCGCTGCCCGAGTAGCGCGACCCGCACGCCACCGACCGCGCCGGGGCCCTCGGGACACGCCGGGACACGCCGGGCGGCGGTGGCGTGCCCCCGCGCGGACGGTGGGCGAGGGTGGGGGGACCGACACGTCCACTCCGCGCACCCCCTGGGAGGGCCCCGATGCCCATCGCAAGCGTGAACCCCGCGACCGGCGAGACCCTGGAGACCTTCGAACCGCTGGACGCCGCCGGCCTCGAACAGCGGCTGGCCCGCGCCGAGGCGGCCTTCCGGACGTACCGCACCACGTCCTACGCCCAGCGCGCCGGGCTGCTGCGCCGCGCCGCCGACCTGCTCGACCAGGAGCGCGAGACCGTCGCCCGGACGATGACCGAGGAGATGGGCAAGCCGCTCACCGCCGCCCGCGCCGAGGCCGCCAAGTGCGCCAAGGCGATGCGCTGGTACGCCGAGAACGCCGAGGCACTGCTCGCCGACGAGCACCCCGAGCCGGCCGACGTGGCCGACTCCGGGGCGGCCCGCGCGTACGTGCGGTACCGGCCGCTGGGCGTGGTGCTGGCGGTGATGCCGTGGAACTTCCCCTTCTGGCAGGTGGTCCGCTTCGCCGCGCCGGCGCTGATGGCCGGCAACGTCGGACTGCTCAAGCACGCCTCCAACGTGCCGCGCACGGCGGTGGCGCTGGAGGAGCTGTTCCAGCGGGCCGGCTTCCCGGAGGGCTGCTTCCAGACCCTGCTGATCGGCTCGGGCGCGGTGGAGGGGGTGATCCGCGACCCCCGGGTGGCGGCCGTGACGCTCACCGGCAGCGAGCCCGCCGGGCGGGCGGTCGCGGCCACCGCGGCCGACGTGGTGAAGAAGGCCGTCCTGGAGCTGGGCGGCAGCGACCCGTTCGTCGTGCTGCCGAGCGCGGACCTCGACGCCGCCGTCGCCACCGCCGTCACGGCGCGGGCGCAGAACAACGGGCAGTCCTGCATCGCCGCGAAGCGGTTCATCGTGCACACCGACGTCTACGACCGGTTCACCGCGGGGTTCGCGGAGGCGATGCGGGCGCTGCGGATCGGCGACCCGATGGACGAGGCGACCCAGGTCGGCCCGCTGGCCAGCCGGCAGGGCCGCGACGACCTGGCCGACCTGGTGGACGACGCGCGGGCGCACGGGGCCCGGGTGGAGTGCGGCGGGCGCCGGCCCGAGGGCCTGGGCGCCCGGGGCCTGGACGGCGGGTGGTTCTACGAGCCGACCGTGCTGAGCGGCATCACCCCGCAGATGCGGATCCACCACGAGGAGACCTTCGGCCCGGTCGCCACCGTCTACCGGGCGGCCGACCTGGACGAGGCGGTCGCGCTGGCCAACGACACCCCGTTCGGCCTCAGCTCCAACGTCTGGACGGAGGACCCGGCCGAGCAGGAGCGCTTCGTGCGGGACATCCAGGCGGGCGGGGTGTTCTTCAACGGCATGACCGCCTCGCACCCGGCCCTGCCCTTCGGCGGCGTCAAGCGCTCCGGCTTCGGCCGAGAGCTGTCCGGGCACGGCATCCGGGAGTTCTGCAACATCACCACGGTGTGGGTCGCTTAGGGGTCGTCTTCAAACCCCCGTCGTCCGCCCGGAGGGCGGGCCGGGCGGCGTCTGGGTGCGTGCATCGCAAGGCGGAGGAGGGAGTCCATGCGGAGCATCGGCGACCGACGACAACGCGGCGAGGTGCGTGCCCAGACGCCGCCCGGCAGGCGGGGGTTTGAAGACGAGCCCCAGGCCCTGCCGGGCGGAACACGCGCCCGCACCGCACGCCGGGTGCGCCCCCGGCCGGGGCCGCACGCCCCGGCCGGATCCGGCCAATTCTCCAGAGCCCCCCTTGCCCCTTTTGCCCGAAATCCATGGCGCGGGTGCGACGGGCGGGCGTCGACACCCCTCACGCGGCACTGACACACCCTCCACAGAAACCACTTCGTCGACAAACCTGTGTGATTCCCTTGCTCATCTTGATAAAAGCTGATCCGATTCCTGCCGAATGGCTGAACGCCATCAGGTCCCGCGCGAGGAAAGGCCTGAAAGGGGGCATTCCCGGATAAGTTCGGTGACGACCTGCCGAACGGTCGGTCACCACGGGAAGGAAACGCGATGAAGTCCCTCAAGCGTGCCGCCGCCCTCGTCTCCTCGGCGGCCGTGCTGGCCGGCGGCATGACCGTCCTGGCCGCGGGCCCGGCGAACGCCGCCACCGAGATCACCCTCCAGAACGTCGCCACCAGCCGCTACCTCGACAGCAACGGCAACGGCAACGTCTACACCCTCCCCGGCAACGGCGGCTCGTACCAGCGCTGGTACGCGACCGACCTGGGCGGCTCCACCTTCACCCTGCGGAACAAGGCCACCGGCTTCTGCCTCGACTCCAACGGCAACGGCGACGTCTACGCCCTGAGCTGCAACGGCGGCAGCTACCAGAAGTGGGTCAGGCGCGCGTCCACCTACGGCAACACCTACCGGAACGTGGCCACCGGCCTCTACCTGGACAGCAACGGCAACGGCGACGTCTACGCGCTGGGCGGCAACGGCGGCTCCTACCAGCAGTGGAAGTGAGGACACCCGTCCGACCGTCCGAACGGTATTTCCGAAATGATGATATGACTGTTCATCATTTCTGATTTGACTGTTCGTCATGCATGGCTCGCCCTCCCCGGAACAGCAATCACCGGGGAGGGCTTTCCCGTGCTACGGTGCCCGGCCTGGGGCCATTCGCACCCGGCGGCTTTCCCGCACGGCCGAAACGGCCGGCCGCCCGCCCCGGAGAGCCGACCGGAAATCGGCCGCACGTCCAATCCCGCCCGGAACCACGGGGATGTTCGGTGACCATGAGTACACTCGCGTCAGCACTCCATCGCGGGACGGTGGTCGACGCCGCGTCGGCCGCCCCGGCCCGCGCCGGTCGGCGGGTGCGGTTCATCCCCTGGGCGCTCGCCCTCACCCTGTTCCTGGTCTACGCGTTCTTCACCGTCCGCCGCCACGAACTGCTGTTCACCAGCGGCTACGACCTCGGAATCTTCGAGCAGGGCGTACGCGGCTACGCCGAGGGGCGCGGCCCGATCGTCGAACTCAAGGGCCCCGGCTTCAACCTGCTGGGCGATCACTTCTCCCCCGCCCTCGCCGTCCTCGCCCCCTTGTACTGGCTCCTCCCCTCGGCCGTCACCCTGCTGCTGGCCCAGTCCGCGCTGGTGGCCGTCGCCGCCGTGCCGATCTGCCGCTGGGCGCTGCGCGCCGCCGGACCGGCCACCGCGCTGGCCGCCGGCTTCGGCTACGGGCTCTCCTGGGGGCTCGCCTCCGCGCTCGGCTTCGACTTCCACGAGATCACCTTCGCGGTGCCGCTGATCGCCTTCGCGGTCTGCGCGCTCGGCGAGCGGCGCTGGACCGCCGCCGCGCTCTGGGCCGCGCCGCTGGTGCTGGTCAAGGAGGACCTCGGCATCACGGTGGCGGCCGTCGGCGGCTACGTCCTGTGGCGCGGCGACCGCCGCACCGGCGCGGCGACCGTGGTGTTCGGCATCGGCGCCTCGCTGCTCGAACTCCTGGTGCTGCTCCCGGCGATGAGCCCCGGGGGCAGCTTCGCCTACTGGGACAACCTGAGCGGCGGCTCCGGCGGCCGCAGCCTGCTCACCCTGCCGCTCGACCTGGTCACCCCGGGCGAGAAGGTCACCACCGTCCTGCTGCTGCTCGCGCCGACCGTGCTGCTGGCCGCCCGCTCACCGCTGATGATCGTCGCGCTGCCCACCCTCGGCTGGCGGCTGCTCTCCAACAACCCGGCCTACTGGGGCACCAACTACCACTACAGCGCGGTGCTGATGCCGATCGTCTTCGCCGCCTTCGTGGACGTCCTGGTGAAGGCGCGCGAGCGGAACGGCGTGCTGCCCCGGTGGCTCGTCCGGGCGGCCCCGGCGGCCAGCGCGGTGGTGACGCTGGCGCTGCTGCCCGGGTTCGCGTTCGGCCAGCTGCTCACCCTCGACCTGTGGCGCACCCCGGCCCGGGTCGAGGCCGCCCGGTCGGTGCTGGCCGCCGTCCCCGACGACGCCCGGGTCGCCGCCTCCAACCGGCTGGTGCCGCAACTCACCGACCGGTGCGAGGTCATCGTGTTCGGCTGGCCGCAGAAGTGGTCGACCGCCGAGTGGATCGTGGTCGACGAGGACCGGCCGATGGGCTGGCCGCTGTCGCCCGACGAGGAGCGGCGGGAACTCGCCGCCGTCAGGCGCAGCGGCTACCAGGTGGTGCGCAGCGACCACGGCATCACGCTGCTGCGGCGCACACCCGGAGCCGACGCGACGGCGCCCGAAACCGCCGCGACGGCGCCCGGAACCGACGCGACGGTTCCCGCGGCCCCCGGCACCCCCGGAGCCGGCTGAGCCGGCGGCCCGCCTCCGCCACCCGACCAGCTCCCGCCCCCGACCAGTCCAGGGATCCCGTGCCAGTCGAAACCGGGCTCAGCCCGTCCACCCGTGCGAACCGCCCGCTGCTGCCGCGCGTCACCCGCCCGTCCGCGTCCGGCACCGCCGGGCCGCGGACCGGACGCCGGACCGCCGTCCTGACCCTGCTCTGCTTCGCCGTGACCGCGGCCTGCGGGCTGCAGCAGTGGGCGGCGGTCCTGCTCGGCGGCTTCGACCTCGGCATCTTCCACCAGGGCGTGGCCGGCTACGCGCACGGGGGCCTGCCGGTCTCCCCGGTCAAGAGCTACCACCACGAGTTCCCGCCCGGCTTCTCCCTGCTGGGCGACCACTTCTCGCCGATCCTGGCCGCGCTCGCCCCGCTCTACTGGATCCGGGAGGACCCGCGCACGCTGATCCTCGCCCAGGCGCTGCTGCTGGCCGCCGGCGTGCCGCTGATCCGGCGGATCGCGGTGCACTGCTTCACCCGGCCCGCCACTCGCACCACCGCCGCCGGGCACGACGGTGGCGGGGGGGGGGCCCGCCCCCCCCCCCCCCCCCCCCCCCCCCGACCCCCCGCCCCCCCCCCCGCCCGCCCCGCGCCAGACAACGACCGACAAGAGAACAGCAGAGGC